>NZ_JBQFZU010000179.1:0-500 GCF_056542405.1 Ruegeria sp. AD11(2025) | reverse complement strand
GATGACCGGATCATCGGTCGTGGGTGGACCCAACCCGGTGGACGCCCACACGCTGAAACCGAAGCGCTGAAACAAGCCGGGCCAGATGCCCGTGGTGCGACAGCCTACGTCTCACTGGAACCTTGTTCCCATCATGGCAAGACACCCCCCTGCGCCGAGGCTTTGATCGCGGCCGGCGTGGCGCGCGTGGTCTCTGCTATCGAAGACAGTGACCCGCGGGTGGCGGGGCAGGGCTTTGAGATGTTACGCGCGGCAGGGATCGACGTTGTGACGGGTGTTCTGGCTGAACAGGCGGAATACGACCTGGCGGGTTTCTTGTTGAAAACCGAACAGGGCCGGCCTTTTGTGACCTTGAAACTGGCCAGCAGTTTCGACGGCCGGATTGCAACAGCAAGCGGACATAGCCAGTGGATTACAGGTCCCGGGGCGCGTCGGGCCGTTCACGCGATGCGCGCGCGCCATGACGCGGTGATGATTGGCGCAGGTACCGCCCGGGCAGA
>NZ_JBQFZU010000178.1:0-502 GCF_056542405.1 Ruegeria sp. AD11(2025) | reverse complement strand
CGTGGCTGATCCCGCGCCTGCAGCGTCAAATCAATCTGCTGAACAAGAAACGCATCCAGGAAGTCCGTGTGCTGGCAGCCCAGATCGGAGAGAACGCAGCCGGTGCCGCAACACTGCGTGCCAATGGTGGCTGGCGGTACCGCCGCGCTATGGTCTCGGATCAGTTGGGCCGATTGTTCGGAATCCGGTTCGAGATTTACCAGAAGAAGTTCTTTATGAAGTTCATAAACAACTTCATCTCGCAGCTGACGCCGTTCATGTTCTATCTGGTGGGCGGTCTGCTGGTTCTTCAGGGCTCTGTCTCATTGGGTGCGTTGGTGGCGGCGCTGGCGGCCTACAAAGACCTCAGTTCGCCGTGGAAGGAACTGCTGACCTATTACAACCAAACACAGGACATGGGGTTGCGCTGGGATGTGGTGATCGAGCGCTTTGCGCCGTCGGGGATGCAGGACGAAAAGCTGTTTGAGGGCGAGCCGGATGACCGGCCACACCTGAATGGCGA
>NZ_JBQFZU010000177.1:0-504 GCF_056542405.1 Ruegeria sp. AD11(2025) | reverse complement strand
GTTGACTGTGTAATCCCAGTTCAGCGACTCGGCCAAGGCCTCGAGCAGATCCATGGAAAACCCGACCTGTGCCCCGTCTTCGACATAGGAAAACGGAGGGCGGGTCACGGTGGTGACCGATAAGGACTGCGCCTGGCTTTGCTGTGCAAGAACCGTGAAAGTCAGGCAGATCAGTGCGAAGAGTGAGCGCTTCATAGTCGGTAACCTGTTTCGCCGCCCTGTAACGCAATTTTCACGGGCGCGGCAAGATGGTCGCGGGGTCAAGCCCCACGTTTTCTTCGCGTCTCAAACCGATATTCGGCGTTGTTGGCAAACAGTTTTTTGCACGATGGGGTTGGAAATCCGGCCAATTCGTTGAATCTGTGCACGAACCCCAAGAGGTACCTGTTTGAAAGGCACTCTATGACTGACCCAGTCCAGTTGACCGCGGACCTTATCCGTTGCCCATCCGTCACACCTGAGGAAGGTGGAGCCCTTGTTCTTTTGGAGGCCTTTCTGACGCGA
>NZ_JBQFZU010000176.1:0-505 GCF_056542405.1 Ruegeria sp. AD11(2025) | reverse complement strand
CGAAAGTGTTGACCTTCTGTGGTTCGATCTCTGATTTCTCCTTGCCGCCCGATCCGCAGGGCATTCTTCAGGGCGTGATGCGCCTCACCTTAGTTGAGACCGATTTGGGCGCGTCGCTGCATGTCTGTGTCGAGCAGCCATTCGATGATGAACAATGTGCGCTCGATGCGCCCAATTTCTCTCAGCGCAATGGCCAGATCATGTTGCCGTGGCCGCGCTGCCAGTTTTTTCAGGAGTTGACTAGGTTGCATCCTGCCCGAAAGCATCGTCGCAATGCAGCGCAAAACATCAGGCCAGTTGGCTATGATTGTGCTTTCGCAAATGCGGTCACCTACCAAGCCCCTTAGCTCATTTGGGGCACTGCGCCGATCAAAGACATGAAGCCGCTTGGAGGGAAGATCCCTGATGCGCGGAATGAACATGTAGCCAAGCAGCGAAGTAACGGCAAATACGAGATCAGTGAAGCCGCCTGTATCGGCATATTGTTCCCTAACCCGTTTGCCCG
>NZ_JBQFZU010000175.1:0-511 GCF_056542405.1 Ruegeria sp. AD11(2025) | reverse complement strand
AATATAAACCGAAAACAAAGTATTGTTTCCAACTGAGATTCCGGCTGAATTCTGCCCATCGGGCAAATTGCCGCGCAAATTCGTGCCTAAAGGCGCTGCGCCGCTGCTTGAACGTACCGCCGTAATCGCCCGAAAATCAGGTAAGAATGCACGATTTCGCACCCTGCCATGCCTAGTCATATGCGTGCGATGGGTATGATGTGACGCCTGCGCGGTCATGATCAGGTCACCCCGCCAAAAACGTCAGGAAAAGACCCACGCGCCGCATCCAGATCAATCCGGAGCAACGCCTCATAACTGGCCGGGTCAAACGGGTCCTCTGCGGGAACAACCTCGCGCCCGAACAACCAGCAAAGCCGCCCGGCATCCAGATTGCCGCGCTCAAAGGGTTGGTCCTGAAAATGGTCCCACAAAGCTTGGATAAATGCTGCGTCGGCCCTGCGATCCGAAGGTTTTCGATCGCGAAACCTTTCACGCTGGCTGAGGGGCGTGACACCCTTGGGATTGGCAC
>NZ_JBQFZU010000174.1:0-512 GCF_056542405.1 Ruegeria sp. AD11(2025) | reverse complement strand
CCCACATAAACAGCGCTACCCATGCCTTGCCGCATCAGCGTATTAGCAAGATCCGAGGACCCCGTGAAATCGTCCCCGATACATCCCAGCTTCACGTCATTCTCCCGGTAGTTTCAGTCCCGCCCTCTCAGCGTAGAATTTGGCAATCGCTGCGTCATCCTCCTGGGCGAGACCCGCCTCTGCGGCCTCCCGGAACTGACCCAGCGCGCGTTGCGCAACCGGGAGGTCCAGCCCCATCGCACTTGCGGCTTCGGTGACGATGCCCAGATCCTTGGGCCAGATGGCCACTGTCGACAGCGGCGTGTAATCGCCCTCCACCACATGCGGGGCACGGTTCTCGAACATCCAGCTGTTGCCCGCCGAGACTAAGATGACTCTCAGGATATCCTCTGGTTTCAAGCCCTGTGCGACGCCGAAGGTCATTGCCTCGGCCATTGCCGCGATATGCGTGCCCGCCAGCAACTGATTGACCGACTTCATCGCCGATCCTGTCCCCGCCTCAGGACCCAGCG
>NZ_JBQFZU010000173.1:0-518 GCF_056542405.1 Ruegeria sp. AD11(2025) | reverse complement strand
TCTTTGAACCGCGGCCATAAACCGTTCTGGCCCAGAGTGATTTCCATTTTTTCCGGCGGGCCGTTTGAGGCAATACAATAGGGGATTCCGCTTCGGTCCAGTGCATCCAGAAGGTCTGGCACACCCGGCATCAAGGGCACGTTTTCACGCAGGCGTTCAAAAATCTCAGCATGGACTTCCTGCACCCAATCATCCGATAAATCAGCCCCCAACGATCGCGCCTTGTCCCGGACCCCTTCCATTGTGCTGCCAAGGAACAACCCGACACTGTCCTTGACGCTCAGGTTCAGCCCGTACCGCGCAAGGTTTTCGACCATCACCTGATTTGACAGTGGCTCGCTGTCGACCAAAACACCGTCACAATCGAAAATGACCAGATCGTGCATGCCTGACCCCCGCTCGGTTTCCACGTGACGTACAGGAGGGCAGGTTTTCTTGCAAACCAACAACCGGCATCAACCTGCGCGTCGTGTTTCAGTCTGAAACACTCCGCCACATCAAGGTGATATGCGTATCAC
>NZ_JBQFZU010000172.1:0-519 GCF_056542405.1 Ruegeria sp. AD11(2025) | reverse complement strand
CTTCCTCGACAATCTGGTGAACTGGGAAAACGTCGCTTCGCGGATGTGATCCTTTGACCCGGCGCGGGTTTATCAAAGGCCTGCTGGCGGTGACGCTGGCAGGCTTTTTTGCTGCCTTATACGGCTTCTTCATCGAACCCGCGTTGCGACTTCGCGTGCGCAAATGGCGTCTGCGGCGGTCGGACTGGACAGCATCGCCCCTGCGGATCGCGGTTTTGGCCGATCTGCATGTCGGCGAACCTCATGTCACGCTGAAGCGCATTCAACAGATTGTGCGCCGGACCAATGCGCTGTCACCGGATCTGGTTTTTTTGCTCGGAGACTATGCGGCGGGCTATAAGATGGTGTCGCGCCCGGTGAAAATCGCGGATTTAGCCCCGGTATTGGCGGAATTGAAGGCCCGATATGGCGTCTTTGCGGTTCTGGGTAACCATGACTGGTGGGATGATCTGACTGCGCAGAAGCGGGGCCATGGACCGAACCTGTATGCGGACGCATTGGAGCAAAATGGCATCCCGG
>NZ_JBQFZU010000171.1:0-521 GCF_056542405.1 Ruegeria sp. AD11(2025) | reverse complement strand
GACGTAATCCTCGACCACCTGCTCACCCAACGTCATTTGCGGCAGGTAGGCTTCGGGTTCGTCCAGCGCCTCGCCTTCCAGATCCTGCGAGAACAGAGGCAGGGGTTTGGCGGTGGCAATTGCCTTGGCCTGCCACAACGCCTCGCGCCGGGTCAGGTCGCAGGCGGCAAAGGTATCGGCCTCGGCCAGCCGTTCGATCACCGAGGGGCCAAGTCCCGCCCGGCGCCAGACGTCGTCGACCTGATGGTAGCCATTGCCGCGTGCAGCGGTCAGCCAGCTGGCGTCTTCTTCGGAAAGGCCCTTGATCTGGCGGAACCCCAGCCGCAGGGCCAGCCCGCCATGGCCGTCCGGCTCCATCACGTTGTCCCAGAAGCTGGCATTGATACAGACCGGGCGCACCTGAACCCCGTGTTCGCGGGCATCCCGTACGATCTGGGCGGGGGCATAGAACCCCATCGGCTGGGAATTCAGCAGCGCGCAGGCGAAGATGCCCGGATGGTGGCATTTGATCCAGGCCGAGG
>NZ_JBQFZU010000170.1:0-527 GCF_056542405.1 Ruegeria sp. AD11(2025) | reverse complement strand
ATGAAAGACAAGGTCGATCCGTACATGCAGCCTTTGTATGACGCGCTGAACGATTTCCTGCCGGGCAAGCAACTCGCCAAACTGATCGAGGAAAAGCGAATCGAAATTGCCCCGCTGGCCTTTATGCGCGGTCGGACTTTGGCCAATGCCTTTGTTGTTCTGGATGAGGCGCAGAACGCAACCACCATGCAGATGAAAATGTTCCTGACCCGTCTTGGAGAAGGCAGCCGCATGGTCATCACAGGCGACAGGTCTCAGGTCGATCTGCCGCGCGGTGTTCTGTCGGGTCTGGCGGATGCGGAACGGCTGCTGAAGGCGATTCCAAACATCAGCTTCAACTATTTCACGTCAAAAGATGTTGTGCGCCACCCGCTTGTGGCGGCCATTATTGAGGCATATGAGGCTGAAGCTGGCCGCGAAACGGGGTGATATCCCGGGCCTCGTCGGTTTGAGGCTGCGGAAAGTGTCGAAATGAACCTGGAAGTCACAGTCGAAGACTCGCGTTGGCAAAATCTTGAAGACTTGTC
>NZ_JBQFZU010000169.1:0-529 GCF_056542405.1 Ruegeria sp. AD11(2025) | reverse complement strand
TGTATTCCATCTCCGAGAGCGCCAGTCCAAATTGGTCTCAGTCGACCCGGGAGTATGCTTGGGGATCGGGCGTGACTTTGACTTCCTGTCATCTTACAATTGCCAACCGTGCAGCCCGAAAGCGCATGTTCTGGAGAACAAATGATTATGTTGCTGCCCCTGCCAACTGCCCGTCCTTCAATCCAGAACGAATACAGTTGGTGAGGTGACGCGCGCGCTTAGCCAGAATGTCAGGCCATAAGCTGCCCCGAAACAGACGCCAAATAGGATACCTTCCGGCTCTACCGGTAAAAGCCACGTAAAAACACCCGCTGCTAATAGACTGCCAGAGGCAATTGCCATCCCCCATCCGGCCCAACCATACCGCAGCGCCAGAACTGCCAAAGCCAGGCCCACAAAGGCGCACGGGAGAGCTATGATGGTCGACATGCCAACGATGAAGGCGAAAGCTGAGAGTGCGGAAAAGCCGTCAGACTTAGCGAAGGCAACCAGAATTGTGTTCACGCCCCAAGCCAGCGCGGCCAGCACT
>NZ_JBQFZU010000168.1:0-531 GCF_056542405.1 Ruegeria sp. AD11(2025) | reverse complement strand
GGCGAACTTGCGTATATCATCGAAACCGAAAGCGCGGGTGAAAGCGCGGACGGCGAAGAAATTGTGTTCGAGGACATGTTGGCGGCTGCCGATCCCGAGAAGGGCGCCCGCGTGTACCGTAAGTGTACGGCTTGCCACAAACTGGAAGATGGCGCCAATGGCACCGGTCCGTACCTGTATGGTATCGTTGACCGGCCCGTTGCAACGGCCAAAGGATTCACCGGTTATTCGGCAGCCATGCAGGCGCATGGCGGAAACTGGACACCTGAGGCCCTAGACGCCTTCCTTGAACGCCCAAGCGCGTATATTTCGGGCACATCCATGAGCTTTGCGGGCTTGAGAAAACCCGAAGAACGCGCCGATCTGATTGCGTATCTGCAAACCATCGGGAACTGATATCCGGTCAATTCTAGGTGATTCCAGGCCGCTGCCGACAGGCAGCGGCTTTTTTTGTTCCGGAAAAACTTCACAAAGCGTTTATGCATTCTAAACTTGAAACAGTCAGTGCTGGACCTTTAGCTAGGTTTAGCC
>NZ_JBQFZU010000167.1:0-531 GCF_056542405.1 Ruegeria sp. AD11(2025) | reverse complement strand
GAGGTGCCAGAGCCTGCTTTAGGCCAAAGTGTTTCGGATTGAACCTTGTTTTTTCGTTTTGATCTGGCAGCATCGGGCCAGAGGATCGGAGCGCGATCTCGACCTACTAATAAAGAGCAGGTGGTTATGAAACATATCTATGGCTCGGTTGTTTTTCTTGCATTTTGTGCGTGCGCACCAAACAGTCAAACCGGATCCGGCACCGAAACCGATCTGGAGGCGAGCTGCGAGGCTCTGGTCGCTGCGGAAACAGGCAGAGGGCCGGGCGATGTATCGACCCTCTCCACCCAATCAAGTCCGACCGGTACAGTCACATCGGTTTCCGTTGCCGGTGCCGACGCACCCTGGCTGTGCCGCGCCGATGCTGGAGGCGTCATCACCGGCGTTGGATACAGTCAGGAGGGTTAGGAAGATTACGTGACCCGGTGGCGTGTGATTTCCATTGGCCCAAAACTTGTTTTCCAAACCAAAGGTTAGACTATGAATAATACGCATTATTTCATTCGCGTTCTGATCTGCGCCAGCTTATGC
>NZ_JBQFZU010000166.1:0-537 GCF_056542405.1 Ruegeria sp. AD11(2025) | reverse complement strand
GCAACGAGCTGACCTTGGTCAAGGAATTGCATTTCCCGCATTCTCTGGGCCTGCTCTATTCCGCATTTACCTATTACACAGGGTTCAAGGTCAATTCTGGCGAATACAAGGTCATGGGCCTCGCGCCATATGGCGTGTCGCAATACAAAGACCTGATCCTTGAACATCTGGTTGATCTGAAAGAGGACGGCTCCTTCCGCCTGAACCAGAAGTATTTCAACTATACGGCTGGATTGACCATGACCAGCCAGGCGCTGGAGGACCTGTTTGGCCATCCGGTTCGGAAACCGGAAACCGATCCGCTGACACAGTTTCACATGGATATCGCGGCATCCGTTCAGGCCGTGACCGAGGAGATCATGCTGCGCATCACCCGCGACCTGGCGCAGGAGCACGGCATTCGAAATCTGTGCATGGCTGGGGGTGTTGCCCTGAACTGCGTGGCCAATGGCAAAATCCTGCGTGACGGTGCCTTTGACAATCTATGGGTTCAGCCAGCCGCTGGCGATGCCGGAGGAGCGCTGGGGGCAGCCTACG
>NZ_JBQFZU010000165.1:0-540 GCF_056542405.1 Ruegeria sp. AD11(2025) | reverse complement strand
CATTAGATATCTTGACTGGAAGTTTTCCGGCACGTCCAACGCAAATTCATCCAGAGACTGTGTGACTTCATATGAAGTGCCCTTCAGGTGCGGGTTTAACAACTGATAGTTGTAGTTACTGACTATTCTTGCAACGGGCTCTCTGACGCTTGCAGCCATCAGAACCTTCCCACCTTCATATAGCTTTCTGGCGGTACGATTTCTAAGAAACACACCAATAGGAAGGTGTCCGACAATCGCTTTGTACCTTCTTAACTCTTGGGGTTCTAAATCCGCAAAATCTAACGGCGAAACATCAGCACCGAATGCAGGATCCCATACCTTTAGGCAATTCTCCCAACCA
The DNA here is from genome assembly GCF_056542405.1 of Ruegeria sp. AD11(2025). Lineage (NCBI taxonomy): Bacteria > Pseudomonadati > Pseudomonadota > Alphaproteobacteria > Rhodobacterales > Roseobacteraceae > Ruegeria > Ruegeria sp. AD11(2025). The sequence continues at coordinate 197 of NZ_JBQFZU010000165.1, read as the reverse complement.
AAGGCCTGCTGGATCAAATTGCATATCGTTTGACCTCCAGTCTTTTGGATGTGGCAAAAGAACAAAACTCGGTCTTCCAAAGTAGCCTCCTCGACTGTGGCCACGCGTGTTACGTTGCAAAGGCTCAACAGTCAATCATCGCTCGCAACCAAGTCTAAGCTATTTCCGAACATCCACTTTGCGTGCAAATCCAGTCA
>NZ_JBQFZU010000164.1:0-541 GCF_056542405.1 Ruegeria sp. AD11(2025) | reverse complement strand
TAGGACCTTTCAAGGTAGAGGTGTCAAGTTTGATAAAGACTTCATAATAAGGTTCCCCATTACGCTCATTTTTATCGAGAATTGTATCTGCTCCTACGTGCACTACTGTGCCGGTAAGTGCCCCATAAATCGAAAAATCAAACGCAGACAATTTAATAGTTGCGGGCATTCCAGAATAAACGAACCCAATATCCCTCGGATCGATCTGTCCTTCAATATGGAGTTCATCCTCGAGAGAAAGTATTTCGATGAGCGGGTCGCCCGGCTGTACTACTCCTCCGATCGTAGTTGCAATTACTTTGTTAACAACACCGTGTATCGGTGAACGCACATCTGTCCTCAGTAATTGATCTTCTCGACTGCTAATTTGCTCGTTAATCTTTTGTAAGGAAATTAGTGCCTCGGAATACTCTTGAGATCTCGTTTGCTCAAACTCAGTAATCACAGCATCCAAACGCGATCTAAGATCCTCAGCAGCTTGCTCCGCCCGTATCAAGTCTATTTCCGGCATCGCTGATTTCTCTGTCATTGCTCGCAAAAT
>NZ_JBQFZU010000163.1:0-544 GCF_056542405.1 Ruegeria sp. AD11(2025) | reverse complement strand
CTACCGCAGATGTCATCAAAGCTTTCCCCACCCGGGCTGCGGAAGAACCAATGATAGCTTTCATAGGAACAATCGATTTGCTCTCGGGTGAAATCACGCGTTGCGCCTTCCCATTGCCCAAACGCGATTTCCATAAGCCGTTCATCATGTATCAACTCATGATGAGGCGTCGTTGCCAAGCGGGCGGTATGCATTGCTCTCTTTTGCGGGCTGACGAAAACGCGCAAAGGTGCATTCGGTATTCGCCTGAGTATCTCATTTTGTTTCCGGGCCTGAGACTTGCCAATTTCCGTCAACGGCGAATTCTTGCGCCCTTGGAACTTCCCCAGTGTGTTCCATTCGGTTTCGCCATGTCGCAGCACAAAAAGATCTGGATACTTGTTCAAGATGTGTACCTGAATTGAATACCGTTTGAGGTGCCATTCTTGTTGCCTCTTTTTAAGGACGCTGATTTATAGATGCTGACCTAAATTTCCTTGCGCGCCCGGAGCGCCGCCGTGATCGTTCCGTCATCCAGATAATCCAACTCTCCACCCATGGGCAC
>NZ_JBQFZU010000162.1:0-552 GCF_056542405.1 Ruegeria sp. AD11(2025) | reverse complement strand
TCATCCTTCTCATCGAAGAACCCCTTAGGCCAGTCAGAAAGACTGCCATCGCTCTGAAGACGCGGACTTGTAACATGGCTTTCCGCCCCTTCTCGGGTGAAAAAGTGGATCTTGGCGAGGTCGCTTGCCACTTTGCCCCGCCGCACATCTAGTCGAACCCCGTCCAAGAAATGATCGCTATGTGTCTCAACGACCACCTGAACTCCAGCCGCTGCAGCACGGGCCGCAAGTTCACCCATCTTGGTTTGCCCTCGCGGATGAAGGTGCGCCTCAGGGTTTTCGATGATCACGAAGTCTCCTGGTTCCGCGCCGATGAGGGCTGTTAGAACGGGCAGTGCATAGGAGACGCCGAAACCAACATTCGTTGCACGGAAAGGCTTTGAGCCGACGTCACCTGAACGATTGAACGAATACCTTGCTGATACAGCGTCGATTTCTCTCATTTCGGAAATCTCTAGGTTTGCTCCAGGACTCGTTTCTTGTAGCCAAGCGGTCACCTGACCCTCGATCGTCTGGGTTCTTTCTCTGTCTTTAATCCTGGGATCATCTTCG
>NZ_JBQFZU010000161.1:0-558 GCF_056542405.1 Ruegeria sp. AD11(2025) | reverse complement strand
CAATGCACGTCTCATCTCGGTCGTGGATGAGCTGATGGAAACCCTTCTGAGGTTGTAAACATGACTTTGACGTCCATAGGAGATCTCGCACGTAATTTGACTCTGCAAACCCGGTCAAATGAACTCAAACATCAAATCGAAGACCTTTCGCATGAATTGTCGACCTGGAAAGCAAAGGATGTATCCGCGCATTTGATGGGCGATTACTCCCACCTTCTCGATTTAGACCGCAGTCTGACCCGGCTGGATGCTTTTGACGTTGCCTCAGCGGAGGCTGAATTGTTCACTGATACTATGCAGCAGAGCCTGACGCTGTTTAGCGACTCCAGCGGCGAGATGACGGCGAGCTTGCTGGCATTCGGCACGGCAAATCACGCTGTCACACACGAACAGGCTTCGGTTCAAGCTCGCAACGAGTTGGATACTATGATGTCCGCGTTGAACACGCGTATCGGCAACAGGAGCCTGTTTTCGGGTATTGCCACAGATGTCTCGCCACTGCCGTCGGTCGAGACTCTGTTGACCAACCTCGAGGCGGAACTGACCGGCTTGGCGACC
>NZ_JBQFZU010000160.1:0-561 GCF_056542405.1 Ruegeria sp. AD11(2025) | reverse complement strand
CTGCTGTCCACCGCGCGCCGCGCGGGCGAGGGCGAGCGGCTGGTCCGCTCGGGCCAATGGGAAGGCTGGCACCCCACCCAGATGCTGGGACATCACGTCACTGGGAAGCAGGTTGGCATTGTCGGCATGGGCCGTATCGGTCAGGCCATCGCGCGACGCTGCCATTTCGGTTTTGGGATGCAGGTGGCGTATTCGGCACGCAGTGCTAAACAGCTTGATTTTCCGGCCATGTACGTCCCTGACCTGCTGGAGTTGGCGGGCGCTGTGGACTTTTTGGTTCTGGCCATTCCCGGCGGAACCGAAACCAGGCATATGATTAACGCGCAGGTTCTATCAGCGATGAAATCGTCGGCGATACTGGTCAACATTGCGCGTGGCGAGGTCATCGAGGAATCCGCGCTGATCGCTGGGTTGCAGAGCAGTCAGATCGCGGGTGCCGGACTGGACGTCTATGAATTCGAACCGGATGTCCCTCAAGCCCTGCGCGACATGGACAACGTCACCTTGCTGCCGCATCTGGGAACGGCAACCGAAGAAGTCCGCACAAGTATGGGCCATATG
>NZ_JBQFZU010000159.1:0-563 GCF_056542405.1 Ruegeria sp. AD11(2025) | reverse complement strand
CGGCTGTGTCCGCTCAAGGAGGCGCTTCATGCCGTCTAGATAACCGGGTTCGCCATTGCACTCTTCCCGGGCGAGCATCTCAGCGAATTTATCGCTCATGCGTTCGGTGCTGGTGTCACTGTACCCTAATTAATCAGATTCTGCGGATTCAGAACCTTTTAGGGCCAACTTGCACCTTTAATTGCAATATGCCCACAGGCTATGCTGCAGGCAGTTACTCAACGCTCTGTACTTCGTAGAACGGTGATATCCGTCGGCCTAGGACAAGGAGGGAACAGATTTTTCCACAAGTTCGACCGTCTGGTAATTAAGGGTGCCGTATTGCAATTAACGGTACAGTACGAAAATTAAGGGCACAAAGCCTCGTTGATATTGCAGGACAATTTCTGGGTGGATTCTGGTTAATTAGGGTACAGTGACAGCTGACGAATGCTTAAGCTGAGCCGATGACGCCTCTGGCCGAGCCAACCCACCGGCCCATCCGGCCTAACTCGAGAAGAGAAAATATCATGAACAAAGTTGACCTGATCAAAACAGTCGCCGCCGACACTGGCGAGACAAAT
>NZ_JBQFZU010000158.1:0-582 GCF_056542405.1 Ruegeria sp. AD11(2025) | reverse complement strand
GATTTTCTAAGTCGCGATCGCCACCCCGCTGCGGCACTCTTCATAGACTGCGACCCCACCCTGGTGGACGTCAACGTTCATCCTGCGAAATCTGAGGTTCGGTTCCGCGACCCCGGTGTGGCCCGTGGATTGATCGTTTCGGCTTTGAAGCATTCTCTGGCTGATGCAGGGCATAGGGCGTCAACCACTGTTTCTGATGCAACACTGGGTGCAATGAGACCAGAACCAATTAGGTCTGGCCCAGCCCGAGTCTATCAAATGGATCGGCCATCCAAAGCGGCGCGGACGGCGGCATTCCAGGCTCAAGCTCCCGCGTTTGAAGTCCTTGCCAATGAGCTGAGTGGAAACACTCCGGAGCGCAGCGTTCAAGAAAGTTCTCCCGCATCTGAGCCAGCACCTATCCAAGAAGCTGAAGTGCAAACAGAAAGCCTTCCGCTTGGTGCTGCTCGCGGGCAGGTGCATGAAAACTATATTATCGCGCAGACATCTGATGGCATGGTGATCGTGGATCAACATGCGGCACATGAAAGACTGGTTTACGAGAAACTTAAACACCAGATGGCGAAAGATGGCATCGCAGCC
>NZ_JBQFZU010000157.1:0-585 GCF_056542405.1 Ruegeria sp. AD11(2025) | reverse complement strand
GGCGTCGTCGGCTACGTCTGTCGTGATCGCTGCTTTGCTAACAACCTGATCATGCGGCATGTGGGCGACCGCATGGTCATCTCGCCACCGCTGGTCCTGACACCTGCCGATATTGACGAGATGTTTGTGCGAATCCACAAATCTCTGGACGAAGCACAGGCCGACATCATCGCACAAGGGTTGATGAAGGCGGCATCCTGATCAAACGTCAAACGCGTCGATTGGAATAAGAGGCGGGCAGACTTGCCAGCCTCTTGTTTTTCTTGGTCAGGTGGTCTTTCAACCGGTGCCCGGCATCAAACAGCCAGCCCCGGCTATTCTGCCAATTGATCAGAAAGCCAGTTAAGAAGGTGTTCTGCGTTTGGGTGTTGACCCCCTGCCGTGCCACGAAAAACCGACAACTCTGTTGGTCTCCTCACCTGCTCTCTACAGGGTCGCATCAGCTTACCTTCGGCAATCATCCCTTCGGTTGTTCTCCGCCACCCAAGGGCAATCCCTTGTCCTGCCACCGCTGCCTGCAGCGCTACAGGATAGCTGTCGAATGGAACAATGCGGTGGCGACTCGGCAGAGATGACCCGACGTTT
>NZ_JBQFZU010000156.1:0-590 GCF_056542405.1 Ruegeria sp. AD11(2025) | reverse complement strand
CGCGACCATCAACAGAGAGGTCGCACCCTTGCCGGAGGACGCAAAAAAGGTCGATTGGGCAGCGATCTGGGACGTCTTCAAAGCCGTTCTGCCGCCTGTCGCCCTGATCTTTGCCGTACTCGGGTCCATCTTTGCAGGTATCGCCACACCCACGGAAGCATCCGGTGTCGGTGCCGCAGGCGCAACACTGATGGCGTTTGCCTATGGCAAGCTGAACTGGCGCAACCTGTTCGAAGTGACGCGGAATACGTTCAAAACGACCGCGTATATCTTTGCGATCTTCCTTGGCGCGACCTGCTTTGCCTTTGTTCTGCGCGAGTTGGGCGGAGATCAGTTGATCACCAAGACAATCGAAGGCATGGGCCTGAGTGAAATGGGGACCATCCTCTTTATCCTGCTGATCGTGTTCCTGCTGGGCTTTGTTCTGGACTGGATCGAAATCACACTGATCATCCTGCCACTTGTGGCGCCGATCATTGTTGCCATGCAGATGACTGTGCCGGGCTTTGGACTGGATAACCCGGAACTGATCTGGTTCGTCATCCTTGTTGCGGTGACACTGCAGACCAGCTTCTTGTCACCACCTGTGG
>NZ_JBQFZU010000155.1:0-593 GCF_056542405.1 Ruegeria sp. AD11(2025) | reverse complement strand
CATGCTGCGGTCAAAGTCCCGCCGGGTGGCGCGGAACTCGCTGCACATGCAGGGTCAGGCAGCGGACCTGCGTCTGTCTTCCCGATCAGTGTCTCAGGTGGCCAAGGCGGCCATGGCCTGCCGCGCGGGCGGCGTCGGTCAATATTACCGCTCGAACTTTGTCCACATGGATTGCGGTGTCATCCGCACCTGGCGCGGCTGAGTAGCGCTCGTTAACCCGAACTGCCCTTGCCTTTAGGTCCTGAAATTGCTTGGGACCGTATTTGATTTGCGCTTGGTCTCTTGAGCGTTCTAATTTAACACAGACAGCCCCAAAATCCCGTGCTTCAGGCTCTCCCTGATTTCGCTCTCCAGTCGCAGCTCAAAGTCCTTTACTCACAGGCTTAGGTAACACCAAGTAACTGCCTGCAGCACGAAGCGGGGGACAAGATTCACGGAAAAGGCGTGGCGCACCTGAGAGGATTCGAACCTCTGGCCTCTGCCTTCGGAGGGCAGCGCTCTATCCAGCTGAGCTACAGGTGCCTAGGCCGTTAGCTAACCTCGTTCCGATCCGTGTGCAACTGCAAATCCGCGAGCACGCCGCAGGGTGAGGT
>NZ_JBQFZU010000154.1:0-593 GCF_056542405.1 Ruegeria sp. AD11(2025) | reverse complement strand
TTTCTTTGGAGTTATGTCATCGAGCCGCTGGGTTGGGATGAATGGATCAACGCAGAAGGGTTACTCAAGGCTTGGAATGCGCTGCCCACCCTGTTTTGGAGCGACAAGATCAAGCAGGAAAGGCCCGCGATTTCCGGGACACGCGGCTTCACATCGCTTCCTGAAGAAACACAGGTCGCAGCAACCCGGATTGATGAACAGCTCCGCGAAGGCACCAACAGCGGTAATCTTGCGACGGATGAGTACACGGCTGATCTGTCAGCCCATATCGCCGAACTTGGCGGACAGATTTCCGCACTCGAACAGCAACTCTCCATCGTCAAGGACGGCCCAACCGCAGAAACCCTGCGCCGCCCAATTCGGGAGGAGCTGGCCATCCTTCAAGAGGAAATGGATTGGGCGCAATCAGAAGCCGCCGCCGCGGCCGCTCGCAAAGAAGCTCTGCGTGATGCTCTCACCGAGACAACCGGCGCACCACCTGCTGACGGCGTCACCGAGGCCAGCATTCTCGCTGCGTTGGACAGAGTTCGTGTCGACGCGGCCAATGAGGCTGATCGAGCCGCTGGCGAAGCGATCCAGCAAGCCCTGACGCC
>NZ_JBQFZU010000153.1:0-596 GCF_056542405.1 Ruegeria sp. AD11(2025) | reverse complement strand
CCCTATTGCCCCAACATGCGATCCGCAGCGATTGCGAGCTTAAAAAAGATCCACGCGCCCTATCACGATGAGGGGACAGTGGTGGTCATCGAAGGGCCACGCTTCTCTAGTGCTGCTGAAAGCCGCTGGTTCAGCAGCCAGGGCTGGCACACCGTGAATATGACCCAATACCCTGAGGTCGTCATCGCTCGCGAAATGGAACTCCGTTACGCCAACGTATCGTATATCACCGATTATGACGTCGCTGCAAAAGAAGTGGTTGGAGAAGACGCTGCCGTGCCTGTTTCGCATCGTGGCGTGTTGCAGGCGTTCGCCGCTGGAAGCCCTCGGGTCATGGAATTCATCCGCGCGATGGTCGTCGCTGTGAGTCAAATCGAAGACGATGACGATGGATACGATTTGGAAGAGGCGCGCACATGACTGAGACCTTGCTGTCATTAGGGCATGCCGCACTTGCGCGTGCGCGCGATGAAATGCCGGTGTTGGCGGCAATCCGGGCCGAATTGGGAGAGGATCGCCCATTGGCGGGCGCACGCGTCGCCGGCTGCCTGCACTTGACGAAGGAGACCGGCGTTCTGGTGCAATTGCTTCAGGCG
>NZ_JBQFZU010000152.1:0-601 GCF_056542405.1 Ruegeria sp. AD11(2025) | reverse complement strand
GAATCTGCTCATGCGCAAAGTTCACCGCGCCCAGCATTTCGGCCTCAGAGAGTTCGTACGCTTCTGATTCCACCATCATCACGGCGTCTTTGGTACCAGCAACAACCAGATCCAGACGCTGTTCAGGGTTCAGGCGCAGGTCCTGCATGTCATCGACGGTAGGGTTCAGAACGTATTCACCGTCTTCGAAACCAACACGGGCACCGGCGATCGGGCCCATGAACGCCGCGCCGGAGATGGTCAGAGCAGCCGAAGCGGCGATCATCGCGACGATGTCGGGATCGTTGACCAGATCGTGGCTCAGCACGGTGCACATCACCAGAACTTCGTTCTTGAAGCCGTCAACGAACAGCGGGCGGATCGGACGGTCGATCAGACGCGCGGTCAGCGTCTCTTTCTCGGTCGGGCGCGCCTCGCGCTTGAAGAAGCCACCCGGAACCTTACCGGCGGCATAGTATTTCTCTTGGTAGTGGACGGTCAGCGGGAAAAAGTCCTGACCGGGTTTTTGCGCCCGTGCAAAGGTCACGTTTGCCATGACGCTGGTTTCGCCCAGCGTGGCAATCACGCTGCCGTCAGCCTGACGGGCAACCTTGCCGGTTTC
>NZ_JBQFZU010000151.1:0-603 GCF_056542405.1 Ruegeria sp. AD11(2025) | reverse complement strand
CGGTTCATCCAGCAGCGCCACCCTGGGCTGACCCAGCAGCACCTGTGCCAGACCCAAACGTTGCCGCATCCCCTTAGAATAGGTGCCGATCCGACGGTCCAGCGCATCGCTCAGACCAACGCGCTCCAACAGGGCAGGCACGTCAGACCTGGCACCAGACAGTTTCGCAAACAAGGTCAACTGTTCCCGCCCGGTCAGCGCAGGGTGGAATGAGACCGCCTCGGGCAAATACGCCGTCTCGCGACGTGCCTGCGCGCTGCCGGGGGTCGCGTCTCCGATCCGAATGGCTCCGTCCTGGATTGGCGTCAGTCCGAGGATGGATTTAATCAGGGTTGATTTGCCCGCGCCGTTATGTCCCAGCAGCGCAACGCGCTGGCCAGGGGCAAGGGACAGAGTGATATCGTCCAGAACGCGGGTTTTCCCCCGGTCCTTGAGAACATGGTCGATTGACAGGGCCTTATCCGTCATGAGGCACCTTTTTCATAGCTGGGGGTTCAGGGGCTTGCATCAATGGGTTGCTGTCCATCACACCCCCCGGCAACAGCGCCGGGAAGGCCGATTGAGACCAGCGCACCAGCTGCACGGCAGGGGAGCCGAGCAACA
>NZ_JBQFZU010000150.1:0-604 GCF_056542405.1 Ruegeria sp. AD11(2025) | reverse complement strand
CCGACGAGGGCAAGAGGGCAGCATGGCCGACCGTTTCCGCATCACTTTGGCGCAACTCAACCCAACTGTTGGGGATATTGACGGCAACGCGGCCAAAGCTTTCGCGGCATGGGAGCAGGGGCGTGCATCAGGGGCAGACCTGGTGGCGTTTCCCGAGATGTTTATCACTGGCTACAATACCCAGGACCTGATCATGAGGCCGGTGTTTCACCATGCGGCGATGACAGCGGTCGAGGCATTGGCCAAGCGTTGCGCGGATGGGCCGGCCATCGCCATCGGCGGGCCCTGGGTCGAAGGTGAGAGCCTGTACAACGCCTACTTGATCCTTAAGGGCGGGCGTATCACCAGCAAGGTATTGAAACACCATTTGCCCAACGAGACCGTTTTCGACGAGGTGCGTTTGTATGATGCCGGTCCGCTGGGCGGCCCGTATTCGGTTGGAAATTCCCGGATCGGAAGCCCGATCTGCGAAGACAGCTGGCACCCGGATGTCGCCGAAACACTGGAAGAAACCGGCGCCGAGTTTCTGTTGATCCCCAATGGCTCGCCTTACTTTCGGGACAAATACGACATACGGCTCAATCATATGGTGGCACGGGTTGTC
>NZ_JBQFZU010000149.1:0-611 GCF_056542405.1 Ruegeria sp. AD11(2025) | reverse complement strand
GCCCTATTGCCTTGAACCGAAAGAATGCCCTCTTCGCTGGGCATGAGGCCGGAGCTCAGAACTGGGCCATCCTCGCATCGATGATCGAGACCTGCAAATTGAACAATGTCGATCCGCACGCCTGGCTCACCCAAACCCTGGCCGCAATCGCAAACGGGCACAAACAGTCCAACATTGGCAGCTTGATGCCTTGGAATTACACCGCAGACGTGTGATCGGCGCACCGCTTACGTAACGGTCTGGCCAGATGGGAAGTTCGCACCATCAAGCCCATGGGTAATCTCTGTGGAATTCTCCGATGCTCAACGGTCTGATGGTAGCATTGAAACTCCTAAATTTGCATCAGAAAATTGCAACTCGGATTGAGAGGTTTATCCTTAAGTATCGGATTGGGGTGGCGGCACTGGACGGGCTCGTTACTGTCCTTTATCTCATAACTGGACAGTATCTGGCCGTAGCCACTTCCGGCAGTGCGGGTCAGTCGGACGCTCACGCTTTCAATAACATCGTGCAGGTTCTACCGAAGCCTGACCCTATTTTCGAAAGTGGCATAGTGCTTTCTCCCGTATTGACTTAGATGATCAATCTCTAACTGAAGCCATCAGGTTGAT
>NZ_JBQFZU010000148.1:0-622 GCF_056542405.1 Ruegeria sp. AD11(2025) | reverse complement strand
TTTGCAGCGGCCCTTACCCCCATATTTCCTCTATGTTTGGCGAGTATCCCGCCAAGTTCCCGGATATCCATGCGGCCTCCCAAGTGTCTCTCAGATTGGTATTAGTGTTTCACACGCTGGACAGGTGTTGGGTGATTTGTTAGTGTCCAACCTGTGAAACACTTCAAGCACTTCCTTTTGAGTGAGTCAACGTTGGTAGAATACTGGATGGGTGCTCGGCATCGATCTGCGCAGAAGCGAAAGAGGATGCGATGAAGGGTAGTAAGAACATTTTTATCAGCCACATTCACGAGGATGATGCTGGGCTCGCTAAGCTGAAGACTTTGACCCGTAACAACGGACTTACAGTGCGTGATGGGTCGATCAACAAAGCCAAACCAAATCGTGCAAAGAACGCCGACTACATCCTGAACAAGATCATTGGGCCGCGCATCAAATGGTGCAGCGTGATGGTCGTTTACATTACGCCAGGGACCAAGAACAGCAAATGGGTGAACAAGGAAATCATGCGGGCAGCCAGCTTGGGCAAACGCATTGTTGGTGTATGGGCCCACGGCCATGCTGGTTGCGAACCACCCTCCAACTTGGAAAAATTGGCCGATGCCATGGTGGGGTGGCATGG
>NZ_JBQFZU010000147.1:0-622 GCF_056542405.1 Ruegeria sp. AD11(2025) | reverse complement strand
CTGTTGGAATCCAGTTCCACGCGCCCGTCGCCCAGGAATACGGTCAGACCATCCCAGTGTTTGGCAATGTAGCTCAGGGCCTCACCGATGGGTGACTTGGCGGAGACACGAGCGCGCTGTTCCCGAAGCCAATTTTCCATCTGATCGATGATCGGTTTTGAACGTTCCTGCCGCGCTGCCGCTCGGATTTCGGGGGCGTTGCCCCTGATTTCCTTTTCGATGCGGTAGAGTTCCCGTATTTGTCCGATGCCTTCATCGGCAAACCACCGGCTCCGGAATCCATCGTTCAGATGGACCAAAGGCCGATCATGCACTAACAATCAAGTTGGACCACTCAGGTGGGGCTGATCACCACATTACAGGCACGCAATGGTCCACCCGAAAGTACATGAACCCACTATTCGCGGACCAAACCCAAGGAGCCGATGTCGCGTGAAAACCAAATGTGCGAAAGATCTTTGACACTAGCCTTTAAAACTTACACTCGCTTAAAGCTGTTCGAACGGCTTCAATCACCTCTTTCACGGAGCGGGGAACTAACGTGTCGTAGGTGTGAACAGCGTATATTGGTGTCGGGTTGGGTAGTAATAGCTCACACAGTCGCACCAGTGATCTTTCTTCG
>NZ_JBQFZU010000146.1:0-622 GCF_056542405.1 Ruegeria sp. AD11(2025) | reverse complement strand
AGACTAGCGGACACCCCTATTGTGCAATTGCGCGCTGATGAAGGTGATCAGAAACACCTGGAACCATCTGTTCTATTCGACACGAAAATGGATTTCATCGTAAACGCCGACACTGGGAAACTGAAAAATTGGTTTAACCGAAACGTGAATCGGTTCAGTTTTGAGACGCTTGAAGCCACAGCAAAGGTCACTGCACCTACAGGTGAGAGCATACTCACATTAACTGTTGGTCTCGCAAAACCCGGTGAAATCGGCTGGCGCGTAAAAGGATGCGTGGCATCGGTTCTCAGTCACTTCGAATACAAGCCTGTATTCGAGATCAACCAGAACAAAGATGCCCTTGTCGAAGACTTGTGTTCTGTTCGAGAAGAACAACTGATCCTATTAATGCGAGCATGCCCTCAGCCGCCCGGAGCAGAACGAACCCTGTGCCCAAGGCGAACACTGCCCGTAGAGTACGAACGTGCGGAGAACAGTTCCAGCCATGCGTTGAGGACAGAGTACTTTATCGATCCAAGTGTTCCGGCAGTCCATGATGGCGTTTTCCAAGAGGTGTTGGATACAGATGGGGATCGATTTGTTTTGGCTTTTTTGGACCGCTGGTCCGGGCGCACCCCGCGAA
>NZ_JBQFZU010000145.1:0-632 GCF_056542405.1 Ruegeria sp. AD11(2025) | reverse complement strand
GGCATTGCTTGCCCCGAACCGGAAGTCGAAGTCATTCAGTTGATACCCGGCATATGCTCCCAGAGTGAAGCTATTGGCATCCCCAGAAGCTTCACGTGTATCGACAGTCACACTGCTATTGCCATAGCCAGCAAACAGACCGACCTGCCATCCACGGCGGTTCTGTGTGTCGACACCAGCAAAAAAGCCGACCGTCTGGCTGTCTATTGCAGCCGTATCGTCGGTTTCGCTGATTTCGCTCCATTGACCGTAGCCCTCGAACCACCCCATAGAGCTTCCACCGGATCGGTCCTGGGCAATCGCCTGTTGTTCGTTTGGGACAACACCATCGAAGGCGCTGCGGAGACGGTTGTTAACCGCAGTGCGACCAAGGCTACTGTCTTGAAGCAGCAAGCCATCGACCGAAGGGTGTATTTCCCCGGAAAGACTGTCATATGCACTGCGCGCATCATCCGCGCTGAGGCCCATGACCGCATTCAGGACATCATTGCTTGCGTTCAAGCTACTGACAGCGATCGCCACATTTCGCTGGTTCTCTGTGACGGCGACATCCGCAAGGCTCGTCAGGTTACGCTCCAATACCAGGATGACCTGGTTGGGCGTTCTATAATCCAGAGCCGAATCCAGAAACG
>NZ_JBQFZU010000144.1:0-636 GCF_056542405.1 Ruegeria sp. AD11(2025) | reverse complement strand
CGGATACACGATCCGTCATTTAGGTGAGCCTGCGAACGCCGACCTTTCCTCGGTTGTTTCATTGCACTTTCAGCCCCTCTCGGCAGCGCAGCGATCCTTCGACAGCCGTATCGGCCGTATTGACGGGCCAGCTCGATCAGGGCGGCCACCGGTCGGTCTTCGCCTGCGCGACCTTGTGGGACGTTCCGTTGCGTGGACCGGTTTTGTCCCCGCACGCGGCAGGCGCGTCTCTCGGAAACGTTCAGCTTGTTGCGTACATGGTTGATACAAACACGACGACGAGCGGGGCCAAGTAGGTCCGCACATTCAGGCCTGAAAATCAACCACTGGATGATTTTCTTTTCGGCCTTCATCCTGTGTAGCTTCCGTCAGGATCAGTTTGTCTGACGTCAGATCTGAAACCGCACGTCGCGGTCTCTCGTTCTCCTTTTGAAGCCGCTTCAGTTTTTTCAACTGGTCCACGCCCATTCCGCCGTACTTCTTTCGCCCGCAAAAACAGGTTTGTTCGACAACGCCAACCTGCCTGATCGTATCAAAACGGGACATGCCTTGCCCCATCAGAACTTCAACCTGCCATAACTTCGAGGCAATCTCTTTGGGCTTCGGTCACTTGTTGGCCATCCTTGGCCCTCCGTT
>NZ_JBQFZU010000143.1:0-636 GCF_056542405.1 Ruegeria sp. AD11(2025) | reverse complement strand
CGCTGTCGGTCAGGTGTTCCTGCCACGCACCGATTTTGGTGCACAGGAACAGTGCCGGACCATCGTCGAGACCGAAGTTCTGCGCATGGGCTACTACATTTATGGCTGGCGTCACGTGCCGGTTGATGTCACCTGCCTGGGCGACAAGGCCAACGCAACCCGGCCGGAGATCGAGCAGATTTTGATCTCGAATTGCAAGGGGGTTGATGAGGATACGTTCGAGCGCGAACTTTATGTCATTCGCCGCCGCATCGAAAAGGCAGCGGCTGTTGCCGGCATTTCGGGGCTCTATCTGGCGTCGCTAAGCTGTCGTTCCATCATCTACAAGGGCATGATGCTGGCCGAGCAGGTGGCCGTGTTTTATCCGGACCTGATGGATGAGCGGTTCGAAAGCGCCTTTGCCATCTACCATCAGCGGTATTCAACCAATACCTTCCCGCAGTGGTGGCTGGCGCAGCCGTTCCGCATGCTGGCGCATAATGGCGAAATCAACACGCTGAAAGACAACATCAACTGGATGAAAAGCCATGAAATCCGCATGGCGTCCGCGACCTTTGGCGACTACGCTGACGACATCAAGCCGATCATTGCGGGCGGATCGTCGGATTCAGCCGCATTAGACTCTGTTTTTGAGGT
>NZ_JBQFZU010000142.1:0-636 GCF_056542405.1 Ruegeria sp. AD11(2025) | reverse complement strand
ATGATTACGGCTCCGTGGGGTGTCAGGCTGGCACATGCGATGGATCCCAAACCGCTCAAACGGGTGTTCGCGGTGTTCCTGACTTTGGTGGCTCTGAACATGTTGCGGAAAGCGCTGGGATGGTGAGCGATTTCTGGACCCGGGGCTGGGTGAAATTTCCCTATGATCCGGATCTGGCCGAATGGGTGAGCCATGCCCTGCCGGTCGCCCGCGCTTCGGTTGTCGATCCGGCCAATGCCGATTGGCTGGATTGTGAAGGCACGTGGTTCATCGGCGTCGATGCCCTGGACAATGATGCGCAGGGGCGGGTCGCGTCCTCTGGCCCTTTGATGGGACAGGCCATGGACTTCATTGTCCAGCACTACGGTGTCCTGCCACTGCATAAAGGGCAGGTTTCGGTGATCCATCCGGGCTATCCCCGTCCGCGCCGAGGTGAGAGCGAAGCTGCAGGGCGATATCGGCGGAACAGAGATGCCGCTCATGTGGATGGGTTGCGACCAATGGGGCCGGACCGGCGGCGCCGGGTCGATGAACCGCACGCATGGATACTGGGTATTCCACTGACCGAGGCCACCGAGGATGCCGCGCCGATGGTATTGTGGGAGGGTAGCCACAAGATTTTGCGCGCCGCGTTTG
>NZ_JBQFZU010000141.1:0-638 GCF_056542405.1 Ruegeria sp. AD11(2025) | reverse complement strand
GCCAAGGGCCCATAAAGTCAGCGTAAAGATCACCAGCACTACTCCCAACGCTCCAACGAATATGAGCATTGGGCCAAACATTAGAATGAAAGAGGCCATTTAACCCCCATACAAATTCTTATCATGCTTCTCGACAATCGAAGCGAACCGGCGGGCAAAGCGTTCATCCGCCTTGGCCTTTTTCTCTAGCACGTCTCGGGCGAAGACCATGTGGTCCTCGTGTGCCTCCAGCATGTCGGCCATCTTCTGGTTGGTCGCGGTGCCGATGGCGGCCATGGCCGTCTGCGCCTCTTGGTCGGTCTGCACGCCGATCTCGTTTATGCGGTGGGCCACGTCCTGCTGCTGCGCTGTTTTCAGCGATTTGGTCAGGGCGTCATACAGCACGACGCGCTGTTGCGTGTCTGTCTGCAGCTTGTTGATCAGCACCATCTGTGTCGCCGCCTGGTTCTGGAGTGAATCGACCCAGGTCTTGCCCTTTTCGATATACCGCTCCAGCGTTTGGCTTTTGGCCAGCTTGACCTGCTCTTCCTGAACCTTGGCGTTGTATTGCTTGTTCAGCTCGGCCAGTTCGGTTTCCAGCTGGGTCCGCGCGGCGGCGTCCTGTTCAACGCTGATCTTGTTTTCCAAGGTGATGATCG
>NZ_JBQFZU010000140.1:0-654 GCF_056542405.1 Ruegeria sp. AD11(2025) | reverse complement strand
CATGACCGATATTAAGCGCACGCCGTTGTACTCATTGCATGTTGAGTTGGGTGGTAAGATGGTTGATTTTGCTGGGTGGGAGATGCCTGTTCAGTATCCGATGGGGATCATGGGCGAGCATAAGCAGTGCCGTGAGAAGGCGGCAGTGTTTGATGTGAGCCATATGGGTCAGGTGATCCTGCGGGGTGAGGATGTGGGTGAGAAGCTGGAAGCTTTGTGCCCGCAGGCCTATGCGACGCTGAAGGAAGGCAAGGCGCGGTACGGGTTCTTTACCAATGCGGACGGCGGGATCATGGATGACCTGATCGTGTCGAATGCGGGCGATCATTATTTCGTCGTTGTGAACGCGGCGCTGCGTGATCAGGACATTCCGCATATGCGCGATAACCTTGAAGGCGTCGAAGTGACCGAGATCTTCGACCGCGCGCTGGTGGCGGTGCAGGGTCCCAAGGCCGAGGACGTGGTGGGCGACCTCTGCCCTGCAGCCCGTGACCTGAAGTTCATGGAAACCACGATTGCCGATATCAACGGTGTCGAATGCCGCATCTCGCGGCTGGGCTATACCGGCGAGGACGGCTACGAGATCTCGATCCCCGAGGACAAGGCGATCGAGATCACCCGCGCCTTCCTGGCGCATGAGGATTGCGAACCGGC
>NZ_JBQFZU010000139.1:0-655 GCF_056542405.1 Ruegeria sp. AD11(2025) | reverse complement strand
CTCGGTCTTTGCAAGCGCCACGACCAACTCCTGGCTCTCCAACACGGTGCGGCCTGCCGACCCTTCAAGCCGGAGGCCAGCAACCCTGGCCCCGATTGGGGGTGCAAAACCCGCCGCCTGGAAAATCTCAATGGTCGACAGGGCGGCGCGATAGCTCGCGCGTTTGTCCGCGTTTGACATGTTGTCCCAGTCGTTTTGATCGGTCTGAACAACATCGGGCGAGTTGCGCCAGCGGTCATGGATGGCCCGGGCCAGTTGCTGGTACAGCGTGTTCAATGCGATATCGTCGTCATCCAGACTGCGCCCTCCAAAAGGAACTATCCCACCCGTTAGGTCCGAGAATGGGGCCGCGGCAATAGAAGAAAGTGAATCACTGCGCATGAAAATAGGCGCGCGAAAGCACAGTTTCTCAAGCTGCATCTGGCGCAGACGCATCGCAATCGCCACGTTACGTGCGTCTTCGCCGGCCGCAACCACCACCGCGGTGATAGGGTGTTTACGTTCGTGTCGCAGAAGTTCACTCGCGCGCGCCTCGGCGCAGCATTCCAGTGCATCAAGCGTGACGAAGTTAATCTCGAGTTGTCCGGATAAGTCGGGATTGAACAGGGCCGGCCGCTCGCGTCGGATGCGCGCTTTGGCTTCTTCCACGTTTTTA
>NZ_JBQFZU010000138.1:0-655 GCF_056542405.1 Ruegeria sp. AD11(2025) | reverse complement strand
CGCACGGGGTCCACAAAGGCCGCCGCGTCAAAGGCATCAACCAGAAATCCATTCTTCCCGTCGACAATCGCCTCGACATTTCCGCCGTGCCGCGTGGCGACAACCGGGGTGCCAAGATACATTGTTTCGATCAAGGTACGTCCAAATGGTTCATCCAGAGCCGTGACCAGATTGGCGTCCATCGCGGCCATGTATCCGTCAATCGGTTGCCGAAACCCCATCATGTGGATCTGATCTTCCATCCACGCTTCGGCAGCTAGGTCCTCGCATTCCTTATCGAGCTGATTTCCCCGGTCAACAACGCTGCCGAACAGGAACCCGTGCACAGGAACATCCGGCATCTGCTTCTGAATGGCGGCCACCGCTTTGACAAAGTGATCCGGGCGTTTGCGCGGAACGAAGTTTCCGAAATACCCCAACAGCAGAGCGTCCTGAGGCAAACCCATCTCGTCAAGGACGGCTTGTCGGGCCTGCGCCGGGTCCGGAGGATGAGGGTTGAAATCAAAAGGGCTGCGAATGACGGTAAATTTCTTGTCCACGGATCGCACCGGATTTCTGGGTTTTGAAAAATGCGAAACGCTGATGATGTGATCCGACAAAAGCGGAGCAAGTTTGTTGATGCCAAAGGCCTTAGGATCCTGACGATGATGCCAGA
>NZ_JBQFZU010000137.1:0-657 GCF_056542405.1 Ruegeria sp. AD11(2025) | reverse complement strand
CGAGCATGACGCCGATGGCACCCGTGTCCGCATTGCCGGCCAGATGCTGACGCAATCGCTTGAAGCCGTCGAAAATGCCTTTGGAAACATCCAGCCAACCGGCGGGAAAGTCACGGTAGACTTGTCGGGTGTTGAAGCGTTGGACACAGGCGGCGCTTGGCTGGTGGCCAACATGGCGCAGCGGTTCACGTCCAATGGCGCAGAGTTACAGTTTCAAGGCGTCCAACCCGCACATGCAGCGCTGATCGATACCGTATCGCACAATATCCCGGATAAGCCCGGTAAAGTTGCCGCGCCGCGCAGTTTCGTCGAATGGGTGGAAAGCGTGGGCGAGCGCACTGTCGGCGCATGGAAAGACACTTTATCGATTCTCGGTTTTTTGGGGCTGACGTTACATCGGCTTGCACGAACTGTTGTCATGCCCTGGAGACTGCGCCGCGCCGCCCTGTTTACGCATATGGAAGAGACCGGGTTCAAAGCTTTGCCGATTATTGCCCTGATGGGGTTCCTAATCGGTGTTGTGCTGGCCTTTCAGGGGGCGACCCAGCTTAAGCAATTCGGGGCAGAGATTTTTGTCGTGGAACTGATCTCGATTTCGGTCCTGCGTGAGCTCGGTGTTCTGCTGACGGCCATCATTGTTGCGGGCCGGTCCGGCTC
>NZ_JBQFZU010000136.1:0-666 GCF_056542405.1 Ruegeria sp. AD11(2025) | reverse complement strand
ATCCCCATCAGGCCAACAAAGTACAGAGGCAGGAAAGTGAGCATAAACCCAACCGTCCACAAAACCACCGTCACGCGGCCCCAAAAGTCGTTCAGGCGGAAGCCAAACGCCTTTGGGAACCAGTAATTATAGCCCGCCAGCAACCCGAACAGCACACCCGGCAGCAGCACGTTGTGGAAATGCGCGACCAGAAACAGCGTGTTGTGAACCTGATAATCCACGGTGGGATTGGCCAGGATCACACCGCTGAGCCCGCCAATGACAAACAGCAGCAGAAAGGCCAGCCCATACAGCATGGGAACCGAGAACCGGATGCGCCCACGCCACAGCGTTGCCATCCAGTCATAGACTTTGACCCCTGTCGGAATGGCGATCAGCATGGTGGCGATACCAAACACCGCATTGATCAGCGCGCTTTGACCCATGGTGAAGAAATGGTGCAGCCAAACGGTGAATGACAGCACGGCGATCGACATGGTGGCAATGACCAGCGAGTTATAGCCGTAAAGACGTTTTGCCGAGAATGTCGCGAACACTTCCGAATAAATCCCATAGGCGGGCAGAACCAGCAGATAGACTTCGGGGTGGCCAAACAACCAGAACAGGTTGGCATAATTCATCATGTTGCCGCCGAGATCGTTGGTGAAAAAATGAAAGTCCAGATAC
>NZ_JBQFZU010000135.1:0-669 GCF_056542405.1 Ruegeria sp. AD11(2025) | reverse complement strand
CTTTCCGCCGGGGCGGGGCCGCCGATATGAATGGCCTCATCCGCCATCTGCACATGCTTGGCCGCCGCGTCCGCATCGGAATAAACAGCAACGCAAGATACGCCCATCCTCTGAGCGGTTTCCATAACCCGGCAAGCAATCTCGCCCCGGTTGGCAATCAGGATTTTGTTGAACATAGCTTACCCCTCAACCGCCAGATCTTCGACAAGTCGAAATCGCTCGCATAGCAGCACCATCTCGGGATCAAATCCGCCATTGCGTTCGAAATACTGGCGATGACCCTCTCTCCATCCCTCAAGCGTTTCATTTTCGCCCTCTGCCAACGCGAAATCCTCGGTTACGTCGCAGTATCGGCAGGTCGAGACCTCGACCGTTTCGATCACCAAGGCCGGACGATCATCCCATTCCATCGCAATATCCCTCCGACCGACCACAGGAGTGTCAGGGCTGCCTTCGGGATAGTCGGGCAACGCACCACAGGTTGCCGTTTTCCGCCCTGATCGTACCAATGCCAGCAGCTCAGCACTCAGCCGGGCATTGTCACCAAACTTGAAAGTCTGGGCACCCGGATAGCGTGCCATGACGTCATTCAATGAAACGTTCATCTTACATCCTGAACACGCCGAAACGTGTCTCCTCTATCGGGGCGTTCAGTGCGGCGCACAGAGA
>NZ_JBQFZU010000134.1:0-693 GCF_056542405.1 Ruegeria sp. AD11(2025) | reverse complement strand
CCTGTCTGTGCTTACCGCAGCGAGCGGCAGGAGCGTTCCAGGATGAGCTTGGGGCTTAACAGCCGTGATATTTCTTCACCTTTGGCGGGGTGTCCGGGGATGCGCAAATGCCGTGTAGAACCCTCTGAAACACTGCCTCGGAAACATCGGGCTTCGGTGTAATCATTTTTTGTTCCACCAACGCATCAATTTGCGCCGCTTCTACGACCTTTGATCTGGCATAGAACACAAATGACAGATGCCGGATGAACTCATGGTCGCCAACATCCAATTCGCATGTGTTGTCGCAACCGTCGTAAAAGCTGGAAACCGGTACAATTAGGTTACCGCCCAATGGGCAGGTGTCATTGCAAACGATATGCAGGTGTTTCATTTCTGGCTGGGTGGGTGTCCCGGATTGTAAAAGAAAAGTTCCGCGCTGGTACGCCATACTTTACAGGGAACCCAGAAGCGCTGACGCTTGGTCTAGGCTTTCCAGCTCGCGGGCGCGTTCGACTGATCGTTCTAAACCCACTGCCGCCATCATTCTATCAAGAGGAATTCGGCGCGACGATCCGTTCGGGTTTTCCCATTCCGGGATGTGGTCGTGGGTCCAATCGGCCAGATCAAAGCCATTCATATGACCGAATTCTGACCAAACATGTTCCAGAACACCGATTTCTCGTTCGCTTAACTCGTCCAGAGCCCCAAGAG
>NZ_JBQFZU010000133.1:0-695 GCF_056542405.1 Ruegeria sp. AD11(2025) | reverse complement strand
TGGCGCGACCCCGGACCCGCCAACGGCAGGCTCCTCCTTCCGGGACCGCGCGCGCAGTGCTGTTGGCCTGCGCAGTGCTATGTTTGACGGGTCGGATCATTGGTCCTTTTTTGACTCCGAGTCAATTATCAGCCTCGATTTCACTTAGTTCACGCTCACGCGCACGGGTTCTTGTGTCCGCCAGCTTTCGTTTTCAAAACTGAGAACAAAACGACGCGATGGTGGAATTTCAATGTAGGTCACCTCGGATCCATCCGCGAGTTCCACGAAGTACTCGTCAGGCAAACCGGCATCAGTTTTTTCCGCGAATGCAACCATTTGAGACAAAGTGTTTCGAAAGTGCGATATCAGATCAGCAGACGGGTCACGCAACTGCAATTCACTTCCCAGTTCTGAACGAAAGACCGCCAACATCACCTCCCGAGTGTTTGACCCACTAGAAATCTCAAAAAAATCGAGAGCCTCAATTGGGGTGTTGGTTGGACCGAATATAATCGCGTAGATGTCGAGATTCCCGGACTCACTCATGGCTCACAGCGGAATGTTGTCGTGTTTCTTCCATGGGTTCTTCAGTTGCTTGCCGCGCAGGCTTGCAAAGGCTTTTGAAACCCGGCGCCGGGTCGAATGCGGCATGATCACTTCATCAACAAACCCGCGTTCCGCAGCAACAAAGGGGTTGGCAAAGCGGTCTTCAT
>NZ_JBQFZU010000132.1:0-698 GCF_056542405.1 Ruegeria sp. AD11(2025) | reverse complement strand
CTAAATCTCTGCTAATCAGTAAAATTCCCTGTATTTTTGGCGTAATACGATAAATTACACTGAAATTGGCCCAAAAAAATCTCCAATTCCTAGTGAAATTTCCTAATACTTACCAAAGGGCGGTCTTGTTGAAAAGTTCCAAGTTCCGGCCGCCCTGCCGGGGGCGTGGGCCCCGGCCTTAACAACAAAAACGGAGGAACGAAATGACAACAAAGATTGTCATAGGACTCGACGGGACTGAAACCGGCGAGCGTGCGATTGCCTTTGCCAAGGATTTGGCAAAGCTGATCGGAACGTGCGATTTGCTGGTCGCTTATGTGATCGAATGGTCACCTTACACATTCCAGACACCTGAAGAAAACGCCCAGCGCCACAAGCGCCGCGAAGAAGAGGTTGATCTGGCAATGTCGCGTGTCGTGACACCTGCTGTTGAGGCCCTCAGGGCTGCGGGATTCGAAGCGCAGGGCATTGTGCGCCATGGCGATGTTGCGGAAACGCTGAACGCCATCACGGTCGAAAACGGAGGCTCGCAAATCGTCGTGGGTCGGGCATCTGCGGACGGGATCAAGAAACGCCTGTTCGGCAGTTCGACGCAATATCTGGTAATGCATGCCGACGTTCCGGTTACGGTCGTGAACTGAGGGGAGGGCTAAAATGAGAACGCTAAAAACACTTGGCGCCGTAACGGCCGCCACCAT
>NZ_JBQFZU010000131.1:0-699 GCF_056542405.1 Ruegeria sp. AD11(2025) | reverse complement strand
TCAACGCCCAGACAATCCGTGCCATTTTGTTAGCCAGTGCTACCCTGACCAACATGGGTGGCTTGCGCTCCAGCATCCTTGCGAGCCAGGATCCCGGGACGGCTCCTTTTTGCTCGGCCCATCTAACCACGGCGCTGGCTCCAATAATGAGGAGGCGCCGCAACGTCCGGTTGCCCATCTTTGACGTGCGCCCCAGGCGCTGCTTACCGCCAGTCGAATGCTGGAGTGGGGTTAAGCCTACCCATGCCGCAAAATCGCGCCCCCGTCTAAAGGTCGAAGGTGGTGGCGCAAGTGCAGCAATCGCTGTCGCAATAATCGGGCCAACGCCTGGTATCGCGGTCAACCTCTGACATGTTTCATCTTCCCTCGCACGCTGTGCGATTTGCGCCTCCAACTGTCTGATACGGACATTCAAAACTTCAAGCGTATCGACAAAGATGCTCAAGAGAGGGCGGGACATCGCCGGCAGTTCAATGCTCCCGTCTTCGACCGCAGAAACAAGCTTACGTACGTGTGTTGGGCCTTTCGCAACAACAAATCCGAATTCGGATAGGTGGCCGCGCAAGGCATTGATAATCTGCGTGCGTTGCCGGACCAACAGATCCCGCGCTTTGAAAGCCAGGGCTGCAGCCTGATTGTCTTCGCTGCGGACCTGCACAAACCGCATAGTTGGTCGCAGGGCTGCCTCGCAAATGGCTT
>NZ_JBQFZU010000130.1:0-703 GCF_056542405.1 Ruegeria sp. AD11(2025) | reverse complement strand
GTCAGGATAAATTTAGATGTTGGATTTTGCTTCCTCAACGACTTCGGATAACAGATCAGCGGAACAGCCGGTTCCGCACCGGGCGCCTCTGGGCCTGTATTCGGGTCTTGGCAAGCGAGCCTTTGACATCGCGTTTGCGCTGCTGCTGCTGCCGGCTGTTGCGCCGGTCATCGCGCTGCTGTGGTGCCTCGTGCGCCTGGACGGTGGCCCGGGCTTTTTCGGTCATACCCGAGTGGGTCAGAACGCCAAGCCGTTCAAATGCTGGAAGATTCGCAGCATGGTGGCGGATGCCGAAGCGCGGCTGCAGGCCTATCTGGACACCAATCCCGAAGCCGCAGCCGAATGGGAACGCGACCATAAACTGACCGATGATCCGCGCATCAACCGGCTGGGTCGCATCCTGCGCAAGACCAGCCTGGACGAGCTGCCGCAGATCTGGAACGTGCTGAAAGGCGAGATGAGCTTTGTCGGCCCGCGCCCTGTTGTGGCCATCGAACTGGTCAAATACGGCAGGTCCGCTTCGGCCTATCTGGCGCAGAGACCGGGGATCACCGGGCTGTGGCAGGTCTCGGGGCGCAACGACATCAGCTATGGCGAGCGGGTCGCGCTGGATGTTGCCTACCTGAACCGGCGCAGCTTTCTTAACGATATCAGGATCATCTCCCAGACCGCCTCAACCGTGCTTCGCAGAACCGGAAAGTAA
>NZ_JBQFZU010000129.1:0-750 GCF_056542405.1 Ruegeria sp. AD11(2025) | reverse complement strand
TTCACTTTCTTGGCGATCGCCTCGTCATTGGTCAGGATCATGCCGCCGCGCGGGCCGCGCAGGGTCTTGTGCGTGGTGGTGGTCGCCACATGCGCGTGCGGGAAGGGCGAGGGGT
The DNA here is from genome assembly GCF_056542405.1 of Ruegeria sp. AD11(2025). Taxonomy (NCBI): domain Bacteria; kingdom Pseudomonadati; phylum Pseudomonadota; class Alphaproteobacteria; order Rhodobacterales; family Roseobacteraceae; genus Ruegeria; species Ruegeria sp. AD11(2025). The sequence continues at coordinate 635 of NZ_JBQFZU010000129.1, read as the reverse complement.
GCTCTCCGGCCGCAACCAGACCGGCGAAATGCGCCATGTCGACATGCAGATAGGCGCCAACCATGTCCGCGATCTGACGCATCCGGGCAAAGTCGATCTGGCGCGGGATGGCCGAGCCGCCTGCGATGATCAGCTTGGGCTGGTGTTCCTTCGCCAGCGCCTCGACCTGATCGTAATCCAGCATGTTGTCCTGCTGACGCACGCCGTATTGCACGGCCTTGAACCACTTGCCCGACTGGTTGGGCGCGGCGCCGTGGGTCAGGTGACCGCCGGCATCCAGGCTCATGCCCAGAATGGTGTCGCCGGGCTGAATCAGCGCCTGGAACACGCCCTGGTTGGCCTGGCTGCCCGAGTTCGGCTGCACGTTGGCGAATTCGCAGCCGAACAGCTGCTTGGCGCGGTCGATGGCCAGGTTCTCGGCGATGTCGACGAACTGGCAACCGCCATAGTAGCGGCGCCCGGGATAGCCTTCGGCGTATTTGTTGGTCATCACCGAGCCCTGCGCCTCCATCACGGCGGCAGAGACGATGTTCTCGGACGCGATCAGCTCGATCTCGTCGCGCTGGCGGCCAAGCTCGGATGTGATCGAGCCAAACAGCTCAGGGTCACGGTCGGCAAGGGACTGGGTGAAAAAA
>NZ_JBQFZU010000128.1:0-754 GCF_056542405.1 Ruegeria sp. AD11(2025) | reverse complement strand
TGGTTACGAGATCAGGACCTCTTCCGGCGCTGACTACACATCTCGGCCGCGGCTCTATGGACGGGGGCGTAGCTGATGAGTGATCTTGCCGTCGAAATGCAGCACACCGGGCTAGACCGCGCCACCCAAGCGATCGAGCGTGTGACCGGTTGGGACCGGCTTGAGTTGATGGATGTGATTGGCCGCTTGTGCCAGCTTCAAACCCGGCGGCGCATTCAGTCTGAGAAGATCGGTCCCAATGGTGAGCTGTGGCCCCACAATCGCCGAGGTTCCGCTCCGCTCTATGCGTCGGGTGCTTTGCATGACAGCATCGACTATCAGGCTGGACTTGGACAGGTCACGGTCGGATCGCCGCTGATCTATGCAGCCATTCATCATTTCGGTGGGATCATCAAGGCTAAGAGTGCCAAGACACTCGCCTTCATGAGCGGCAATAGAAAGGTTTTCGCCAAAAGTGTCACCATGCCGGCACGTCCCTATCTGGGGATCAGCCCGCAGAACGCGCAGGAAATCGAAGAGGTAGTTGCCGACTTCATCGCGGAGGTTCTCAAATGAAAATCTCCGATCTTCTGGATGCCATCAAAGCCAATCTGACAGACGCTGAAGCCTTCAAGGATGTGCGCGACATCGATGTGAGCCCCGGCCGCTTCAATGCTGATGAGATCACCCGGCGCAGCTTCAAAGCCCCCGCGCTGCGCGTTGCCTTTCTTGGGGCCCCGCGTACGCAGCCCAAACCTGATGACACGCGCCGTTA
>NZ_JBQFZU010000127.1:0-770 GCF_056542405.1 Ruegeria sp. AD11(2025) | reverse complement strand
GTGCCGGCTTAGCCCTGCCTCAAGGGCGCAGGGTGATCAATGTGCCCCGGTTCACCATCGCATAGATTTCTTCCATCTCGTCATTCTTGACGGCGATGCAGCCCGCGGTCCAGTCCGGCGTCTTTTTCGCACGCTTATATTCCGAGCGTCGATTGGGCTGGCCATGAATGAATATGTCCCCACCGGGATCGACACCCGCAGCCTTGGCCTGCGCGATGTCCTGCGAGTTGGGATAAGAAATACCCAGCGATAAATGAAAGCTGCTGCGCGGGTTGCGGCGGTCGATGAGATAGGTGCCTTCGGGTGTGCGGCCGTCCCCACGTTTGGTCTTGGTCCCGTCGGGCGCAAATCCCAAATCCACCTCGTATTCCCGCAGGATCTGCTCATTGTGCAAAAGATAGAGTTTGCGCGCGCCCTTGTTGACGACCAAAGAGGTCACCTCGGGACCATCATAGGTCAGAAATTTTGGGCTGGCTGAGGCACAAGCCGATAAGCTCAGCGTTGCCATTGCCCCCAATCCAAATGCTCGACGATCCATGTTTTCACTGCCTGCTGTTTTTTGGGAACTATTATGCCAAAAAAACAATAAACTGAAATCACTTTTTCATGTTCGACTGCTCAATTAAGTGGCGTTCGATGATTTCCAGCCGCTCCAGCACCTGATCGCGATAAGCATCGGTTTTCACTTCATCCTCGGCATGATGGGCGTCCTGCATCGAGTTCACGATCAGACCCACAAGCAAGTTCACCACCGCAAAGGTTGTGACCAT
>NZ_JBQFZU010000126.1:0-778 GCF_056542405.1 Ruegeria sp. AD11(2025) | reverse complement strand
CGACCCGCTACGACAGGTGCCCGAAGGTCTTCCTGTCAGCCATCGCCCTCGCAGCACTCGTCATCTATTGGCTATGAGTCCTGACCCTAGCCGAGGCTCTCGTCGTTATTCTCAGTCTTCTTTTAACTGCTGGTAGCGATGGGCTCGCTCAGCGGCTTTCGAGCCGTGTAGCATTAAGTCTCTAAGATACGTTTAAGTTTCGCGCGATCGACTGTAGAGGTATGGCGCTCATCCATAGGGGTTTTATCCATCGAAACCACATTTGGAACGCCAAAACCGAGCGCAGATTAACTCCAATCCTTGAAGTGATCCGGGGATCCTTGGACGCAAAGTGTGGGGCTTGCTTTCGTATTTATAATCGCGCATCGATCCACGCCCGGGCTTTGCTGTGTCGCGACTTCGAGCGTCAGCAAGGCGGGCACGTTTTTCTAGTAGTGGGAGCAAATCATTTGCTTCTATTTAGACGCATCGCGCGGCATCTCGGAAATCCGCCATTTCGATTTCGTCACGCTTCATTGGAATCGGGCGATCCTTAACGAAGGGACCGTTGCCATTCCTCTTCCCGTGATCCGCTGTCATTTTACCGGCACTGATGTTGGGCACACGGTTGTAGAACTAACATGTTTGCAGGCCCTAAAAGCGAGAATTTACCACAAAAAAACGTGGTAAATGGCATAACTGGACGAACGCTAGGGTCAGGACTCATAGCCAATAGATGACGAGTGCTGCGAGGGCGATGGCTGACAGGAAGACCTTCGGGCACCTGTCGTAGCGGGTC
>NZ_JBQFZU010000125.1:0-778 GCF_056542405.1 Ruegeria sp. AD11(2025) | reverse complement strand
GGTGTTGTCACGTTAACCGTCGTTCGGTTGCTCATGCTTGGATTTGGACATAGGTGACATCGATGAATTCATCGTCGATCAGCTACAAGCACCACCGATTTCCTCCTCAGATCATCGCTCACGCGGTGTGGCTTTATGTTCGCTTCAATTTGAGCCTACGGGAAGTTGAAGAGATGCTTCTACAACGTGGGATCGATGTTTCTTACGAGACCGTCCGCCGTTGGGTCTTCAAATTCGGGCCGGCGATAGCTCAAAACTTGCGGCAGAGACAGGGCTGCCCAGGTGATGTCTGGCATCTGGATGAAGTTGCCGTGAGAATCTCAGGTCGCAAGTATTGGCTTTGGCGCGCGGTCGATCAACATGGCATCGTGCTGGACGAAATACTCCAACCGAAACGGGACAAACGGGCTGCAAAACGGCTGTTACGCCGCCTGGTAAAGCGTTTTGGTATTCTTCCCAAGCGGATCATCACGGACAAACTGCGCTCATATGGCGCCGCCAAGCGAGAAGTCGCGCCGGGGTTGGATCATTGGTCACACAAGGGTTTGAACAATCGAGCCGAAAACAGCCACCTGCCATTCCGTAAGCGGGAACGAACGATGCAGGGGTTTCGGTCCCCAGGAGGTTTGCAGAGGTTCGTGACAACCCATTCAGCCGTTCGGAATTGCTTCTGTGCCCCCGCACGCCGTCGCTCAGCCTTAACAATTCGATATCACCGCCTCGAAGCATTTGACGCCTGGAATGCCGCCACTCGAGCTGCTTGAAGTCCGGGCATCAG
>NZ_JBQFZU010000124.1:0-793 GCF_056542405.1 Ruegeria sp. AD11(2025) | reverse complement strand
CGAGAAGATGGTCGGCAAGCTCGATGCACAGGATGCCGGCAAGACCGCCAAGGGTCGTCGCGCCTCCGACCGCGGGGCGTACAGCCGTTTCACCCGCGCCGTCGCGGAGGCCGAGCTCACGCGGTTCATCAAGGCCGATCTCAATGCTGATCGGTTCAGTTGGTCGGTCGATGAAGACGCCATTGCCGAGGCCGAACTCTTTGACGGAAAACTCGCGCTGATCACCAACGCACCGGATCTGAGCCCCGCCGAGGCTGTCGCGCGTTACAAGGGCCTCGCAGACATCGAGCGCGGCTTCCGCGTCCTGAAATCCGACATCGAGATCGCGCCGGTTCACCATCGACTGCCCGATCGCATCCGTGCTCACGCCATGATCTGCTTCGTGGCCCTCGTCCTCTACCGCGTCATGCGCATGCGGCTGAAGGCGAAAGGCCACAGCGCGAGCCCGCGCACCGCCCTCAATCTTCTGGAACGCATTCAACAGCACGTGGCCCGTATCGGCCCGGCAACCAAGACAACCCTTACGCGCCAGCAACCGGAACAACTCGACCTCTTCGAAGCCCTGGACCTGAAAACACCCGCTTGAAGCGGCCATGTTGTGGCAAAAGCAAGCATCCCGCTTCAACAATATCAATTGGTTACGCGTTTAACTGTCGAAGTTGAGTTCAACATTCCCTACCAGTATGTCAAGGGCGACTGGGATTGGGTGGTGGTCAATGGTGGCGGCAATGATCTACTGTTCGGATGTGGCTGCGGGCGCTGCGACCGGATCATGAACCGAATGATTTCGGCG
>NZ_JBQFZU010000123.1:0-795 GCF_056542405.1 Ruegeria sp. AD11(2025) | reverse complement strand
CTCATAGCCAATAGATGACGAGTGCTGCGAGGGCGATGGCTGACAGGAAGACCTTCGGGCACCTGTCGTAGCGGGTCGCCACACGCCGCCAATCCTTCAGCCTGCCGAACATGATCTCGATGCGGTTGCGCCGTTTGTAGCGGCGCTTGTCGTGCTTTACCGGATTCTTCCGTTGCTTCCGTCCAGGAATGCAGGCGCGTATCCCTTTGTCCTTCAACGCTTCTCTGAACCAGTCGGCGTCGTAACCGCGATCACCCAGAAGCCATTCAACATCCGGCAGGCTGCTCAGCAATGCTCGTGCGCCGATGTAGTCGCTGACCTGACCTGCCGTGACGAACAGGTTGAGGGGGCGGCCCTGGCTGTCGCAGATGGCGTGCAGCTTGGTGTTCATGCCGCCTTTGGTTCGGCCAATCAGACGGCCACGCCCCCCTTTTTGACGCCCATGCTGGTCGCTGTCCGGTGGGCTTTCAGATAGGTGGCGTCGATCATCACGGTCTTCTCCTCGCCGTGGTCGGCAGCCAGACCTGCCATCATCTGCGCGAAGATGCCTTTGTCGCTCCACCGCTTCCAACGGTTGTAAAGGGTCTTGTGTGGGCCATAGGCCGAAGGGGCGTCGCGCCATCTCAACCCATTGCGATTAATGAAGATAATCCCGCTCAATACACGTCGGTCATCGACGCGGGGTCTGCCATGGGACTTCGGGAAGAAAGGCTCTAAACGCGCCATCTGCGCGTCTGTAAGCCAGAAAAGATCAGACATGTTCACCGCTCGTTTTCGAACCGTGAATCACGCCGC
>NZ_JBQFZU010000122.1:0-828 GCF_056542405.1 Ruegeria sp. AD11(2025) | reverse complement strand
GGCACACCGCCCCAGGACTTCAACGGCATATTGAACATCATGGTGACGGCGAGCGATGGCTCACTTGCAACAAGCGAGACCTTTACGCTTGAGATCACACCGGTCAATGATGCCCCTGTCGCAGCTGATGATTTTATTGGCGCAAGTGAACTCCGCGTGAATGAATTTACCAACACCATACAAAATGCTCCAAGTATTGCCGCACTGGCCAATGGCAATTTTGTCGTCACCTGGACGTCTGATGCTGGGCAGCAAGGGGATGCTTTTTCTTCTGCGATCAAGGCGCGTATTCTTGACGCGAATGGTGTTGAGATCGTCGGCGAGTTCCTGGTCAATGAGTTTACCGATAGCTGGCAATTGATTCCGAGTGTGACAGCGTTGGAAAATGGTAATTTTGTCGTAACCTGGTCGTCTATTGACCGACAGCAAGGCGATCCATCTGATTATGCTGTCAAGGCGCGTGTTTTCGATGCGAACGGCGGTGAGATCACCAGTGAGTTCCTCGTCAATGAATTTACCGATGGCGATCAAGCGTTCTCGAGTGCGATAGCGCTTGCCAATGGCCATTTTGTCGTCATCTGGGAGTCTGAAGACCAGCAGCAAGGCGATACGTCTCCAACTGCGATCAAGGCGCGTATTTTCGATGCAGAGGGTGTTGAGATCGTCAGTGAGTTCCTGGTCAATGAATTTACCGATTACGATCAGCGGAACCCAAGTGTGACAGCGCTGGAAAATGGTAATTTTGTCGTCACCTGGCACTCTTATGCCGTGCAGCAAGGCGATCCATCTGGTTATGCTGTCAAGGCGCGAATTTTCGATGCGAATGGC
>NZ_JBQFZU010000121.1:0-854 GCF_056542405.1 Ruegeria sp. AD11(2025) | reverse complement strand
CAGTTGGTCTTCGAGGAAATGAAACGCGCCGTTGACCAAGCTGAGGAACGGGTTGCGACGTTGGACCAAGCGATTGAAACAGCAATCCCGGGTCGGCACTTTACACCAGTGGTAGACGCCCTGCGCGCCTTGCGCGGTGTAAACACAACCATCGCTGCGACCGTTGTCGCCGAGATTGGCGATATCACGCGGTTCGAAAATCCCCGTCAGCTCATGTCCTGGCTAGGCCTCGTTCCAAGCGAGCATTCCAGCGGTAGTACGGTCAGGAGGGGACGATTGACCAAGGCGGGCAATGCACTGGCGCGCACCATGTTAGTCGAAGCCGGGTAGTCATACCGTCATCCAACCAAGGAAGGGTATCCGTATCTTAAACGTTCCGCGCATCTGCCACAGCACATCAAGGATATCGGTTGGAAAGCCCAGACCCGGCTTTGCAAACGGTATCGTACTTTGAGCCAGACAGGTAAACCGCGGCCCTGCGTATTGGCAGCAGTCGCCCGAGAACTGGCTGGGTTTATCTGGGATATTGCGCCAAAAAGACGCCCCTGGCCACCTGACCGGTTGTCCAAGCTGCCTGCGCAGTGCGCTGGAGATGGAAGCCATGGATAGGGAAATCCTCGGTCCCCCCTTTGGGACAAACATCCGGTCTTAGAGAGAGGTCACCCCGCATCGAATTTGGTCAGGCGGTATCAAACCCGCGGATGAGAGAATGACAACCATCGGTTCGGCCTACCATCTTCAGCGCCTGCACAGGCTACAAACTTTAACCATCCTGCACCAGTGGGGTAGTCTCATCGTGCCGAGAAAACTAAAATCGCTCATGAGAGGGGGATTTCGCCCCCTACTGTCTGACG
>NZ_JBQFZU010000120.1:0-865 GCF_056542405.1 Ruegeria sp. AD11(2025) | reverse complement strand
GACGGTGGCTCTGTTCAGGCCATGTCGGATGCGGCGTTTGACAGGTTTGGGGTTCTGGATGTTCTGGTGAACAATGCAGGTGTTACCCATTTGCCAACCCCCTTGGAGGAGGTGAGCGAAGCGGATTTTGACCGCGTTTTTGCCGTGAACATGAAGTCGGTCTACCTGACCGCCCGTTCCGTCGTGCCGCATATGAAGTCCCAGGCGAGCGGAGCGATTCTGAATGTTGCCTCAACAGCCGGCCTGTCACCGCGCCCGAGCCTTAACTGGTACAACGCCTCCAAGGGCTGGATGATCACCGCAACCAAGACGATGGCCGTGGAATTGGCCCCGTCCGGTGTGCGCGTTAACGCGATTTGCCCTGTGGCGGGCGAAACACCCCTGCTCAAGTCTTTTATGGGGGAAGATACGCCTGAAATCCGCGCCAAGTTCCTGTCCACCATCCCGTTGGGGCGGTTTTCGACACCGGAAGACATGGCCAACGCCGCTTGTTTCTTGTGCTCGGACGAGGCCAGCATGATTACCGGTGCGGCGCTGGAAGTCGATGGCGGTCGGTGTATCTGACCTTATGGGTGACAAAGCGATGATCCCAGGACCCAGAAATCTGATCACCGACGTCTCTGGCCTCAAGGTGGGCAATGCTCAGGATGATGACCTGAAATCCGGGACGACCGTTCTGGCTGCGGACGAGCCATTTACAGCATCGGTCCACGTGATGGGTGGGGCGCCGGGCACACGGGAAACCGATCTGCTGAACCCGGACAAGTCGGTGACGCATGTCGATGCAATTGCTTTGTCCGGCGGGTCGGCCTTTGGGCTGGACGCCTGCTCGGGCGTCTCGGATGCATTGCGGGCACGCGGCAAG
>NZ_JBQFZU010000119.1:0-883 GCF_056542405.1 Ruegeria sp. AD11(2025) | reverse complement strand
TTCCAGATCGCGCTCGCCCGAATACCGGCTCTGCGGGTTGTCAGTGGGCGCCAGCCACTCGGTTTCGGCACCCCAATAGATATCCTCTTCGGGCGCCCAGGTATCGGTGCGACCCCCGGCAAATCCAAAGGTCTTTCCGCCCATCGATTCGATGGCGCAGTTGCCCGCCAGAACGATCAAATCGGCCCAGGATATCTGGTTGCCGTATTTCTGTTTGATCGGCCACAACAGGCGACGCGCCTTATCCAGGTTGCCATTGTCGGGCCAACTGTTGAGCGGCGCAAACCGCTGAGACCCGCTGCCCGCTCCACCGCGGCCATCGGCAGTCCGGTAGGTTCCCGCGCTGTGCCACGCCATGCGGATAAACAGACCGCCGTAATGGCCGTAGTCGGCAGGCCACCAGTCCTGGGAATCCGTCATCAGGGCATACAGGTCTTCTTTCAGCGCCTTCAGGTCCAGTTTCTTGAATTCTTCGGCGTAGTCGAAGCCCGCCCCCATCGGGTCCGAGGCTGGCGCGTGCTGGTGCAGGATCGAAAGGTTCAGCTGGTTTGGCCACCAATCCCTGTTTGACCGGGTACCGGCACCGTGCATTACCGGGCATCCGCCCATGTTTGGGGTGTCACTTCCGTCCATATCATTCTCCATTCCTGGCTAAGTTTCGGCTACGTCGCGCGGTCGAATCTGTCATGTACAAGATCACTAGAAGATGTCGGTGAAATTGCTCATCGAACCCGGATTGGGAAACGGATGTTGTGACAGAAGGACTTCAACGACACTTTGGTCTTGCTTCTATCCCGATATAGCAAATCAATGCCATGAGAATAAGTTTTGTTTTTTGATTGTATTTATAAGATTTGGTTATGAAAAAGTAAGGGGCCGGGCG
>NZ_JBQFZU010000118.1:0-929 GCF_056542405.1 Ruegeria sp. AD11(2025) | reverse complement strand
GCAGACAACGACTGCTCTGCCTTTTGCACCTGTCTCATTTCGTATCTTACCAACCCACGTAGTAGGGAGCGAAAGCGGGGAATACCTTATGATACGATTCTGCCCCGAGCCGGAATCGACCCCCGGATGTCCGAGGTAGCCGTGTCCATGGCCAGATGTACCTTGCGCCATTGTCGACGCCCCCGAACACCATGCTTGCGGGCTTGTCTACTCGCCATCGCCGAGAAACTTGATCCCGGTGCTATCGACAAGAAGGTTGAGCGGACCGTCGGCACGGCGATACGGGATCTGAACGGCTAAGTTCTTCTGACGACGACTTAGTGTGGAAAAGTCTGGCACAGGCCAGTCTAGCCCGGCCAATCGCAAGAGGCTGGCGACCATCCCCACTGTCTGTCTCAGCGGCAGCTTGAACAGCACCTTGATCGACAGGCAGAATTGGATCGCAGCATTCGAAAAGACTGGCGGACGCCCAGGCTTACTCTCATGCGCCGCGAGCCAGGTCATATCTTTGTCCAACCAGACAAGAAGTGAACCGCGTTTCTTGAGCGCAGCGTTGTAGTCAGACCAGTTCGTGACGCGGTAACGGGCGGATGATGGATTGCTCATTCGACCCGATTAACCATGTGGTTTCTCGTTGTGAATCCCTCGTAGAAAGAGTTCTGCAACAACGCCCCCTTGATGCCAGCCGTATTAGCTCCGCTTTTGTCGATGACAATCTTTCTTGGAAGGCCGTTGACCTCCAGCGTCCGAGCAAAGAATTTGGTAGCGGCGGGTTTGTTTCGACGCTGCGAAAACATGAAATCAAGCGTCATACCGTGCTTGTCGGCAGCTCGATAGAGATATACTCACGCCCCTTTCACCTTGATGTAGGTCTCGTCCATTCTCCAAGAACGATCGCAAGATTTTTTGCGGCGACGCGCGGCCTCGGC
>NZ_JBQFZU010000117.1:0-934 GCF_056542405.1 Ruegeria sp. AD11(2025) | reverse complement strand
GCTGGAACTGGGTCTGTGCTACCTGGCCATCGGCGTGTCGGTTGTGGGCAATCTGACCGCAATCGTGATTTTCCCACGCAACAAGCGTCTGACCGAGTTTGAGAACTTTCTGATGGTTCTCTTTGACCTGTTGCAACTGGCGTTTCTGTTGTATCTCACCGGCGGGCTGAATAACCCGTTTGCCTTGCTTCTCGTTGGCCCGGTAACGATCTCGGCGAATGTCATGAGCACTCGGTCGACCCTGATCGTGGGTGCCGTTGCAATTGTTCTGACAACCCTGCTGGCGGAGTTCCATCTGCCATTGCGCACGGATCTCGGCGTGGTGTTGGAGATCCCAGACATCTTGTTGTTTGGGAACTGGGCCGCGATTGTTATCGCAATTGCCTTCATCGGCGCCTATTCGCACCGCGTGAGTTCCGAGGTTCAGTCGATGTCCGAGGCTCTTTCGGCCACTTACATGGCGCTGGCGCGCGAACAGAAATTGACCGACCTAGGTGGGGTTGTCGCGGCGGCGGCGCACGAACTGGGCACGCCGTTGGCCACGATCAAGCTGACTAGTTCGGAACTGATCGAAGAACTGGACGACCGGCCCGATCTTAAGGATGACGCCGCCCTGATCCGGGAACAGGCCAATCGGTGCCGGGATATTCTGCGCAATATGGGCCGGGCCGGCAAAGATGACCTGCATCTGCGGCAGGCCCCGCTGTCGACTGTCGTTCACGAAGCCGCAGAACCACATATCGATCGGGGGAAGGCTATCAGTTTTTCTGAAGGTCCGGGTCAGGACGGGGATGTTCAACAACCGTCGATCCTGCGAAAGCCCGAGATCATTCACGGTCTGCGCAACCTGATCCAGAACGCGGTGGATTTTGCCCGCGCGAATGTCTGGGTCGAGGCGGAATGGACGTCAGATCGGATCACCGTCATCATCATG
>NZ_JBQFZU010000116.1:0-999 GCF_056542405.1 Ruegeria sp. AD11(2025) | reverse complement strand
TCTCGTTTGTCACCACCGTGCCCTGCAAACAGCTGGCCGGGGTGATCGAGGAGATTGACCAACGCGACGACATCTTTCACATCCCCTCGAACAAGGAGGATGAAGGGATGGGGTTGTGCGCCGGCGCCTGGATGGGCGGCAAGCGCCCGGCCATCATCATGCAGAACACCGCCATCGGGGTGACGATCAACACGCTGGCCACGCTGATCCAGTACTACCGGATGCCATTGCCGATGCTGATCTCCTACCGTGGCGAACTGCGCGAACCCGTCGCCTGCCAGGTGGAGATGGCGGTTCACACCAAGGCGCTTTTGGCTCAACTCAATATCCCGACCTACCACTTTCATTGGCAGAAAGACGTAGAGGAGTTGGACAACATTCTGAAATACACCTTCATGTGCAACAAACCCGTTGCCATTTTGACCGACGCCAATTTCTGGGGAGGCTATGGCGACCAATGATCCGTTCTGAAATCCTGAAGGAAATTGCCCCGATCCTGCGTGAACAGCTGGTTGTCTGCAACATCGGCATCCCCAGTCAGGAACTGCACGCAATCGACGATCAACCGACCAATTTCTACATGCTGGGTACGATGGGGCTGGCCTCATCCATTGGACTTGGGCTGGCTCTGTCGCAGCCGAAACCGGTGATCGTCATTGACGGAGATGGCTCGATCCTGACCAATCTGGGCACGCTGCCGACAATCGCGAACAATGTAGCGGACAACTACATCCTGCTGATCATCGACAACGGCTCTTACGGATCGACCGGAGATCAGCCGACTTATGCGGGGCAGAAAACCTCGTTGGCGAAAATGGCCGAGGCTGCAGGTTGTGACCGGGTGATCGAATGCCTGGCCGAGGAAACCGGTCGCGTGTTGCAAGAGGCGCTGGACGTCAAGCAGATGACCATCATCGTCAGCAAGTGCGAAAGCGGCAACGCCAAGATGCCGGTGATCACCATGGATCCGGTCGTGATCCGCGACCGGTTCATGAAGGC
>NZ_JBQFZU010000115.1:0-1000 GCF_056542405.1 Ruegeria sp. AD11(2025) | reverse complement strand
GAGCGTGTTGCACAAATCGTTTCCGATGCATAGCTGGTCCTTCGAATTGACTGCGGGATGCTGGGATGCCTTTCAAATTCAATGCGTCGCGGCGGGATAGGTTTGCGAAGGCAAAGTACCGTGTGACGAACTGGGCCGAATACAACGAGGCGCTGCGCCTGCGTGGTGACGTAACGGTCTGGATTGGCGAGGACGCGGTGTCTGGATGGTGCGCCATGCGCAAAGGAAAGCGCGGCGGTCAGCAGCGATACTCCGATCTGGCGATCGAGATGTGTCTTACCTTGCGCGTGGTGTTCGGCCTGCCGCTTCGGCAAACTCAGGGCTTTGTGCGCAGTCTGCTGCAGCTCATGGAACTGGATCTCCCCGTGCCGGATTACTCGACGCTCTGCCGGCGTGCGCAAACGCTTCTGATCGTGTCTGACATTCGCACGGCCGGTGGACCGATCACGCTGGTTGTGGACAGCACCGGGTTGCGTGTCCACGGTGGCCGCGACTGGATGCGGGAGAAGCATGGGCTACCAAAGGCCCGCAAGACATGGCGCAAACTGCATATCGGGTTCGACCCGGAAAGCGGCGAGCTCGTCGCGTCACGCCTAACAACCGAGCATGTCGGAGATTCCGGCGCATTGCCTGATCTTCTTGCCGAGGTGGCCGGTCCTGTTCACCGTTTCATCGCAGACGGTGCTTATGACGGTACACCAACCGCCGCAACGATCCGACGGGCTTTCGGTGCGGATGTCGAGCTGATCATTCCGCCGCCGAAGAACGCCGTTCCCGGAGAGTGCGCCGCACGCAACGCCCATATCGACATGATCGCCAAGGGCGGTCGTATGGCCTGGCAGAAGGCCACTGGCTATGGCCAAAGATCATGCGGCGAGGCCCAGATCGGGCGTTACAAACAAGTCATCGGATCAGAGCTGCGCAGCCGCAAATTGGAGACCCAAACGACCGAAACCAAGATTGCTGTCAATGCTCTCAACCGCATGACCCATCTCGGTCG
>NZ_JBQFZU010000114.1:0-1032 GCF_056542405.1 Ruegeria sp. AD11(2025) | reverse complement strand
GAAAGCGCCATCTGTCAAAGTAACCAATCAACCAAACCTGCATCCAATGCGGTCTTTGCAAATGAAGGCATTAGGGAATAAGCGGGGTGCCATCTGCTGGGTTAATCCAATAGACGGGCACAAGGTCGGAAACATAAACAACCGTTTGTTACCAACCCGGATTTCAAGAAGCGGACATTCGCGCAGCGAATGGTCACTGCATCGTGCCTTCTCCTTGTGTTCCTCATAACCCCCATATGTGCACGTTCGGGGCGGTTGAGCCGACTGGGTTATTGCAACTGGTGCGCAAAGGCTAACTGAGCAACCTTTGTCGTTGAGGACAAGTTTGAGCGCTCATTTTGACAATTGCAGCGATTTTGTCGTCAGCGACAAATAGTTTGCATTTGGTGCCGCTCTTGCCATATCTTGTCGTTAGGGACAAGAGGTGCAAATGGAGCGGTATGCGAACCAAAAATGGCCCCACATAGTGGGCGCCAACATTCGGAAAGCTCGGAGCGACCAACGGCTGACGCTCAACGACTTGTCACGTCTGTCCGGCGTCGAAGCGGCTAGTCTATCCAAGATCGAAAATGGGAAGCGAGACCCAAGGCTGTCCACTCTTGTGGAGATTGCGAAGGCACTCCGCACAGACCTGCCGATACTATTTCAGTCCCAGGGTGATGGTATGGCCAAGGAAATCAAGTTGAGCCAGGATGGATATGACCTGGACGGCGAATGATGGACAGCCAAAACAGCATCTCGGTTTTCTACGGCAACTTTACCATTGGGCAGATCGACGTTGATGCAGCGGGTGAACTGTCGTTCCGATATAATCCGAAGTGGTTGGCAACCAAAGGCGCATTTCCGCTGTCTGTGACCATACCACTTCGGCCAGAGTCGGTCGCAGCACCGGTGATTACCCCTTGGCTGGCCAACCTGCTGCCAGAGGAACAGCAACTTCTTGCACTGTCGCGGGCGCTTGGTTTGGCCTCATCAGACGCCCTGGCTATCTTAATGGAGATCGGCGGGGACACGGCGGGTGCGATTTCCGTC
>NZ_JBQFZU010000113.1:0-1096 GCF_056542405.1 Ruegeria sp. AD11(2025) | reverse complement strand
ATGGGCGAAAGCCTGATCTCCCTTTCACAGGGGCGCGACGTAAAAATCATACGGGCCTTCATGGATCTGGTGAAACAGGCAAAGTCAGAAAAACCTTAGGCGTCGAATTATGCGGCGTAGTCTGAGCCTCCGGTGGATTCACAAACGAAGTGCAAATTCTGTACTAAAACAGAGAGTTGCATGGAGTATGAAGAATGGGAAGCCGCTACTGTCACCTGAAACTGGGCGAACGACGTAAGCTCGCAAAGTGGCTGGAAGCAAAAATGCCGGTCGCTGAGATAGCCGATCGGTTGGGTCGTAACCCCTCTACGATCTACCGAGACATCAAACGGAACCGATACACAGATACTGAGATCCCAGAACTCAACGGATATCACGCGGTTGTCGCTCAGGACAAATACGAGGCGCGCCGCGCGATCCATCGCAAGATGATCGTGCATCCAGACCTCAAGGAAGCCATCGAAGATCGACTCAAGGCTGGATGGTCGCCCGAACAGATCGCAGGCCGGATGCGGCTTGAACGCCATCCGATCCGTGTGAGTCACGAGACGATCTATCGGTTCGCCTATTCCAAGGATGGCCGCGAGGAACAGTTTTACCGCCATCTCCCTGAGCATCGCAAACGCCGCCGGCCACGTGGCTATCGCAGGTACAACCGGACCCACATCTTTGACACGCAGAGCCTGTCTCACAGGCCCGAGCGCATCGCGGACCGCACTGAGTTCGGCCACTGGGAATGTGATCTGATGATGTTTCGCAAGGAGTATGGGAAAGTCAATGTGACGTCTCTGGTCGAACGCGTCAGTCGCTATGCTGTCGTGATGCGCAATGAGGATCGCCAGTCCAAGCCGATCATGGAAGCGCTGATCCAGGGGCTGGCTCCCCTGCCCGCCGATGCACGTCAGTCGATCACCTTCGACCGTGGCACCGAGTTCTCGGCCTGGAGGCACCTCAGGGCCGGGATCGGCGCGGATGCCTGGTTCTGCGATCCACAAGCGCCGTATCAGAAAGGAACGGTCGAGAACACGAACAACAGGCTGCGGAAGTATCTGCCTCGCTCAACCGAACCGACGGCGCTGACAAATCGATATTTGAG
>NZ_JBQFZU010000112.1:0-1169 GCF_056542405.1 Ruegeria sp. AD11(2025) | reverse complement strand
CAGGCGTTGAAGCTTCTGGGAACACAGATCAAACTGGCCCGAAAGGAACGCCGCATGGCGGAGCAGGACCTGGCCGACCGCATCGGCATTGCCCGCAGCACGCTCCAGAAGATCGAAAAGGGAGATCCCCAGGTCGATATCGGTTTCGTGTTCGAGGCCGCCGTGCTGGTTGGCCTGTCGCTCTTTGTTCCCGATGCCACATCACTCGCATCGGAGCTTGAACGGATAGAGGACAAGCTTACGCTGATGCCGGGAAAGATCAGAAAGCCAAAGAGCGAGGTGCAGGATGACTTCTGAGATCGCTGCACCCGAAGGTGCCTTTGTTTGGGTCTGGCTTCCAGACGCGACCGAGCCGGTTGTGGCCGGCCGGATCGAAAGGGACGGCGAGATATATGTTTTCAACTATGGCCGGTCCTACCTGAGCTCAGACAGGGCAATTCCTCTTTATCTGCCTGAGCTGCCGATAAGGGCAGGGCGGATCGATCCGATCCCGCCGCTCAAGATGGCAAGTTCATTGCGCGATGCGGCGCCTGATGCCTGGGGTCGTCGGGTGATCATCAACCGACTGACGGGCGCTGTCGGTGCAGAAGCAGATGTTGTCGACTTTGACGAACTGACGTTTATGCTCGAGTCGGGATCGGACCGTATCGGTGCGCTCGATTTCCAGCGCTCAGCGAGTGAATATACCCCAAGAGAAACCAGTGCTGCCACACTCGACGAACTCCAGGAGGCGGCCGATATCGTCAATGAGGGTGTCCCGCTGACACCGGCGTTGGCCGAAGTGCTCCAGCACGGAACGGCCATAGGCGGGGCACGTCCGAAGGCGCTGATCGATGATGGCGACAAAAAATACATCGCGAAATTTTCGTCTTCGAATGACACTTACAGCGTGGTGAAGGGTGAGTTCATCGCCATGCGCATGGCTGCACTTGCAGGTCTGGACGTCGCGCCAGTGAAACTCACAAAGTCACTCGGCAAGGATGTATTGCTGATCGAGCGCTTCGACCGGACACTCACAGAGAAAGGCTGGTCAAAACGTATGCTTGTATCGGCTCTCACTATGCTGGAGCTTCATGAGATCATGGCCGCCCATGCGAGCTATCCAGAACTTGCGGAGTTGATCCGCGCGCGCTTCACGCAGCCTAAGAAGACGCTGCATGAACTCTTCG
>NZ_JBQFZU010000111.1:0-1182 GCF_056542405.1 Ruegeria sp. AD11(2025) | reverse complement strand
ATGGCAAAGGAAAAGTTTGAGCGTAATAAGCCGCACGTCAACATCGGCACGATTGGCCACGTTGACCACGGCAAGACCACGCTGACCGCAGCAATCACCAAGTATTTCGGTGACTTCAAAGCGTATGACCAGATTGACGGTGCGCCCGAAGAGAAAGCGCGCGGCATCACCATCTCGACCGCCCACGTGGAATACGAGACCGACAACCGCCACTATGCGCACGTTGACTGCCCCGGCCACGCCGACTACGTCAAGAACATGATCACCGGTGCTGCCCAGATGGACGGCGCGATTCTGGTTGTGAACGCCGCTGACGGCCCGATGCCGCAGACCCGCGAGCACATCCTGCTGGGCCGCCAGGTTGGCATCCCGAAGATGGTCGTGTTCATGAACAAAGTTGACCAGGTTGACGACGAAGAGCTGCTGGAACTGGTTGAGATGGAAGTTCGCGAACTGCTGTCCAGCTATGAATACCCCGGCGACGACATTCCGATCATCGCAGGTTCGGCTCTGGCCGCGATGGAAGGCAACAAGCCGGAAATCGGCGAAGAGAAGATCCGCGAACTGATGGCGGCTGTTGACGACTACATCGACACCCCTGAGCGTGAAGTTGACAAGCCGTTCCTGATGCCGGTCGAAGACGTGTTCTCGATCTCGGGTCGTGGTACCGTTGTTACGGGCCGTGTTGAGCGTGGTGTGATCAACGTTGGCGACGAGATCGAAATCGTCGGCATCCGTGACACTCAGAAAACCACCTGTACCGGTGTTGAAATGTTCCGCAAGCTGCTGGATCGCGGTGAAGCGGGCGACAACATCGGCGCCCTGCTGCGCGGTATCGACCGTGAAGGCGTTGAGCGTGGCCAGGTTCTGTGTAAGCCGGGTTCGGTGACACCGCACACCAAGTTCGAAGCCGAAGCCTACATCCTGACCAAGGAAGAAGGCGGCCGTCACACCCCGTTCTTCGCGAACTACCGTCCGCAGTTCTACTTCCGTACAACCGACGTGACCGGCACCGTGACCCTGGCTGAAGGCACCGAGATGGTCATGCCCGGCGACAACGTCGGTTTCACCGTCGAGCTGATCGCCCCGATCGCGATGGAAGACGGCCTGCGTTTCGCCATCCGCGAAGGCGGCCGCACCGTCGGCGCCGGCGTCGTGTCGAAAATCATCGAGTAAGACGCG
>NZ_JBQFZU010000110.1:0-1188 GCF_056542405.1 Ruegeria sp. AD11(2025) | reverse complement strand
TGTCCAGCCCCAATTCTATGGGCCAGTTTTGAGCAAGGTTTCTGGAACGGGCGGTCGCATGTTTAGAGCCTGATGGGGTCTGACACGATTGTACTGTCTAAGCCAGGTATTGATGACGATCTGAGCCTGTTTGGTGGTGTGGAACCATTCTGCGTTGAGGACTTCCCGGCGCAGAGTGCCATTGAAGCGCTCGTTGTATCCATTCTCCCAAGGTGATCCCGGGTAGATTTGGATCGGCTTAATGCCCACCTTTCTTAACCAGGTCTGCAGGGCCGTTGCGATGAACTCCGCGCCGTTGTCGGAACGGATGTGTTCGGGCTTCCCGTGCCGCAATAAGAGTGGGTAGAGCGCATCCAGCACGTCTGCGCTGTTCATCTTCGGCTTGACCGCTACGCAGAGCGCCTCACGGGTATACTCATCCAGCACCGTCAGCATCTTGTAGCTCTGTCCGTTGCTCAGCTTGTCGTGGACAAAGTCAATGCTCCAGATGTGATTGGGATGTTGCGGTCGGAGCCGGATGATCGAGCTGTCCTTGTGGTACAGCCGTTTGCGTTTCTTGTGCCGTTGTGGGAGCTGCAAGCCTTCTTCGCGCCATAGTCGTTCGATCTTTTTATGATTGACTGCCCAGCCTTCGACACGCAGCAGCTCGGCGACCTTGCGGTAGCCGTAGCGCCCATACCGTTTGGCCAATCGGATCATCGCCAGACGTAACGCCTCATCATCCTTTGGCGCTGCGCGGTATTGCAGCGTGCTCCGCGCCAATCCAATCACGCGACAGGTGCGCCGTTCAGAGGTTGCCAGCTTTTGTCGGGTGTGGACCACGGCCTGACGAAGCTGGTCTGCCGTCAGGCCTTTGGCTTTAGATAATCAAGGCTCTCCTTGAGAATGAGTTTGTCCAGTTCAAGCTCAGCCACGATTTTCTTGAGCCGATCATTCTCTTTCTGCAGCGCCTTCAGATTGGCCATCTCAGATCGTCCCATCCCACCAAACCGCTTGCGCCATGTGTAATAGGTCGCATCACTGACACCAGCCGTTCTGCACGCCGTCGCGACATCCGAACCAGATGCCAGGCCCAGCTCAATCTCGCGCAAAAGCCGCAGAATATCTTCGTCCGAATACCGTTTCCGCGCCATCAATCCCGTCTCCAAAACTAAGCCAACTGTGGCACAGTTTTAGGGGGCCAAGACA
>NZ_JBQFZU010000109.1:0-1123 GCF_056542405.1 Ruegeria sp. AD11(2025) | reverse complement strand
TGTCCAAGATGATCCCGGTCGAAGGGGTCAAGCCGGTGTCCATCGAAAAGGCCCTCAAAGACGAACCGCGCTTGCGCGAAGAGGCGCGCAGTGAGGAAGTCGTAGAGCGTCTGTTGAACTACGGTCAGCAGGTTGAAGGTTTATTGAGGAACGCGTCGACGCATGCGGCGGGTGTTGTCATCGGTGACCGCCCTCTGGACGCGCTGGTGCCTATTTATCAAGATCCACGCTCAGACATGCCCGCGACCCAGTTCAACATGAAATGGGTGGAACAGGCCGGGCTGGTAAAGTTCGACTTTCTGGGTTTGAAAACACTCACCGTGATCCAGAATGCGATGGATTTGATCTTCAAATCCGGGCGGGATCTGCATATCGCCGCCGATGGCACAGAACTCTATAAACCCGCTGAAGGGGCCAAAAACGAGATAAATGCCATACCCTTGGATGACGAGGCTACCTACAAACTCTACTCGGCAGCCAAGACGGTGGCGGTGTTCCAGGTGGAATCCTCGGGCATGATGGACGCGCTCAAGCGCATGAAACCGACCTGTATCGAAGACATTGTGGCCCTCGTTGCACTGTACCGTCCCGGCCCGATGGAAAACATCCCGAAGTATTGCGAGGTCAAAAACGGACTCAGCAAGCGCGATATGCTGCATCCAACGGTCGATCATATTCTGGACGAGACACAAGGCATCATCGTCTATCAGGAACAGGTGATGGAGATCGCGCAGGAAATGGCCGGCTATTCGCTTGGGGGCGCTGACCTGCTGCGCCGCGCGATGGGCAAAAAGATCCAAGAGGCGATGGATGCCGAGCGGCCCAAATTCCTCAAAGGTGCGGCAGAGAACGGCGTCGACACCGACAGAGCGACCGAGGTTTGGAACCTGCTCGACAAGTTCGCCAACTACGCCTTCAACCAGCCGGTTTGATAGCTGACCACCGCATAGGCGGCGGCGTGGGATTTGTTGAAGCCGTAATTGGCGAATTTCTCGAGTAGGTCGAAGACTTCGCTGGCTTTCTTGGCATCCACCCCGTTTTCTGCCGCGCCTTTTTCGAACTTGGGGCGTTCGGCATCCATCGCCTCTTTGATCTTCTTACCCATCGCCCGGCGCAGCAGGTC
>NZ_JBQFZU010000108.1:0-1233 GCF_056542405.1 Ruegeria sp. AD11(2025) | reverse complement strand
CAACAAGGCTTTTCATTTGTGGTTCTCAAAAACCATTACTACCAAAGTTCGGTTCTGCTGGCCTTTGTCTTTCAGCGCGACACGGTATGTGCCGCGCTCTGTGATCAGCTCCCGCAAGTTGTAGCTGTCGGGGTGATTCAAAGGTTTCGACGCTGAGGTGCTGCTACCCTCGCGACAGCTTGAAACTTCCCTCCAGGCGTCTCGAAACAAAAAACCTGCATCTTCGCTTCGGTATGAAAATGCCCAGTAACAGGAAATGCCCCTGGTGCCGGTCAACCCCACAAAGGTCTCACAGAGCATGTCATTGGGCAGGTCCGCAGACCTTTCGTGGTTTTCCAGCATAAATACCCGATCACAATCACCTGCCAAACCGGTAGTTGAATACAATGCCAGTGTCGCGACCAGGGTGATTTGAAAGAGAAGCAGTATGCGTGTGCCTGCTTCAGGTTGAACCATAAAGTCGGATGAGTGTTTTTTTGAGGTTTGGCAACGATCAGACATGATGACCTCGATGTCGCCCCCTTTTGGCAGCTACTCTGCAGCGTCCGGAACCGTTGCTTCTGTGTATATCCCTTTCACACGTTCCTTTGTCGGATCAAAATGCGGAAATGGAACGATCCTGGCTTTCAACCGTTTTTGCTGCCCGTCCAGTTGCCCGATTTCAATGTCTGCGCCGACGGCAGCATGTGTAACCGAAACCCGGCCCAATGCGATGACTTTACCCAGAATGGGCGATTTCATCGCGCTGGTAATCTCTCCAACCTGAGCTTTTCCAACGCGCACGCAGTCGCCGGGCGAGGGGATCGTGCCGCCTTCGATTTCGAAACCAACCAGTTTGCGGTGCGGGTGTGCCTTACGCTCTTCGATCGCTGCCCGCCCAATGAAATCGTCGGTCTTTGACTTCAGCGGTACGGTAAAGCCGATTCCGGCCTCGAAGGGATCCGTCTGATCGTCGAATTCTGACCCGGCAAAAATCAGACCGCCTTCGATCCGCAACATGTCGAGTGCCGCCAGCCCGAGCGGTGCAATGCCATACTCTTGGCCGACCTCCCAGACACGATCAAAGATTTCGACAGCATCTTTAGGGTGGCAGAAGATTTCATATCCAAGTTCACCGGAATAACCGGTCCGGGAAATCACCACGGATTTCCCCTGCACATCACCAACCCGAGCTATGGTAAGCCGGAACCAAGGCAATTCTTCGATCGTCGGTTGTTGTGGCGGTGTCCAGAA
>NZ_JBQFZU010000107.1:0-1255 GCF_056542405.1 Ruegeria sp. AD11(2025) | reverse complement strand
TGCTCGTACTCCAGTCTTTCGTTTATGCAGAAAGTCCAGAACTACGGGAAAGCGGATATACACTACGTGATTGCGGATGACGGTAACACAATTCAACACCGAAGGAAGATTGGAACGCGACGAGTATCAATCCGGCTGGTATCAATTGCCAGGCGCTGGCCGCTCACCAGACCTTCTGCGATGCACCGCGCCACAGTCGTATCAAACAGATGACGCAGCAGTTCAGGATCAACCGAAGGTCGGCCTGTGTGGTTGTAGAAACCCGCGAGATGCACTCGAATGCTGCTCAAATCGACAAAGCGATCAATCGACCGAAGCAAGTGATCTTAGGGAAAGTGGTTCTCCAATGAGAACTCATAGAACAGCGACGATTGCGCTTCCTGCCTCGGCCCCAACACCGCTCAATCCTCCCACCCATTGGAAGAATTGAATCAGCGGTTCATGCACCGATCAAGGAAGAGTTTTTCAACAAAATAAGCCCCAAGCAGCCGTCGGCCAAGCTTCCGCCTTTCGCATGTGCAGCACATCGCAATCCCGCGCATTCCGGACGTTCCCAGGCGCTTCACTGATGGCAGGGCTGCGGACACTCCTGCCATTCCTCAGCTGATACCTAGTTGTAGTGGCTTGAGATCATAATCCGTTGGGCGCGAGATTATCGGCATTTCTGGCTCAGATTATTTGAGACTGTAAATCGATTTGGGATCACATTATTTGCGACTGGACTCAGAATAATTGAGACGGGCTCACATTGCTGAGACTGGGATCGGTGGGGTGAGACCATCCGACGCCGTCACAGCGACAACGCTCACCCCGTCGGCTCGTATTACTCTGCAAGAAATTTTTTCACTTCTTGATTATCAATAAACCAGTTGGAAATTCCTAGAATATTGGTGTCTAGATATCCAAAAAATCTTTCTGGGCGGCTTAAATCTAGGAAGTAGAAGGCCAGTTCCTCGCCCTTAGTTCCGTCATCAAATTCGACGAACTTCCGGGTGAGAAAATTCTCTGGTTTTGTGCACACTGGCATAAATCGTTGAGTTAGAAAAATTCCGGTATCAGAGTGCCTTTCTTCCTCAACTTCTTCAGAAGGAATCATCGTATAAAGCCAAAGCCAACCAGTGCCGTCAGCTTCCAGTTGTACATCGGTAAAGAGAGCAGTAACTTTGTCCAGCCCCAATTCTATGGGCCAGTTTTGAGCAAGGTTTCTGGAACGGGCGGTCGCATGTTTAGAGCCTGATGGGGTCTGACACGATTG
>NZ_JBQFZU010000106.1:0-1356 GCF_056542405.1 Ruegeria sp. AD11(2025) | reverse complement strand
TCTGTGGGTGGCTCCTGCATTGCAAGCGTTTACTCGTGATTTTGCGGCATTTTTCGTCAGTACCTTCGTCTGTCCGGCCTGTTTGTGTGGCGGCATTGTCGCCACTGGCCTTGATGAATTCCGCGAGCGAGGTTCCAATCGGGTTATCGATCTCTGAGGGTCGCTGCCATTCCCGGAGTGTCCTTGCTCTTGGTTGACTTAATTCCGCATCATCACTTCAACGTCTTGCATCTCATGGGCAGTCGGCGGGTTAGACCGCAGGCTGCCGGTATTCCTGTTTCTTCGTGAGCATCGCCCAGATGGCTCGAGCGGCCTTGTTGGCCATGGCGGTCGTCGCCAGACGGAAAGGCTTGTCTGCGATGATCTTCGCGGTCCAAAGATCGACCTTTTCTGGCGAACGTTTCGCCATGACGGCACGCGATGTCATACCGACGACCAACAATTTGCGAATGTAGCGATCACCCTGCTTGGTGATCTTGCCCAGACGTTCCTTGCCACCGCTGGATTTGTTGAGTGGGGTCAGTCCGAGCCAGGCCGCCAGATCGCGCCCGGTCCGGAACTGTTTTGCATCGCCGATCGTAGCGACAATCGCTGAAGCCGTGATCGGGCCGATGCCAGGCATACGCATCAATCTACGCGCATCTGAATTCAGAAGGGCATGTTGCTGGATCATCTTAGAATAGCCAGCGATGCGTTCGTTCAGGCCGAGTAACTGATAGCACTGGATACCGAGCATGCCGTTGGCGATCTCCGGCATTTCTGGATGGTCGCCATCAAGGTGACGCTTTGCAAAAGCCGTCACTGCTTCGATCCCAATGGGCAAGATATGCCCAAACTCACGCAAAAGGCTGCGGATCATGTTGGCCAGTTGGGTGCGCTGCCGGACGGCCAGATCTCGAGTCCGGTGAATTGAGAGAATGGCTTGCTGCTCTTCCGTCTTGATCTCGACAAATCGCATGGTTGGTCGACGGACCGCTTCACAGATCGCCTCAGCATCAACGGCGTCATTCTTGCCGCGCTTCACGTAGGGTTTGACGTATCCGGCGGGCATGAGCTTCACGTCGTGCCCCAAATTGCGCAGCTGGCGACCCCAGTGATGAGACGAGCCGCAGGCTTCCATCCCGACCCTGCAGGGTGGAAGCGTCTCAAAGAAGCGGAGCAGCTTTGCGCGTTTGATGGCTTTGTTGAAAATCACTCGGCCGTTCTCTGAAATGCCGTGAACTTGAAAAACATCCTTGGCCAGATCCAGGCCTACGGTCTTTACTGTCATTGGGTGGCTCCTTTCCTAGCAGTCGATGACAACTGCACTTTGGCACATTCGATGCCGGTGGAGCAGGAGCCACCCACCTCATCCGG
>NZ_JBQFZU010000105.1:0-1373 GCF_056542405.1 Ruegeria sp. AD11(2025) | reverse complement strand
CAATCCTGTTCGAGGCGTTATCCTGTATTGGAGGCAGAATATCCCGGGCCCGGCTTCGCTACATCGGGCTTAGGTCTGATGATTTTCCGGCCCATTGTCCGGGTCCGAGGAATGAGAGTTTCAAATATCCATCACTTAAAAAGACCTGGTGATCCAATTTAGGCCTTGGGCAATGAGGTGTTGCCGCGTTGCTTTCCATGTTTTGCGGAACTCGGCTTCAGCGGTTGGCGGGTCTTGATTTGACAGCTGTCGTTTTCTTCCCGATTAGGGTCAGGATGCATTGATTCTCAAGGCGCTGCATGATTCACGGCTCGAAAAATGGAGTGGTGATATGAGCGACCTTTTCTGGCTGACCGACGAGCAGATGGCCAAATTTTCCCCTTTCTTCCCGCGGTCGCACGGCAAGCCACGGGTCGATGACAAGAGAGTGCTGAGCGGGATTATCTTCGTCAATCGCAACGGGTTGCGCTGGCGCGACGCTCCCAAGGAATACGGACCGCATAAGACGCTGTACAGCCGGTGGAAACGATGGAGCGAGAAAGGCATCTTCGCGCGGATGATGGTCGGCCTGGCCGCCGAACATGGCGAGGAAAAGACCGTGATGATCGACGCGACGTATCTAAAGGCCCACCGCACCGCGACCAGCATGGCCGCGAAAAAGGGGGGCGTGGACGCCTGATTGGTCGGACCAAGGGTGGCATGAACACGAAGCTGCACGCCATCTGCGACAGCCAGGGGCGGCCGCTTAATCTATTCGTCACTGCCGGGCAGGTCAGCGATTACACCGGCGCACGGGCGTTACTCAGCAGTCTGCCAAAAGTCGACTGGCTACTCGGAGACCGCGGCTATGACGCCGACTGGTTCAGGGATGCGTTAAAAGACAAAGGGATACGCGCCTGCATCCCTGGCCGGAAGAAGCGCAAGGCTCCAGTCAAATACGACAAGCGGCTATACAAACGGCGCAACCGCATCGAGATCATGTTCGGCAGGCTCAAGGATTGGCGGCGCGTGGCAACACGCTATGACCGATCCCCAAAGGTCTTCCTCTCGGCCATCGCGCTCGCCGCTCTCGTCATCTATTGGTTATGAATCCTGACCCTAGGAGGATTGCAAGCTTCATAGACGGAGTACATGCACCGAACACTGCGCGTGCCGAACGACGAGTGCGGCTGTTGAACCCAAAAAGAACTCTTTCATTCCGGGTTTATGTGAAGCGAGGACAATACAGTCTATGTCATGTTTGTTGGCGTATTCGGTGATCGCCCGACCGGCCGATTGACTCACAAGCAGAACAGAGGAGACCTCGGTTTCATCTTTCAGGCGTTCGGCTAAGCGCGCCGCGGCTTTTTGGAGGGATTTTTCGGCAATCCCTT
>NZ_JBQFZU010000104.1:0-1392 GCF_056542405.1 Ruegeria sp. AD11(2025) | reverse complement strand
GTCTTTGAAGACTGTTGCAACATCTCGACGGATGTACGCGGCAATATCGCCGACGTGCAGGAAAAATCGGGTTCGTGCAAAAAATTGTTGAACTGACCGTCGTCTTTTTGGTTCGGGCCTCGTCTGACAGAGGAAACCGCCAAAAAGGAAAGACCAATGATCCGTATCATCAGTTTCAAAATCTGCCCCTTCGTCCAGCGCGTGACAGCGATGCTTGAGGTCAAGCAGGTGCCCTATCAGATCGATTACATTAGCCTCAGTGACAAACCGGACTGGTTTCTGGACCTTTCGCCGACCGGCCAGGTTCCGGTTCTGGTAACCGAAGGCGGGACGGCCCTGTTCGAATGCGATGCCATTGTCGAATATATCGACGAGGTCACGGCTCCGCTGCAGAACAACCTGACCCCCGAACAGCGCGCCCTGAACCGGGCCTGGAGCTATCAGGCCAGCAAGCACTATCTGGTTCAGTGCAGCACGATGCAAAGTGGCGATCAGGTGAGTTATGATGACCGGAGTGCCAAGCTGGACAAGTCATTCGAGAAAGCGGAAAGGCAATTGGGCGATGGTCCATACTTCTCGGGCCGGACACTTGGCAACGTGGATATGGCCTGGCTGCCCCTATTGCACCGCGCCGCGATTGTCGCCGATTACAGCGGGCACGATATGCTGGCAAACTATCCCAAAGTGAAGGCGTGGCAGCAGGCTCTTATGGCAACTGGTATCCCACAGAAATCCGTTTCGGAGGATTTCATGGCGAAGTTCTCGGACTTCTATCTGGCAGACCGCACATGGCTGGGTCGCGGAGCCAACAAGAATGAAGAATCGGCACCGCAGGTCCCAGAGCGCTCGGGCGGGTGTTGTGGATAGAGTATTGGATATCTCGTGCCAGTCAGAGAACTGGTGCGAGGCACCCAGATCAGGCCGCAGACAAGCGGTCGTATCTTGAGTTCAATTGCGTGTGTTTTTGTGCGACGCTCCAACGTGAATACAATTTTGACCACGCACAACAAGGGCATGCTTCTATGACGACCAAAGCTGAACTTGAGGCCGAGTTGGAGAAACTTCGAACCCGCAATGCCCAACTCGAGGCAAAGACCGATGATCAGCCGGACGACCCCCAGCCGATCAAGACAACGGACGAGATTAGAAACCTGCTGGCAGAGCACGGCATTGATCTGTCCAAAGCCGAGGCGATGGGAGAAGAGGCGATTGCAGAGTTTGGCAGGCTCCAGAAGGATTACCCGATCACTGCTTTGCTGATAGCTTTCACGCTTGGATACACGGTTGGACGGGCACGGGGGAAGGAAGTGAGAATGAACCGACTGAGCAGAAATCTAACAACGATCTATCGTACCGAACGGCTTATCACGCGCCGACGTCTCGCCGTGGTTC
>NZ_JBQFZU010000103.1:0-1449 GCF_056542405.1 Ruegeria sp. AD11(2025) | reverse complement strand
ACTTACGGATGGCACGGCCCTGCCGGACTGGCTGGTGTTTGATGCGGTTGCGGAGAGTTTCTCAGGCACACCGCCGCAGGACTTCAACGGCACATTGAACATCATGGTGACGGCGAGCGATGGCTCACTTGCAACAAGCGAGACCTTCGCGCTTGAGATCACACCGGTCAATGATGCTCCGGAAGATCTCACATTGACAGGTTCAGAGGTCCAGGAACAAGACGCCGGGGCCGTGATTGGCATGCTCTCGGTCAGCGATCCGGATGTTGGCGACACGTTTACATATACTGTCGATGATGACCGCTTCGAAGTTCTGGGCGGCAACTTGAAACTGAAGGACGGTGAAAGCCTGGATTATGAGAGCGAAACTCAGGTTGTCCTCACGGTCACAGCCACGGATGCAGGTGATCTTGCGGTCAGTAAGACCTTCACGCTTGATGTCGGGGACGTTTACGATCCGGTCGTCAATGTGAGTGTCGTGCGTGGAGCAACATCGACCGTTGCAACGTTATCGGGCACCATGGATTACTACACGATGTCAACCGACAACGGTTTTATTGAACTGCACGCTCACGGAGGAAGCGCGGGGGTAGGCGGTGCTTACACGTTCCGCTTTGAGGATGATGGCGGGGAGTTTAACATCAGACTGGAAGCGGAGCAGCGGGTCAGCGATAATCTCGGTACGGACACGACAAGCGCCTTTGCCCGCTCCACAGCGCTTGTCAATGGTGGCTATGTGGTCACCTGGACAAGTAGTCAGGCCGATGCTGCGGGCTATGAGGTCCATGGCCGCGTGTTTTCCGCAAGTGGTACGCCTATTGGCGAAGAACTGGTGATTAATGCGACGTCCTCCGGAGATCAGTGGATGTCTTCTGCAGCCGGTCTGAATGATGGCTGTTTCGTGGTGGTGAGGCTGTCGACCGATCAGGTTGGTTCAGGCGAGGGCATTTTTGGCCAGCGCTTTGATGAAAGCGGCGTGCCCGTCGGAGGCGAGTTTCAGCTCAACACCGAAACTGACGGACATCAGAGCTTGCCTGACGTTGCTGCTCTGAACGACGGGGGTTTTGTTGCCGTGTGGTATTCGGACGGTCAGGATGGTGATCAGGGGGGCATCTTTGCGCAGCGCTTTAGCCAGGACGGCACGCCATCGGGATCCGAGTTCCAGGTGAACACGCATACTGCGGGGCAACAGATCTGGCCGACTGTCACCGTGCTGACGGATGGGAGTTTTGTCGTCAGCTGGCAGTCCGCGCTGCAGGATGGAGACCTGTTTGGTATCTATGGTCAGCGGTTCAACGCTGATGGAACCCCCCTTGGCGCGGAGTTCCAAATCAACACGCACACGGCAAGCGAACAAGGCGAGCCTTCAATCACGGCGCTGGAAGACGGAGGCTTTGTCGTCACCTGGCAATCCTTTGATCAGGATGGTGCATTGTGGGGTGCCTATGG
>NZ_JBQFZU010000102.1:0-1455 GCF_056542405.1 Ruegeria sp. AD11(2025) | reverse complement strand
GGCTGTTCAGCCCTTTGCGCCTTGGCCTCGGGCGTAGACGTCCTCGTATCGGACGATGTCGTCCTCTCCGAGATAGGCGCCGGTCTGAACCTCGATCAGAACCATCGGTACCTTGCCGGGGTTTTCCATCCGGTGCACGGCGCCCAGCGGGATATAGACCGACTGGTTTTCGGTCACCAATTGCTGATGGTCGTCAATGGTCACGCGGGCCGTTCCTTCGACTACGATCCAATGCTCGGACCGGTGGAAATGGCTCTGCAGGCTCAACGCGGCGCCGGGATGGACGTGAATGCGCTTCACCTGGAACCGGTCGCCGACCACAAGGCTTTCGAACCAGCCCCAGGGGCGGTGATCCTTGGGGAATTGGGTCGCCTGCGCTGCCCCTTTCTCTTTCAGGGCGGCAACCGCTTTCTTGACGTCCTGGGCCCGGGACTTGTCGGCAACCAGCACGGCGTCGTTCATCGCCACCGCGATGACGTTGTCCAGCCCGATGCCAACAACCTCCAGCTGCTCGCTGTCCGACCGCAACAGCGAGTTCTGACAATCGATCGCAGTCGCGCCACCGCTGGTCACCACACCGTCGGCATCCGGCCCGCTTTCACGCCAGACCGCGTCCCAGCCGCCCAGATCGGACCACGCCGCTTCAAACGCAACGACGGACAGGTTATCGGCCTTTTCCATGACCGCGTAGTCGATCGAGATGTCCTCGGCCTGCCCCCACGGTTCGGGCGCGAGCCGCAGGAATCCAAGATCGGTCTGGGCGTCGTTCAACGCGTCCTGTACCGGCTGCATCAGCGCGGGCGCATGGGCCTTGAAAGCGGCGATGATATCGGTTGCGCGGAACAGGAAAATGCCAGCGTTCCATTTGAAATTTCCGGCTTCCAGCATTTGGGTCGCGCGCGCCAGGTCCGGCTTTTCGACAAACTGCTTTAGCGGGACGGGGGACCCGTCGCCGTTTGCCGCGCTTGTCAGTTCGAGATAGCCATAGGCGGTTTCCGGATGCGTCGGGGTGATCCCGAAGGTCACCAGCTGCCCCTGCGCCACGGCGTCCATCCCGCGGGCAACCGCCGCCTGAAATGCGGCGGCATCGGGAACAACATGATCAGAGGGCGCCACCAGCAACACGGCATCCGCGTCCTCAGCATGGGCGCGCAGCGCCGCAGCCAGCACGGCGGGGGCGGTGTTGCGCCCCTCGGGCTCGATCAGAATGGCACCGGGATCGATTCCGACGGCCTGCAGCTGCTCGGCCACGATGAACCGGAAATCCGAGTTGGTCAGAACCATCGGGGCCGCAAATGTCAGCCCGTCCGTGGCACCGGACAGCCGCCGCGCAGAGGCCTGAAACAGGGTTTCATCGCCGATAAGAGACACAAATTGTTTAGGATAGCTCTTACGCGACAAGGGCCACAAACGGGTTCCAGAACCTCCGCAAAGGAGGATGGGCGTAATCAACAT
>NZ_JBQFZU010000101.1:0-1459 GCF_056542405.1 Ruegeria sp. AD11(2025) | reverse complement strand
GGATTGCAAGGTGAATGCGCGAGGCCCAGAAGGCCTTGGACCGGTCAGCTTCGATCAGGAACGTCTTCTGATCCCTGGTCAGCCGGCCTGCCGAAAGCAGAGCCATCTTTTTCAATTCGGTCCATCCCGATTGCAGATGAAGCATGTTCCAGAGAATGTTCAGTGGATGCGGGGGCCGCGGAAAGGCGATCTCGGGATCCTTGCCGACAATTACGGTATGCGTGTGATGCCGTGTATGGCTCCACCGCCAGAGATAGGGGTTCTTCAACGACATGAACGAGGCCAGCTGATAGGCGGCTGTGTTCAGCCATGACGTCTTGAAGACGGTCCCATGACAGCATTCGTGCCAACGGCTGTCGGCGCAGGACCCGTACAAAATGCCGTAGAGGATGACGGACGGAACGGCCCACCAGGTGCCCCATGTCACGATCACTATGGCACCTGTCATCAGCACCATGCCCAGCCAGATCCCGTAGTCGATCAGAGCCGGCCCGTCGCGACGCTTTATCAGTTCTTTCATCCGTTTGCGAGGAACCGGCGTGGCGTACCACTGCTTCGGCGTGAAGCTTGGACCGCTGTCTCGGCCTGTCAGCGAGTAGTCCCGCCATTGCTGTGTGGTTTCAGAAGACACATCAACATCCTTCTTTGCGTTTCCACAGAGAGCAGAGCAGTTGCATCAGTCCCAGGTCAAATTTCAGATGATATTTTTCATCTTTTCTTTCACAATGCACTGCAAATAAGGTGATGAAATCTATCATGGGGCCTAATCGTGGCGCGTGTCACCCTCAAAGACGTAGCTCAGAAGGCCGGGGTCGGCGTTGCAACTGTCGACCGGGTTCTGAACGCGCGGGCACCTGTTTCTGCGGCCACGTCTGCGCGGGTTCTGTCCGCAGCTGATGCGTTGGGCTATCGCTCGGCAGGACTGTTGCGTCGCCGGATCGAGGAGATGGCCCCGGCAAAGCGGTTGGGTTTCGTCCTTCAGAAAGAAGGAAAATGGTTCTATCGAGAACTGGCAACTGCACTACAAAGACAGGCAGAACAGCTGCGAAACATTCGGGCCACGGTCGACATCCGCTTTGTTGAAAGCCTGTCGCCATCAGACCTTGCGTCAGCGGTTGAGGAAATGAGCGTCCGTGCGGACGCCATCGGATTGGTCGCCATTGATCATGCGGATATCAACCGGGCGATTGCGACCGCAGATATCCCTGTATTTGCGTTGCTGTCCCCGCTGTCATCCCCGGATGTTGCCGCCTACGTTGGGATCGACGGCAGAAAGGCTGGGCGCACTGCGGGCTGGGCCATGGCACGATTGAACCGATCCAATGGCCCTGTCGGCATCCTGATCGGATCACATCGCTATCTTGGGCATGAGGCTCTTGAGAGCGGGTTCAGAAGCTATATGCGCGAGTTTGCACAGCAAACTTCGATCCGCGATTCCGTGGTCTATCTGGATGACGCA
>NZ_JBQFZU010000100.1:0-1513 GCF_056542405.1 Ruegeria sp. AD11(2025) | reverse complement strand
TGTCCGTCGTCAGGGATTTTGGGACAGATGGCGCTCTGATCTAAGAGAGGATGTGGCCCATCTGATTGGTCTGATTATGCGGCGGATTTGCGGTGAAGCAAGCGCCTGGTTTCGATTGTCTTCTGTTTGATCCGTTCTCGTTGTCTTAGAATGGTCTGCCCGCGTCCGAAGTAGACATCAGCGGGCGTGAGGTTTTGTAAGCTTTCGTGGTAGCGCCGGTGATTGTAGTGATCGACGAAAGCATCGATCTGCTGCTGGAGGTCACCGGGCAGATAGTAGTTTTCCAATAAGATGCGGTTCTTGAGAGTCTGGTGCCAGCGCTCGATCTTGCCATGGGTCTGTGGGTGATATGGCGCGCCTCGGACATGATCCATTTTCTGATCTTCCAGCCATTCGGCAAGCTCACCAGAGATGTGGCTGGACCCGTTGTCGCTGAGCAGGCGTGGTTTGTGCAGCACCGTTGCCTGATCACAGCCTGAGGCTTGCAAGGCGAGGTCCAGTGTGTCGGTCACATCCTCGGTCTTCATCGTCGTACAAAGCTTCCAGGCGATGATGCATCGGCTGTAATCGTCCAGGATCGTGCTGAGATAGAACCATCCCCAGCCGATCACCTTCAGATAGGTAAAGTCGGTCTGCCAGAGCTGGTTCGGCCGTGTCGTCTTGTCCTGGAACTCGTCCGCAGCGGACAAGACCACATAGGCTGGGCTGGTGATCAGATCGTAGGACTTGAGGATGCGATAGACCGAAGCCTCTGACACAAAATACTTTTCCGTGTCGGTGAAGCGCACGGCGAGCTCGCGAGGCGATAGATCGCTTTCCTTCAGAGCCAGATCCTTGATCTTCTCGCGCACTGGCGTGGGAATGCGGTTCCAGACCCGTGACGGCCTGGGACAGCAATCCTCAAGCGCCTCGGGACCACCGGCCAGATACCGGTCGTACCAGCGATAGAAGGTTGTCTTCGGGATGCCCAGTTTGTCCAGCGTGTGTCTGGTTGGAAGGTGTGATCCCTCCACCAGTCGGATGATCTCAAGCTTCTCGGATGCAGGGTATCTCATTCCTCGTCGTCCCCATCCGCGATCATGCTTTTTTTGAGCAAACGCAGTTCCAAGGCCTGTTCGGCAACAACTTCCTTTAGATCACGGGCTTCCCGTCTCAAATCCTTCACTTCGGTGGAAGTTGCCGCACGGGCCGTGTCGCCTGCCAGACGTTTCTTGCCGGCTTCCAGGAATTCCTTGGACCAGCTGTAATACAGGCTCTGCGCGATGCCCTCACGACGGCACAGCTCTGCAATGCTGTCCTCGCCTTTTAGGCCGTCCAGCACGATCCTGATCTTCTCTTCTGCGGAATACTGTTTGCGGGTCGCACGGCGAATGTCCTTTACGACCTTCTCACCGTGGCTCTGCTTGGTTCCGGGTTTCTTTCTCATCTCCACTCCTTGGCGGTTACGATGAGCCAGAAACCCTCTCTTATCAAATCGACCTAAACTGTCCCATTGGCGCTGACGTCAGACAAT
>NZ_JBQFZU010000099.1:0-1608 GCF_056542405.1 Ruegeria sp. AD11(2025) | reverse complement strand
TGGTGGCGGGGGCGATGATTATCTCTATGGTGGTGATGGCGATGACACGCTGCAGGGCGGCGGGGGCAATGACTGGCTGCATGGCGGTGCAGGTGCAGATGATCTGAATGGCGGCGCGGGTAATGATGGGGCGGGGTATTGGGATGCGGCCTCCGGCGTGACGGTTGATCTGGGCAATGCCGCGGCCAACACGGGTGACGCGACGGGCGATAGTTTTGTGTCGATCGAGAATCTCGCGGGATCGGCCCATGCAGACATGCTGTATGGGGATGAGGCCAATAACAGCCTGTGGGGTCTGGGCGGAGACGACGCGCTGCATGGTGGCGGGGGCAATGATTATCTGTACGGCGGCGCGGGTAACGACACGCTGCAGGGCGGCGGGGGCAATGACTGGCTGCATGGCGGTGCAGGTGCGGATGTTCTGGATGGCGGCGCGGGCCAGGATGGGGCCGGGTATTGGGATGCGGCCTCCGGCGTGACGGTTGATCTGGGCGATGCGGGGGACAACACGGGTGACGCAGCGGATGATAGTTTTGTGTCGATCGAGAATCTCGCGGGATCCGCTCATGCAGATTTGCTGTATGGGGATGAGGCCAATAACAGTCTGTGGGGTCTGGGCGGAGACGACGCGCTGCATGGCGGCGCCGGTAATGATTGGCTGATAGGCGGTGGTGGCAACGACGCGCTGACCGGGGGTGCGGGAGACGATGCCTTCGTCTTTGATCCCGGTTTTGGCGAGGATATCATAACCGATTTTGTGGCTGGTATTGCGACGTTGGATGTCATCGCGTTCAGGGGTGTCCCCAACCTGGCCTCCTATGCAGAAGTGCTGAACAAGGCGGCGGATGATGGCACCGATACGACCATCACGCTGGATACGGACAACAGCATTGTCCTGAAGAATGTGGTCGTGTCGGACCTGTCCTCCGACGACTTCCGGTTTTACGCGTAAAGACCACAACGCATGGTGTCGCAATCACGCACCCAGGACGGGCTTGTTGCGGAGTGCCTTCAGGCACTCCGTTCTACGCTCGCAGGTGTTGGCCTGCTCAGCCTGCCGATCAATCTCCTGATGCTCAACAGTTTGAATTGGAGAACATAATGACCGTTATGAACAACACACCCATTTTGGCAATTGCGTTGCCTGATCAGTCTTCCGCGGAAGATGAGGCTGTGAGCTTTGTCCTGCCAGCGCATGCGTTCACGGATGTGGATGGCGATGCGCTGACCTTAAGCGCAAAGCTTGTTGATGGTACGGCCCTGCCGGACTGGTTGGTGTTTGATGCGGTTGCGGGGCGTTTCTCGGGCATACCGCCCCGGGACGTCCATGGGACATTGATTGTCATGGTAACGGCCAGCGACGGACCTCTTTGCGCAAGCAGCACCTTTGCGCTTGAGATTACGCCTGTCGACGATACACCAGCCGCGATTGATGGGAGTGTTGGCGCGAGCGCGTTCAGCATCAACGAATTCACCAATAGTTCGCAATTCTACTCGAGCGTTACAGCCCTCGCCATTGGTGGCGGGGGCGATGATTATCTCTATGGTGGTGATGGCGATGACACGCTGCAGGGCGGCGGGGGCAATGACTGGCTGCATGGCGGTGCA
>NZ_JBQFZU010000098.1:0-1628 GCF_056542405.1 Ruegeria sp. AD11(2025) | reverse complement strand
CCATCGAAAACCAAGTGCTGCCCCAACGCGGATGCCCGCAAGATCAGCCGCGAAGAAACAGAAGACGCCCGCCAGGTGGCTCGAGACATTGCCAAGACCCGCCAGTACGACATCTCAATGAAGCTCAGAAAGAAGGTGGAAATGCTCTTCGCCCACCTCAAACGCATTCTCGGCCTGGGTCGGCTCCGATTACGTGGCCCATGCGGCGCAAACGACGAATTCCTCCTCGCCGCCACCGCCCAGAACCTCCGCAAACTGGCCAAGATCTTTCCCGCACCGCAGCAAACACGTAAAGCCTGATCAGAAAGGCACTCGCGCTCGGTTCAGCACACCACTTTCTGCGTCCGCAACACGTTGTTTTTCCACAGAATCGGCGTATTTCGTTGAAAAACTCTTGGTTGATTGAGTGGTAAGTCGCTGATTCAATTCGTCCTGTAGGGAGGAATTGGCGATGATGGGACCGAGGCAGGAAGCGCAGGCGGCGTTGTTCTACGAGTTCTCGCTGGAAGATCATGTCCCGCAAGATCACCTGCTGCGCTCGATTGATCGGTTCGTCGATCTTGGCAGCATCCGGTCGCATCTGGCGGAGTTCTACAGCCATACTGGACGCCCCTCGGTTGACCCCGAGTTGCTTATCCGAATGCTACTCGTGGGCTACTGCTTCGGGATCCGGTCCGAGCGGCGGCTTTGTGAAGAGGTTCATCTGAACCTAGCCTATCGGTGGTTCTGTCGGCTCGATCTGAACGACCGTGTGCCGGATCATTCCACATTCTCGAAGAACCGGCATGGGCGGTTCCGCGAAAGCGAACTGCTGCGCTACCTGTTCGAGATGACCGTGGCACACAGCATTGAGGAAGGCCTCGTCAGCGGTCAGCGTATGGCCATCGATGCAAGCTTGATCGAAGCCGATGCCAACAAGCAGAACTCAACGCCGAAGGAAGAGTGGGACGCCTCAACCGTTGATCCGACCGACGCGCCCCGCGCCGTCCGCGAGTATCTCGACACGCTGGACGAGGCTGCGTTCGGCGCTGCCAGCGAGGTTCAGCCCAAGTTCACATCGCATTCCGATCCGGCGAGCCAATGGACCGCAGCCCGCAAAGGCCCTGCATTCTTTAGCTATTCCGACAACTACCTGATCGATACAGATCACGGAGTTATCATCGACGTCGAAGCCACCAGATCAATCCGTCAGGCTGAGGTCGGATCGACCAAGACCATGTTGAACCGAGTAAAGGAACGGTTCGATCTGCATCCGGAGAGACTAATCGCGGACACCGCCTATGGCACCGGCCCACTTCTGGGCTGGCTGGTTGATCGCAAGATTGCGCCGCATATCCCGGTGTTCGACA
This sequence comes from Ruegeria sp. AD11(2025), assembly GCF_056542405.1. Classification (NCBI taxonomy): domain Bacteria; kingdom Pseudomonadati; phylum Pseudomonadota; class Alphaproteobacteria; order Rhodobacterales; family Roseobacteraceae; genus Ruegeria; species Ruegeria sp. AD11(2025). Next base: position 279 of record NZ_JBQFZU010000098.1, on the reverse strand, counting down.
AGTCCGGTCGCAATGACGGCACCTGGACCCGCGCCGACTTCGAATGGGATGCTGAGAATGACCAATACATCTGTCCCGAAGGTCACGCCCTCAAGCAGTTCCGCCGCAACTACTCAGACCCCAACCGCGGTCCGACGGGCAAGGGCACCGCTCGCTATCGCGCTCTGAAAGAGGTCTGTCAGGTCTGCCCATCGAAAACCAAGTGCTGCCCCAACGCGGATGCCCGCAAGATCAGCCGCGAAGAAACAGAAGACGCCCGCCAGGTGGCTCGAGACATTG
>NZ_JBQFZU010000097.1:0-1691 GCF_056542405.1 Ruegeria sp. AD11(2025) | reverse complement strand
TGTCGTTTCCTGCAATCAGATATCGCAATCAGTGAGGTTTGAGTTTGGCGAATCCTTCAGTTTGGCGACAAGATTGGAGATACGCCCTATGAACACTCGAACAGCTTCGCGCTCTGGTGGACGCGCGGCGCGTCGTGCCAAGCGCACTGCGCCAAATTTTCAGATGCTGCCCGGCCTGACCCGCAACATCCCCGAATGTGAGGTGATGGATGGCAGTCAGGTGGAACGCATCGACAGCGCCGCCATGGATATACTGGAGAATGTCGGCGTTCAGTTTCGCGATCCCGTCGCACTGGAGGACTGGAAGAAAGCCGGTGCCAAGGTGGATGGAGAGCTGGTCTATCTGGACCGCAACATGGTGCGCGAGCTGATCTCGACCATCCCGGCGCAGTTCACCTATCACGCCCGCAACCCGGCCAATAACGTCAAGCTGGGCGGCAAGCACTCGGTCTTCGTGCCGATGACCGGCGCACCGTTCCTGCGCGATCTGGATGATGTGCGCCGCAATCCGTTGCTGGAAGATCTGGCGATGTTCCACAAGCTCAGCCACATGATGCCGGCGCTGCACAGCTCGGCCCACCATATTGTCGAGCCCTACGATCACCCGATCAGCCAGCGGCATCTGCGCATCACTTACTCGTCGATGAAATACTCGGACAAGATGTTCATGGGCATGACCACCTCGCCCAGGAACGCCGAGGATGTGATGGATATGTGCGACATCCTGTTCGGCGAAGGCTTCATCGATGACCATCCGGTGACCACCGGCAACTGTAACGGTAACAGCCCGCTGGTCTGGGATGAGACCATGCTGGGCGCGATGCGCGCCTTCTGCCGCCGCAACCAGCCAGTGCTGTGCTCACCCTTCGTTCTGGGGGGTGCGAACACGCCCGCGTCAGTGCCTGCAACCGTGGCGCAGCTGACCGCCGAGGCGCTGTCGGCGCTGGCTTACACGCAGGTGATCCGCAAGGGCGCACCGGCGATCTGGGGGCACTATCTGTCGACGGTGTCGATGAAATCCGGCGCGCCGATGGCGGGGACGCCCGAGATCAGCCTGATGAATTTCATGATCGGCCAGATGGCGCGGTTCTATGATGTGCCGTGGCGAACCTCGAACACGCTGGGCGGGGCCAAGACCTTTGATGCACAGGCGGGGTATGAATCGGCGACCACGCTGGGCGCGGTTGTTCATGCGGGCGCCAACTATATCTGGCACTCGGCCGGGTGGAACGAGGCGGGCATGCACTGCTCGGTCGCCAAGTTCATCGTCGATGCCGAGCAATGCGCCATGGCCTATCGCATGGCCGAGGGGCCGAAATGGGGCGACTTCGATCAGGCGCTGGCGGCGGTTCCGGATGTGGGTCCCGGTGGCCACTACCTGGGCCACCCGCACACGCAGGAGAACTTTCAGACTGCGTTCTTCATGCCGGAAATGTTCGATAACAACTCGATCGAACAATGGCAGGCGGAAGGCAGCGTTGAAATCACGGAACGCGCACTGAAACATGCGCGCAAGCTGCTGGCCGAATATCAAGAGCCGAAACTGGACGAGGCCAGAAACGAGGCGCTGCTGGACTACATCGCCCGGCGCGAACGCGAAATCCCGGCCGCCGATGAATTGAACCAGAGCTACTGACCCCTCAACGCACTCCCCGACTGGTCCGCCGTTTCAGGCGGACATTTTTTGTCGC
>NZ_JBQFZU010000096.1:0-1700 GCF_056542405.1 Ruegeria sp. AD11(2025) | reverse complement strand
TGCCAGCGGCGCGGATCGCCAATGCGGCTGGCTATAAGTCCCAAGGGGCGGCCAACAGGGCGCTTGCCAGCGTAGGCCTACTGATCGCTAATTAGTCGACCCTGAGTAATTCCCAACCTACTGATTTTCTGATGGAAATGCTGATTTCGTGTGTTTTTGAGCTGCAGGGTTTGCTATTCTGCGGGCGATTTTCTTGCAATTTCGGATTGCCTCATGAAGCCCAAGTCGAGACCGCTGGAACAGGATGATTTGCTGCGCCCGCGCCTGGTCGATCTGATCGACATGCGCCATGAGCTGGTTAAGCTCGAGGGCTATATCGACTGGGATTTCTTCGAGCGCGAATGGTCCGGGTTTTTCCCGTCGCACCGCGGTCGGCCGGCAACATCGCCGCGGCTGGTGGCCGGGCTTCTGTATCTGCAGCACGCCCATGACCTGTCTGACGAGGCCGTTGTCCGGCGTTGGGTGGAGAACCCCTACTACCAGCATTTCTGCGGCGAGGTGTTCTTTCAGCATCGCCCCCCGATCGACCCGTCTTCGCTGACCCGGTGGCGGAAACGGATCGGCGAGGAGGGTGTCGAATGGCTGCTCACCAAGACCATCGAGGCCGGCAAGGCTGCCGGGGCGATAGATGACAAGAGCGTCGGGCGGGTCATCGTCGACACGACGGTGATGGAGAAAGACATTGCCCATCCCACCGACGCTCGGCTCTACGAACGCGCCCGGCAACGGTTGGTCAAGCTGGCCGGCGAGGCCGGGATACAGCTCCGCCAGAGCTATGCGCGTCTGGCTCCGAGGCTTGCGGCTCAGGTCGGCCGCTACGCCCATGCCCGGCAGTTCAAGCGCATGCGCAAGGCACTGAGAAGATTGAAAGGATATACCGGCCGCGTGATGCGCGACATCGCGCGGCAACTCGAGAAGGTCGCCGACCCCGGCCTCATGGCCCGTATCGCCGATGAACTGGAGCTTGCCGCCCGGTTACTGCGGCAAAAACCGAAGGACAAGGGCAAGCTCTACGCGCTACACGAACCCGCGGTCGACTGCATTTCCAAGGGCAAGGCCCACAAACGCTACGAATTCGGCTGCAAGGTCAGCGTCGCCACCACGATGAACGAGGGCTTTGTGGTCGGCATTCGGTCGCTGCCCGGCAACCCTTACGACGGCCACACTCTGGCCGAAGCGCTGGAGCAGGTGGAAATCCTCACCGACACCCGCCCCGCCCAGGTCTTCGTCGACCGCGGCTACCGCGGCCATGGCGTGACTTTGAGCCAGGTGTTTATCAGCGGCCAGAAGCGCGGTGTCACACCAGTCCTTCGCAAGTTGATCCGCCGGCGAAGCGCAATCGAGCCCACCATCGGCCACATGAAATCCGAAGGTCGCCTCAGACGCTGCCCGCTCAAGGGCACCCTCGGCGATGCCATCTTCGCAGTGCTGTGCGGCTGCGGCCACAACATCCGCCTGATCCTGGCTCATATCAGAAAGCTTTGGCCTCAAATCTGGGGCAGGATACTCGACGCCCTGACTGCGATCTCACTCTGCCGGCGGCCACGACACGCTCTCGCGGCGGCATAAAGCAATATGTTCAGGGCCGACTAATTATTGACCCTATGCGGCGATTTTCCAAGCCATGGTTTCGTATGCTTGCGCGGGGGTTTGGTAGCCTATGGCGGAGTGTCGGCGCTGGCGATTGTAGAATACTTCTA
>NZ_JBQFZU010000095.1:0-1776 GCF_056542405.1 Ruegeria sp. AD11(2025) | reverse complement strand
CCGGCCTGTGGTGTCATGTCGTTTTCGCTGATACCGGCGACTGCGACCGGTTTTTTCATCGCGTCACGACGGAAGGGCTCGCCCAGTTCCTGGTTGATCATGGCTTCGATCAGGGTGGTGATGCCGTTCTTCTGGTCCTCGATGGCCTGGTTCAGCGCCGCGGTCAGCTCGTCCTGAGTGCGGGCGACAACGCCTTTCAGGCCACAGGCCTGTGCGATACCGGCGTAAGACACTTTGGTGTCCAGTTCGGTGCCGACGAAATTGTCGTCAAACCACAGGGTCGAGTTCCGCTTCTCCGCACCCCACTGGTAGTTGCGGAAAACGATCTGGGTCACCGCGGGCCATTCGTCACGGCCGATTGCGGTCAGTTCAGTAACCGCGATACCAAAGGCACCGTCACCCGAGAAGCCGACGACCGGCACGTCCGGGCAGCCGATCTTGGCGCCGATCACCGACGGCAGGCCATAGCCACAGGGGCCGAACAGGCCCGGTGCCAGATACTTGCGGCCTTCCTCGAAGGACGGATACGCATTGCCGATGGCGCAGTTGTTGCCGATGTCGGACGAGATGATCGCCTCTTTCGGCAGTGCGGATTGAATCGCACGCCATGCCATGCGCGGGCTCATCCAGTCCGGCTTGGCGGCACGGGCACGTTCGTTCCAGGTGGTGCCCGGGTCGTCCTGCTCGTGATCCATCGAGGTCAGTTCCTGCGCCCAACGCGACTTTTTTTCCGCGATCTTCGCCTTGCGGGCGTCGCGACCATCGTCGCCTGCGGTGTCCGACAGCTGTGCCAGGATATTGGTCGCAACGGTGGCTGCATCGCCAACGATACCGACCGAAACCTTTTTGGTCAGGCCGATACGATCCGGGTTGATGTCGACCTGAATGATTTTCGCATTTGCCGGCCAGTATTCCAGACCGTAACCCGGCAGGGTCGAGAACGGGTTCAGACGGGTGCCGAGGCACAGAACCACATCCGCTTCCTTGATCAGCTCCATCGCGGCCTTCGAGCCGTTATAGCCCAGCGGACCGGCAAACAGCGGGTGCGAGCCGGGGAAGGCGTCGTTGTGCTGGTAGCCAACACAAACCGGCGCGTCCAGACGTTCGGCCAGCGCTTTCGAGGCTTCGATGCCGCCCGCGGACAGAACCGTACCGGCGCCGTTCAGAATGACCGGGTTCTTGGCTTCGGACAGCAGCGCGGCGGCTTCGGTAACAGCCGATGCACCACCGGAGGGCAATTCGAATTCGACCACGGCAGGCAGTTCGATATCGACCACTTGCGTGAAGAAGTCACGCGGCACGTTGATCTGCGCCGGCGCCGAGGCACGCTTGGCCTTGGTGATCACGCGGCTCAGAACTTCGGCCATCCGCGACGGGTCGCGCACTTCTTCCTGATAGCACACGCAGTCCGCAAACATGCGCATCTGTTCCATTTCCTGGAAACCGCCCTGACCCATGGTCTTGTTCGCGGCCTGAGGCGTTACCAGCAGCAGCGGGGTGTGATTCCAGTAGGCGGTCTTTACGGCGGTGACAAAGTTGGTGATGCCGGGGCCGTTCTGCGCGATCATCATCGACATTTTGCCGGTGGCGCGGGTGTAGCCATCGGCCATCATCCCGCCCGAGCCTTCATGCGCGCAATCCCAGAACGTGATGCCCGCTTTCCCGAAGATGTCCGAGATCGGCATCATCGCCGAACCAATGATACCAAACGCGTGTTCAATACCGTGAAGCTGCAGAACCTTAACAAAGGCCTCTTCCGTCGTCATTTTCATCTGT
>NZ_JBQFZU010000094.1:0-1815 GCF_056542405.1 Ruegeria sp. AD11(2025) | reverse complement strand
CGATCCATCTGGTTATGCTGTCAAGGCGCGAATTTTCGATGCGAATGGCGATGAGATTGTCAGTGAGTTCCTGGTCAATGAATTTACCAATGACTCTCAATGGAATTCGAGTGTTACAGAACTGGCCAATGGTCATTTTGTCGTCACCTGGGAGTCTGGTTACGGGCAGCAGGGCGACACCGAAGGTTCTGCCATCAAGGCCCGTATTTTGGACGCGAATGGCGATGCGGTTGTCAGTGAGTTCCTGGTCAATGAATTTACTGATGGCAATCAGGATACCCCAAATGTTACGGCCCTCGCCAATGGCCATTTTGTCGTCACCTGGGCGTCTGATGATGGGCAGCAAGGCGATGATCGCTGGGCCATCAAGGCGCGTATTTTTGACGCGAATGGCGATGCGGTTGTCAGTGAATTCCTGGTCAATGAATTCACCAATGACACTCAAATTGCGCCGAGCGTGACAGTGCTCGCCAATGGCCATTTTGTCATCATATGGATGTCTAACGACGGGCAGCAAGGTGATACGTCTGGTTATGCCATCAAGGCGCGTATTTTCGATGCAAACGGTGTTGCTCAAGGTCCCGAGCCGATCACAGAAGATGTTGTGACCCTGATTGAGACCGCCACGCTTTTGGCCAACGACAGCGATGTCGACGGGGATGCGCTCACGATGACAGCAGTGTCTGCCACGAGTGCGCATGGCGCGACCCTGACGCTGAACACCGACGGGACAATCAGCTATGATCCCACCAACGCGGATGCTGTCCAGGCTTTGGCAGTTGGGCAGACACTTATCGACACATTTACCTATACGGTCGAGGACGGCAATGGCGGGGAGAGCACTGCAACAGTTTCAATTGTTGTTCACGGAAGAAACGATGCACCCGTTTTAGCAATTGCATTGTCCGATCACTCTTCAGCGGAAGATGAAGCTGTGAGCTTTGCACTGCCAACCAATGCGTTCACGGATGTGGATGGCGATGCACTGACCTTGAGTGCGACACTGACGGATGGTGCGGCGCTGCCGGACTGGCTGGTGTTTGATGCCATTGCGGGGAGCTTCTCGGGCACACCGCCGCAGGACTTCCATGGTACATTGAGTGTGACCGTGACGGCCAGCGATGGGTCACGCACAGCAAGCGATAGCTTTGCCCTTGAGATTCCCCCTGTAAACGATGCACCGATCGCGGTAGATGATCTTATTGGCGCGAGTGAACTCCGCGTGAATGAATTTACCAACACCGGACAAAAGACTCCAAGTATTACCGCACTGACTAATGGCCATTTTGTCGTCACCTGGGACTCTCGTGATGGGCAGCAAGGCGATGCTTCTTCTTCTGCCATCAAGGCGCGTATTATTGATGCAGAGGGTGTTGAGATCGTCAGTGAGTTCCTCGTCAATGAGTTTACCCATAGCTGGCAATTGAACGCGAGTGTCACGGCGCTCGCCGATGGCCATTTTGTCGTCACCTGGTCGTCTTTTGACCAACAGCAAGGCGATCCATCCGGATATGCTGTCAAGGCGCGTGTTTTCAATGCGGATGGCAGTGAGATTGGCAGTGAGTTCCTGGTCAACGAGTTTACCAATAACGGTCAATTCATCTCGAGTGTAACAGCACTGGAAAATGGCCATTTCGTTGTCACTTGGGAGTCTGAAGACCAGCAGCAAGGCGATACGTCTCCAACGGCCATCAAGGCGCGTATTTTCGATGCGGAGGGCGGCGAGATCGTCAGTGAATTCCTGGTCAATGAATTTACCAATGGCGATCAGCGGGACCCAAGCGTTACCACTCTCGCCAATGGCCATTTCGTCGT
>NZ_JBQFZU010000093.1:0-1884 GCF_056542405.1 Ruegeria sp. AD11(2025) | reverse complement strand
GACCCGCTACGACAGGTGCCCGAAGGTCTTCCTGTCAGCCATCGCCCTCGCAGCACTCGTCATCTATTGGCTATGAGTCCTGACCCTAGGGCCGCGGCAAGTTGGGAAGACAACGCTCGCGCAGGACATAGCTGAAAGCCGCGATGCAGTCTATCTTGATATGGAGAGATCTGCCGATCGCCAAGTGCTCGAAGAGCCCGACCTTTATCTCGACGAACAAGTTGGACGCCTGGTGGTGATCGATGAGGTTCAACTTATGCCCGGCCTGTTCAAGGCCCTGCGCGGCCAAATCGACCGGCGGCGGAGACAAGGGCATCGGACTGGGCAGTTCCTGCTGCTTGGGTCGGCCTCGAACACACTTCTGCACCAAAGTGCAGAATCCCTGGCGGGACGTGTCAGTTATCACGAGCTGACGCCTTTCAACTTGTCGGAAACCGGAGCGGATGCAATCTCCTCGCTCTGGTTACGGGGTGGGTTTCCAGATAGCTTCCTGACGAAGAACGACCGAACCAGCCTGGCATGGCGCAAGGATTTCATCCGCACCTATCTGGAACGCGATGTTCCGGCTTTTGGGTTGCGCATTCCGGCGGAGACATTGCGCCGGTTCTGGACAATGCTGGCCCATGAGCAAGGTGGGTTGCTCAATGCAGCAAAACTCGCTGGAAACCTGGGTGTCTCCGGCCAGAGCGTTGCGCGTTATCTCGACTTGCTGGTCGACCTGATGCTGGTGCGTCGCTTACCGCCCTGGCATTCCAATGCCGGAAAACGTTTGGTCAAGTCTCCCAAGGTCTATATTCGCGATTCCGGGCTGGCCCATGCGCTACTTGGGATCGAAAATCAGGAAGACCTGCTTGGGCATCCGGTTGTCGGCGGAAGTTGGGAGGGTTTCTGCATCGAAAACCTGATCGCAGCGGCACCACGCGGAACAGAAGCAAGCTTCTACCGTTCGTCCGCAGGGGCTGAAGTGGATCTGATGTTGAAATTTCCCAGAGGCGCCCTCTGGGCTTTAGAGATCAAGCGGACGACATCGGCGAAGGTAACGCGTGGGTTTCACATCGCGACAGAAGAATTGGACGTCTCAGAACGTATCCTTGTCTATGCAGACGACAAGGAGGTGCCGGGGCGGGGAGGGGTGCGGGCAATGCCTCTCATGAGCGCTATGGAGCGGCTGGCGTCTGCATAGACGTGAGAGGGACCGGACCGATGGTAGCAGGTTTGAAACTGGAGGTAGCAGTCTACCTCAGGCAGAGCCTTGCTGTAATAAGAAAAACTGTCACGAAGGGTGGGAAATGTGAATTCGCTGCATGAGCCGCGTGAAATATTGGAGAGAGTGGGTCGAACAACAGAACTCTTATCCAGTCAGATCAATCTCGCAGTTCTGTAGAGTGGGATAGTGACTCAGCAATTGTACAACTTGAGTGGGCTTGGGCTCTAAAGGTCAATTTACGCTTGGACTACGTCCGTTTCAGCTGTTCGCGCAATTGGCAGGAGAATCGACCCGCCTGCGCCATCCATCCTGCCCTCAGAGAGTTTTGCGACAGAATCTTCACCTCCATCGCTTCCACACTGGAAAGTATCGAAGTGGCCAACAATATCCGCAATGGTCAATTCGGGGCTGAGTTGGTCCATTTCGTCATTTCCCGGAAAGGGCGGCTTAAGTACGATGCGGTTGCTGATAACGCGCGTCATGTTCAAAAAACCGTAACAGAGCCATGCCAAACTACGTGCAACATCACCGCTCTGTTAAAATGCGCTCTGTCAGACCCGCTGTCAGAGTGACAGAATCCTTGTTGCAACAAGGCTTTTCATTTGTGGTTCTCAAAAACCATTACTACCAAAGTTCGGTTCTGCTGGCCTTTGTCTTTCAGCGCGACACGGTATGTG
>NZ_JBQFZU010000092.1:0-1943 GCF_056542405.1 Ruegeria sp. AD11(2025) | reverse complement strand
GATCAGCGGGACCCAAGCGTTACCACTCTCGCCAATGGCCATTTCGTCGTCACCTGGCATTCTCACGCCTTGCAGCAAGGCGATCCATCCGGTTATGCCGTCAAGGCGCGTATTTTCGATGCGAGTGGCAGTGAGGTTGTCGGTGAGTTCCTCGTCAATGAATTTACCAATGGCTGGCAAATCAAGCCGATTGTTACAGCGCTCACCAATGGCCATTTCGTTGTCACTTGGGAGTCTGAAGACCAGCAGCAAGGGGATGCTGATTGGGCCATCAAGGCGCGCATTTTTGATGCAGAGGGTGTTGAGATCGTCAGTGAGTTCCTCGTCAATGAATTCACCCATAGCACGCAACGCGACCCAAATGTTACGGCCCTCGCCAATGGCCACTTTGTCGTCACCTGGGCATCTGATGATGGGCAGCAAGGTGATGATGGCTGGGCCATCAAGGCGCGTATTTTCGATGCGAGTGGCAGTGAGGTTGTCGGTGAATTCCTCGTCAATGAGTTTACCAATGACATTCAAGGCACTCCAAATGTGACAGCGCTCGACAATGGTGATTTTGTCGTCACCTGGCATTCTCTTGACGGGCAGCAAGGCGACACTGATTGGGCCATCAAGGCGCGTATTTTCGATGCAAACGGTGTTGCGCAAGGTCCCACGCCGATCGACGAAGATGTTGTGACTTCGATTGAGACCGCCACCCTCTTGGCCAATGACAGTGATGTTGAAGGGGATGCACTGACGGTAACAGCGGTCTCTGCCGCGAGTACGCATGGGGCCGCCCTTACGCTGAATACCAACGGGACCATCAGCTATGATCCAACCGGCGCAGATGCTGTTCAGGCTCTGGCAGAGGGCGAGACACTTATCGACACCTTCACCTATACGGTTGAAGACGGCAATGGTGGGCAGAGCACTGCAACGGTTTCAATCGTTGTTCACGGAAGAAACGATGCACCTGTCGCGGCTGATGATAGCGAGGTTGAAAATACTATTGATGCAGAAAGTACAATTGACGCAAGTGAGTTCCTGATCAATGACTTTACCAATGGCACCCAAAGCGACCCGAAGGTCGCAGAACTCGCCAATGGCAACTTCGTCGAAACTTGGGAATCCCCTGATGAATCTCACTTTACTGACATCAAGGCACGTATTGTAGACGTAGATGGCGTTGAGATTGTCAGTGAGTTCTACGTCATTAAAGAATGGGCTTTCCAACGTTCGCCGAGTGTTACAGCATTCTCTAATGGCAATTTCATCGTAACTTGGATGCATAAAGATAACGGATATTTAGAGACTAACGCAAGCGTTTTTGATGCGAATGGCGTCGGGATCAGCGGCAGGTTGAACGTCGTCGACGGGTTCTATCAATACATCATAAGTGTTACAGAGCTCGCCAATGGCAATTTCGTCGCAAGCTGGTCGACTGGACCCTGCAATAACGATCTTTGTGGTTCTGACAGCTATTTCCGTGTTTACGACGCGAATGGCGGGGACATCAGCGGCCTCCTCAAAGTCAATGAACCTCTCAATGCCATTGACGACTGGCAGCATGGCGTTAGTGTTACAGCACTCGCGAATGGCAATTTCGTCGTTACCTGGAGGTCTCATAGCCCCGAAGACGGTTCTTACGACGGGAATGCAACCAATGTCCGTATTTTCGATGCGAACGGCGGGGAGATCGCCAATGAAGCAATCACCGATGGTGGGCAAGGCGGCGCGCATGTGACAGCGCTCGCTAATGGCGATTTTATGGTCAACTGGGAGTCTGAGGCCCGTATTTTCGATGCAAACGGTGTTACTCGAAGTTCCGATGTTATCTGGGAAGATTTTGTCACCCTGATTGAGACAGCCTCCCTTCTGGTCAATGACAGCGATGCCGAGGGGGATGCGCTCACGGTGATAGCGGTCTCTGCCGAAAGCGCGCATGGGGCAGTCCTGAC
>NZ_JBQFZU010000091.1:0-1995 GCF_056542405.1 Ruegeria sp. AD11(2025) | reverse complement strand
GGTTCAGACCGGCGCCTATCTCGGAGAGGACGACATCGTCCGATACGAGGACGTCTACGCCCGAGGCCAAGGCGCAAAGGGCTGAACAGCCACGCAACAGAACGCGCGGCATAAGACACCCAAGTGCCGCGCGGAACAGGCCCCCGAAACGGGGGCTTTTTTGGTGTTGGGCCGCCGAACAGGCTGCGCAACGCACGATGGGCTTTCACGTCGTTAAGCGGTTTTGGCTAGCGTTCCGCTGATTGACACAGAGAACGAGACCCGACCCATGACGACCAACCCGTTTACAAACCGTGTTTCCAGCTTGTCCGGCCCCGCGCGCGACGCTGCCCCCGTGACACCTTCTGACACCACCGATCTGGCCGAAGTGGCAATCGGTCTGTACGTCGAAACGGGCGGCGCGGTGGTGATGACCACGGTCCGCAGCGAAACACGCACCGTACAGGTGGCTGATTTTTCCATCCTGCCTGTCGGCGTGACGCGCGTTCATGCCACCGGGACAACTGCATCGGGCATCCACGCCCTCGTGCTGATCTGAGACAGAACCGAAACCTGCCGCTGTCGTTTGTGCGGCAGGTCTTCCTTGAACAGGCGCGGGTTCAGCGCCGCCCCAGCCGATCTTAGTCGGCGCCGAACAGATCGCGGGTAAAGACCTTGTCGCTTACATCGCGTATTTCGTCCGACAAGCGGTTGGCGACGATTAAGTCAGCCTGCTGCTTGAACTCCTCAAGATCGCGGATCACCGGTGAGTGAAAAAAGTGATCCGCGCTCAGGGTCGGTTCATAGACGATGACCTCTATGCCCTTGGCTTTGATCCGTTTCATGATGCCCTGAACCGAGCTTTGACGGAAATTGTCGCTGCCCTCTTTCATCACCAGACGGTAAATGCCGACAACCTTTGGCCCTTTCATCAGAATCTGGTCGCTGAGGAAATCCTTGCGGGTGCGGTTGGCATCGACGATAGCGCGGATCAGGTTCTGCGGCACGTGGTTGTAATTGGCCAGTAGCTGCTTGGTGTCCTTGGGCAAGCAATAACCGCCATAGCCAAAGGACGGGTTGTTGTAATGCGCGCCAATGCGCGGGTCGAGGCTGACGCCTTCGATGATCTGGCGCGAGTCCATGCCTCCCGCCAGGGAATAACTGTCCAACTCGTTGAAAAACGCCACCCGCATGGCAAGAAAGGTATTGGCGAACAGCTTGATCGCCTCGGCCTCGTCTGCATCGGTGAACAGCACCGGCACTTCCTTGTCCACCGCCCCTTCCACCAGCAGATCGGCAAAGACCTTTGCCCGGTCTGACCGTTCACCGACGATGATGCGGCTGGGGTGCAGGTTGTCATAGAGCGCCCGCCCCTCGCGCAGGAACTCCGGTGAGAAGATGACGTTGTCGGTGCCGAACCGCGCGCGGGCCCCGGCGACGAACCCCACCGGGATGGTGGATTTGATCACGATGACCGCGTCTGGATTCAGCGCGGTAACTTGTTCGATTACCGTATCGACCGAACTTGTGTCGAAGTAATTGCTGCGCGGATCGTAATTGGTTGGAGTAGCCACAATCACGAACTCTGCCCCGCCAAAGGCGGTTTCCGCATCGGTCGTGGCGGTTAGGTCAAGCGTGCGGTTCGTCAGGAAATCGGTAATCTCGGCATCCTGGATCGGGCTTTGACGCAGGTTAACTTGATCAACACGATCTGCTGACAGGTCCAAAGCCACCACTTCATGGTTTTGTGCCAACAGCACAGCATTGGACAGGCCGACATAGCCAATCCCGGCGATCGCAATCTTCATACAAAAATTCCTTGTGTAACCAGTGTCCGGGTTCGCGAATCGAACATACCCTAATTTTACCGCCTGATAAGAAGCGAAGTTTTTGTTCGTATTAGGTCGTTCTCAGTTGGTTTCGCATTAATTCACTGCGGCGTTGATAGGAGTTGTTACGAGGGATGGTGTGATTTGGCTGATTGTTCTTCCCCATCGGGTGACGGGGTTTTCTGCG
>NZ_JBQFZU010000090.1:0-2025 GCF_056542405.1 Ruegeria sp. AD11(2025) | reverse complement strand
GACCAACCCAAACGCCTGCCACCCCAACCCTTCCGAGAAATCGGCGCAAACGCAGTGCTGCGCTGGAAAGAATGGAAAGCGCGCGACGAATGATCAGGGCAAGCTCAGCTTGGCCATCCGTCCGCCATCTACCGTATAAACCTGACCGGTAATGAACCCGGCATCGTCCGACGCCAGAAACGCAACCAATGAGGCTACCTCCTCGGGGCTGCCGGTTCTGGCGACCGGATGGATCCTAGCAATATCTCGGCGGAACGCGGCGGGGTCTTCCATGCTGTCGATGAAATCGAGGTTCAGATCCGTGTCGATCCACCCCGGCGCAACCGCATTGCACCGTATCCCTTCGGGGCCGTGGTCCACGGCCACCGCGCGGGTCAGACCGTGCAAACCGGCTTTGGATGCGCAATAGGCCGCGTGACCAGGGTTGCTTCCAAGCCCCTCGATCGAGCCGGTGTTGACGATGCTGCCACGGGTTTTACGCAGATGTGGCAAGGCGGCCTGGATCGTCAGGAACGGTGCCGTCAGATTGACCGCCAGATTGCGCTGCCAATCTTCGAGGCTCATTTCCTCGACACAGGCTTCCTGCATCATCCCGGCGTTGTTGACCAGAACGTCCAGCCGCCCTGCCCTGCGGGTGACCGCTTTCACCACCTGCGCCGGACTGGTAGGATTGGTGAAATCTGCATCAATCCCCAGAAACTCGGAGTCTTGCCCGCGTTGAGCGGTAAAGACCTGCGCGCCCTCATCCCGCAACCGCCGGGCGATCGCCTGCCCGATGCCGCTGCGACCGCCTGTAACCAGCGCGACCTTGCCCTCGAACCGCATCATGACACAGGCTTCCCACCATTGACCTCAACCAGTGTGCCGCAGACATAGCGCGACGCGTCCGAGACCAGGAACATGATCACATCGACAATATCCTCGGGCTCGGCAATGCGGCCCAGAGGAACGGTCTGGCCCAGCTCTTTGACGGCGGTGTCCGGGTCAAACCCCCGCTTCGCAAAGCCCGACCGCAACATGGGAGTGTTCACCTCGTTCGGACAGACGGCATTGATGCGAATGCCCTGATGGGCGTGGTCCATCCCCATGCATTGCGTCAAAGACGCAATCGCCGCTTTGGTCATGCAATAGACCGCGTGATTGGAACCCGGACGCAGACCCCAGCACGAGGCGGTGTTTACGATGGCCCCACCGCCATTTTCAGCCATGAGAGGGATCGCGGACCGGCAGATGCGGAATGGCGCCTCGACATTCACACCCAGCGACAGGAACCAATCGTTATCCGAGGTCTCGGTCACTGACCCACGGGTGATGACGCCGGCATTGTTGATGACAATATCCAATCCGCCCAGTTGATCCACCGCTGCCTTCGGCAACGCGTCAGCATAGGAACCGTCAAGCAGATCGCCTGGCAGATGAGCTTCTGCCTCGATACCGCTGACATCTCGGTCAGCAACCGCAACACGGACGCCCGTTTCGCGCAGGCGTGCTACAAGTGCGGCACCGATGCCGCCCGCTGCACCAGTAACCAGCGCTGTTTTTCCATTCAGGTCCATTGCTTTTACTATTCCTTTCAAAAGGATTCGAACGGAGCGCCAAGACGGCTTTCACCAGAAAGGATACCCCGTCTTGGGCCTGCGGACAGATCCAGATTGCTGCCCGAGCTGTCGTCGCGGGTATGAGCCAGGTCGTGCCGATAGATATGAATTCCAGCTATTTTCATTGTTATTCTATCCTGATTTTGAAGGTCTCCTGCGTACCGAGAAAATCAGAGCCAGAACGCAAGGCGTCAAAGCTTCGCGAGGCAACCTCTTCTCAGTATACTTTCTGCCCCGGATTTCAGCCCTGCGTTGTTCGATCGATATCATAGCGGCAAAGTAGAGCGATCACTCTACTTTCTTCATGCTCAATTCCGACCTCCAACCTGTAGTTTCGCGACAAAAAATGTCCGCCTGAAACGGCGGACCAGTCGGGGAGTGCGTTGAGGGGTCAGTAGCTCTGGTTCAATTCATCGGCGGCCGGGAT
>NZ_JBQFZU010000089.1:0-2251 GCF_056542405.1 Ruegeria sp. AD11(2025) | reverse complement strand
TGTTCGGCATCTTGTAACTGAGCAGCAAAATCGTCACGAACATCAGCGAGAAGCGCTGCTTGAATGGCTGGATCACAGTTGAGCCCATCCATCAAAGTTCGCAGATACTCGCCGTCACCAACAACTGTTTCGCGTGAAATGTGATCATATCCGCGTGCCACAAACGCTGCGACCTGAATCGTTGAACCTTGGCACTGATCAGGACTGGACAGGGCTGAACTTACCGCTGTTGTACCCAGGTCCCAAACAATATTCGAGATTGCAGATGCAGCGCCATTATTGGGGAAAACCATAGCGCCGACACCACACTCTTGCCACGGATTGACATTTGCCTCGCCCATTCCTTGTGCATGCACAAGTGAAGTAGAAAAAGGGAAGGCCAAGGTGGCCGACAGTATTATTGTATTCAGTTTATTCAAGGTACTCTCCATTCGTACATTTTATTTTTTCTTCTTCATTATAGTCTGGCGTGCATATTTCCTCTTGTTTTGGGTCATTGTCTTGGCACTGTTTCAATAGTGGTTATTGGTTCGATCCTTTGTTTAGACATCCCCGCAATGCGTGACGCGGTTAGAAAAATTACCCTCCGAACTGCGTCACGCTGCGTCTAAAGAGTTTCGGCTATCTTGATTTCGGAGGCCAATACTGCTGCACTATTTTATTATAGCCAATAACTATTTCAGATGTAGCAAATCGGCATTGCCAACTTGTTTACACGCGGCTGATGGCTGTCTGGTCTGCGTCTATCAGGCGATCATTTCGAGTGCGCGGCCGTTCCAGAGGCCGAAAGCATCGGTTCTGGCGTGACGGTATGAGACGGTAGCGAGTTGATCGCAACGGGATCGAGAGATGGTGTTGATCTGGTCTTGAGCAGAAAAGAACCTTTGCGTCTGCCTTAGCGACTTGAAGCGTCCTATGAGCTTTTCACGCTTTCGAGTGGGTCAATGTGACCCTTTGATCCGATTTTTCAACCCTTTGTGTGCTCGGTGTTCCGCATCCGGCGCAAGATTGCGGATCGGCTTGAAATAGCTTCGCAACTTATCCGTGATCACGACACGAGGTTCACCGAATTGCGAAATCAGCCGCTTCAGAAAGCGCCGGGCTGCCTTGGCACTCCGCCGTGATTGGATGAGGATATCAAGAGTATCTCCGTTCGCATCCGCTGCTTGCCACAGCCAGCATTTCCGACCGGCGATCGGGATGATCACTTCGTCCAAATGCCACTTGTCGGTTTCGCCTGATGCAGTTCGCGAAATGGCCACCAAAGCGGTTGACCCATTGTCTGATCGTTTCCCGACTGACCGTCACGCCGCGTTTCGCGAGCAGATATTCAACATTCGCAGTGCTGAGTGCAAAGCGATGGTAAACCCAGACAGCATAAGCGATGATCTCACGCGGAAAACGAAATCCCATCAGGCGCGGCATTTTCGTACATGAACCATAGGTAGTGTCAGATATCTTTTCGACATATCACGGTTTGATGCCGCTCCTTTGATAGCATTTATTGCGGCAAAGGAGACGAACTATGGGGCTGAAACGGACGGACGAGTTCCGCGATGATACGGTACGGATTGCGCTGACTAGCGAACTGACACGCAAGCAGGTGGCATCTGATCTGGGTGTTGACCTATCGACACTGGATAAGTGGATTTTGGTGCACCGCGACAAGGATGTTGTCTCCGACAATGACTTTGATCTTGCCCGTGAGAATGAACAACTTCGGCGAGAGAATGGCATTCGTGTTGAAAGGTTGAAGAAACACAAGCTAACGACTGACAGTAACCACGCCTTCAACATCGCGCCGAACCTGCTGAGCCGGAACCTCCAAGCGGAGCGACTTAATCAAAAATGGGCTGGTGAAATCAGTTATGTGTGGATCCGAGAGGGATGGTTGTCTCTCGCAGTGATCTTGGACCTGCACTCCCGGCGCGTAATCGACTGGGCTGTCAGCAATCGCACGAAGCGCGATCTGGCGACCCGAGCACTGAACATGGCCATCGCTCTGCGACAGCCGCCGAAGGGCTGCATTCATCGCACTGATCGTGGCAGCCAAGGCGGATTCAACCGGTCGTCGCAACATCTTCGATCATATCCTTTTTGAGCAACCGGTCGAGAGTTTCTGCCGGTGTATGCCAACTCAGTGTTTTGCGAGGGCGAGTGTTCAGCGCGTGGGCGACGGCGCTCAACGCGTCAGCACCATGCTGGCTGAGATCCGTGCCCTTTGGGAAGTACTGGCGGAGCAAACCGTTGG
>NZ_JBQFZU010000088.1:0-2345 GCF_056542405.1 Ruegeria sp. AD11(2025) | reverse complement strand
CGGATTTCCCCTGCACATCACCAACCCGAGCTATGGTAAGCCGGAACCAAGGCAATTCTTCGATCGTCGGTTGTTGTGGCGGTGTCCAGAAAGGCGACAAAGTCTTTTCCAGACGCGCGGATTCGGCCGCAGGTTTCTGAATCCACAATCGCGCCAGCTGCAGGGGTGGACAATCGCGGCCATCCGTGTTGGCGCTGAGAAAAACCCAATTCCAGGAATTGGGCGTTCTTGCGCCAGTTGGGCCGCGCGCGGCGCCAATTCCCGATTGCGTCCTCTGCGGCTTGTGCCCTTCAGACGTAAAGTTGTTTCACTGCCAAACAACAGAGCGACCGGTCGGTCAGGCGTCTCAGATAGCGCAGCTTGCACAATCTGTTCCTCCGCGTCCGACACGTCACCGATCAACGCGTCGGATCCAATTTCAGCCTGGCAAGTCTTGGCCGCACAGCTATGTGCGACCTCAAGGTTTATCGTGTTCGAGCCAATTAGATGATTGGTCGCCCAGTCGTCATAATCTGTTCGGGGATGCTCTGTTCCGGATGCGTGCGGGTGGAATTTGGCAACCGATGCCAGATGCCGGCGTCGATAAAGGCCCTGCGGGCGTCGGCGTGACTTCCGATTGGTAAGGCAGTCAGTCCGCTGGTGACGGTGCGAAGGTCATCACCGATGACATCTTATAGGATATAGGCCGAGACGGGGGCATGCGATCCGTGCTGCAAAAAACCACCGCCTTTAAGTCAGCTTAGGTGCCGACGCACAAGGTTCATCCGCATGATACCCAACCCGGAAGACTGCAAAACCTCGTTGACCGTGGTTTTGTCCGGCAGGGTCAGTCCTTCAACCAGCGCGGGAGCCAAGCCCGACAGCCCCGCCAGAGAATAGCGCAACGATCTGATCCTGCTCACGTGCGGTGCTGAGCAGAACGATGATCTGCCGCTCGGCTTTCAGGCCTCGTTACTCCGGGACGGGGTGTGCGCTGATCAATACCGTGGCTCCGGGAACGTCAGACTGGTTTTCGGCATGTGTCTCGGCCAGGGCGACGTGATCGCCCTGAACGTGTTTCAATGCCTTGGACATTATGGCGGGGGCAGCTTTCCTTATAGCGACCAGAATTCTGCGCCCACCTTGCTTTGGCAAAGCCAAAGGGGTTGATTGCAATCGTCCTCGCAGAGAGACGGCCGAATCTGCCGCCGTGGCCGCCTTGGTAAAAATGGCGGCGGCACTAACGCAAAACGATTTTGACGATTGCACAGTCGTATTGCGATCAAGCTGCAGCGATTTGCCGGGCTTTTTCGACCATGACTTCTGCCTGACGGATTGAGGCATAGTCGATCAGACGACCATCCAGAGATACGGCTCCTTTACCTGCCGCTTCGGCTTCGGCCATCGCTTCGAGAATACGCTGCGCCTTTGTGACTTCGGCGTCGCCGGGTGACATGACTTCGTTCGCCAGCGCGATCTGGCAGGGGTGGATCGCCCATTTGCCTTCGCACCCCAGAACCGCCGCACGTTTGGCCGCGGCACGATAGCCGTCCGGGTCTTGGAAATCGCCGAACGGCCCGTCAATCGGGCGCAGGCCGTTGGCACGGGCGGCAACCACCATGCGCGCTAGCGCGTAATGCCACATGTCGCCCCAGTGGGTCATGCGTCCGCCATCCGCGTCTGCGTCAGTCAGAACCGAGTAATCGGGGTTCACGCCACCGATGATCGTGGTCCGAGCGCGGGTCGAAGCGGCATAGTCGGCAACACCAAAATGGAGGCTTTCGTTGCGCTTCGAAGCCGCCGCGATCTCGCTGACATTCTGCATCCCCAGCGCGGTTTCGATGATGTGCTCGAACCCGATGCGTTTCTTGAAACCCTTGGCGTCCTCAATCTGGGTGACCAGCATATCGACGGCATAGACGTCGGCGGCGGTGCCAACCTTGGGGATCATGATCAGGTCCAACCGCTCACCAGCCTGTTCGACCACATCCACCACGTCGCGGTACATATAGTGGGTGTCCAGACCATTGATCCGAACCGACATGGTCTTGTTACCCCAGTCGATATCGTTCAGCGCCTCGATGATGTTTCTGCGCGCCTGTTCCTTTTCGTCTGGCGCAACTGCGTCTTCCAGATCAAGGAAGATGACATCCACATTCGACTGCGCTGCCTTTTCGAACATACCGGGCTGGCTGCCGGGAACGGCTAGCTCGCTGCGGTTCAAGCGGGCAGGGGCTTGTTCAATGGAATGAAAGCTCATGGTTCGGGTCCTTCAACTTACAGGTTAGGATAGATCGGGAATTTGGCGCAGAGGTCTGCGACCTCGGCTTTGACCTTGGCTTCGACGGCACCGTTTCCGTCTTCGC
>NZ_JBQFZU010000087.1:0-2355 GCF_056542405.1 Ruegeria sp. AD11(2025) | reverse complement strand
CTAATCACGCCCCTGGTCATGCGCGCTGTCGCCGTAGCTTTGCTATTCGCCGTATTGTCATAGAGGCGTGATTAGTACGACAGGTTACCGATCCGCTGGGATTTCTGCGGCTGCAGATGCATCCTGTGATTGTGACGCAATCGCGGAGATGAATGCCATCAACGGCAGCAGCACAATCACCACGGAAGGGGAGCAGGCGCACGGGATACGGGCGGTGTCCAACAACTCGGAGAGTGCATCCGAGGCGAGTGCAAAGGCTGTCATGAGAAACGGGAGTATCAATATTAACGGTCGATGGGCTCATGGGATTTCTGTGCAAGCCAATGGTGGCCTGGGGAGCGCGCTGGCGGAAATGCGTGGTGGCACAATCACCACGACTCACGGGGGGGCGTCCGCGATTTATGTGCGGATTCACAACGAGGATCACACAAACAACTCGGACAACACAAACGGGGCTAAAGCGCTCATGACCGGAGGGACGATCCATACGGAGAACAGGGTCAACGCATTCGAGGGTTCCCACGGGCTTCATGCGGACACCACTGGCTCAGCCGATGTGGTCGTGGAGATGAAGGGCGGCAGTATCACCACGCTTGGGAGGAATTCTCATGGGCTTTGGGCGGAAGCAGAGGCGGATGCGATGGTGAATGGTGTGAGGTTTGTTCCGGGCTCAACGTCGCAAGCCAAGACGATTGTCAAGCTGGATGCGGGTGCTGTTGTCACGGCTTCAGGGGCGGGTTCAAACGGAATTCGCGTTTCAGGGAATTACGTGACTGTGGATCACAACTCCAACAGCCCAAAATTTTGGTTGGGTGTAAAAGAGTTTGACGTGGACGTGGCTGGGATTGTGACGGGCGGCGCTGGCGGATTTAACGCAGATGACGACGGCGCTGCGATCCGCACGATCTCCGACGCTGAAGGCGGGGGAACAATTGATATCGCCGACACCGCCATTGTGGCTGCGGGGGGCTCTGGCATTGCAATACAAGACGGGGATGGCGACGCGGTTGTCACCTTGGAGGGGACCGTGACCGGGGACGTTCGTCTTGGCGCGGGTGACGATAGGGCCACGATTGGTGCCACAGCCAGTTTTGACTTTTCCTCCTATATCCTGGACGGCGGTTCGGGCGATAACGATCACCTGACGCTGCATGGCCGCCGGACGATGACCTCAATGGAAAACGTTAGAAACTGGGAGCATCTCACGCTGAAGGATGAGATGGAGATGCGCCTGGACGGGATGGACAGGCTGGATATGGGCCTGTCCATCGACGCCACGTCTACGTTCCGCGCGTCTGGCGGGGAGCTCACCATCACAGGTGACGTGACCAATGCGGGTGACTTGACCTTAAGCGTGCAGGACGGGGCTGCAGGTGATGTGATCACCATTGACGGCGATTATACCAACACCGGATCGGGAAGAAGTGTTTTTGAGCTGGATGCGGTTATGGGTGCTGATGGTGCGAACACCGACAGGCTTGAGATCACCGGCAACGCGTCAGGCGAGATGGTGCTGTCGCTTGCCGGGTTGGACAATGCCAGCGCCGGAGGCGGACCACTTGAGATCTACGTGGTCTCGGTTGGCGGCACGTCTGAGGATGCGACCTTCACCCTTGTGGGAGGCAACTATGTCACGTCGGACGGGGAGCACGCGGTGATCTCGGGTGCCCACCTCTACAGGCTGGCTGAAGTTGAGGCGCAGGATGGCGGCAAATGGTGGGCGTTGAGCGCGCGGTTAGCTGGTGGCGAGATCAGCTGGGGACCCTCAGCACCGATCTATGACAGCTATGGTGCCTCGCTGCTGGCGTTCAATGCGCCCTCTGGGCTGCACGCGCGGGGTAGCTCGCAAGACTTCCGGACCCTGGCCTGGAGCGGACAAGGGGCTCAGACCAGTGGCTCTCCGCTGTGGGTCCAGATGGGGATGGAGCAGATCACATCGGCGGCCGAGCAGAGCACCACGGGGGCGGCGCGCGACAGCAGCCTCTGGGAGATGGAGATCGGTGCGGATATTGTGCTGGACACCAGCACGGCAGGTCTTCTCGTGGGCGGGCTGATGCTGTCCTATGGCACGGGCAGTACGGATGTGAGCTCAGACTTTGGGGACGGGTCGATAGAGACGACGGGTCTGGGCCTTGGGCTTGCGGCCACGTGGTATGACCGCCGGGGGTTTTATGTCGACGGACAGGTGACGGTGAGCGCCTACTCGAGCGATCTGAGCTCTGACGGGCGTGGGAGCTTGATCGAGGGCAACAGCGGGACGGGCTATGCGCTGTCGATCGAGGCCGGACAGCAGCTTGACCTTGGCTCCCGGCTGACGGTGATCCCGCAGGCGCAGCTGAGCCTGTCATCTGTGAC
>NZ_JBQFZU010000086.1:0-2379 GCF_056542405.1 Ruegeria sp. AD11(2025) | reverse complement strand
ATGATTCACGGGCATCGCCAAAGAGAGGGGGCACAGAATTCATGGAAATGCATCAAATTCGATATTTTTTGGCACTTGTTAAATATCGAAACTTCACTCACGCGGCGCAAGCTTTAAACGTTTCTCAACCATCTCTCACGACAGCCATCAAGAAGCTGGAGGACAGGTTGGGCGGTAGATTGTTTTTGCGTGATCGTGCCGGATGCAGCTTGACGCCGTTAGGCGCAGTCGTTCTCCCGCACTTGAAAGAAGTGTTGCAGCAGACTCAGCAAGCAGTGGTAGATGCGAAACGTTACGTTCGTCTCGAGGGTTTTCCCATCAGTGTTGGAGTTGGTGAAAGCATCGGACTGATCAGAATAGCAGACGCGG
The DNA here is from genome assembly GCF_056542405.1 of Ruegeria sp. AD11(2025). Lineage (NCBI taxonomy): Bacteria > Pseudomonadati > Pseudomonadota > Alphaproteobacteria > Rhodobacterales > Roseobacteraceae > Ruegeria > Ruegeria sp. AD11(2025). Next base: position 2,010 of record NZ_JBQFZU010000086.1, on the reverse strand, counting down.
TAACACGGTATCAGGCGCGAGCACCGGAGACTAATTTCGAGATCATAGTCGATAAACAAAATGCGCTTCTAGACGGCCTTCGGGAAGGCCGCTTTGATATCGCCATAACAAATGCTGATGCGGGATCCGAACTTTATCAGGCGGAGCCACTTTACAGCGAAACTTACCGCGTTGTTGTTTCCGCCACACACCCGCTTAGTCAAAGGGAAACCGTGAACCTGGATGTGTTGGCGGGCAACGATGCGCTGGCCAGAGTCGACTGCGATATGCGTGAAATCTTGTTTGGTTTCTGCGCTGACCGCGGAAATACACTGAATTTTACACATCGTTCCAACCGTGTTGATTTGCTCCTGGAGTTAGTGCGATTGGGCAGGGGTTTTTTGATATTACCCGAGACGGCAATCCCACGGAGCAAGGAATTTGTCTCGCTGACCATTGAGGATGCTGAATTTGAGCGTCATGTTGTTGCGCTTCGGTATCTTCACCAACCCGCGCGCCCCGAAATAAGGGGTTTCACTCAAGAACTGGCCAGGCAGAAGCCAGCTCTTGAGAACAGCATGTGATTGCTTTTGGTGATTGCTCGCAGAGCTCAATCGAAGTTGGCCCGCTGGGTTCAATACCTCCGAAGCATAGCTAAAATCTATCGTTAAATAGAAACTGGGAATTGGCACTTTAGCACCATGTCGTGGAGTGTATTCAATACCAAATACTACACGAGGCAGGCAGAGTCATGAAGGAAAGGGTATCAATAAAGGTGGTGAATTTGTCCGCCGAATTAATAAATGGGTGTGAAAAAAATGACCCGCGTTAGAAACTGGGAAGCAGGTTCCCCGCCGGTTTCATTCCCCAAGGGCGAACGGGTTCTGCCTTTATTGCCGACGATTTTAGCTGGCGTATTTGCTGGATTTGTGGTGGCTGGATCAGCGCTATCAGCCGGGTACGGATTGATTGCAGCGATGGTCTGCTACGTTTTTGTTGGTGTTTTAGTTTCGCTTCTTCTGCCCTTGGCTTTCCAAAAGTCTGTCACCCTCAGGGCGGATTCAGATCGTAAGGAATTCGGTCAGCTTTGGTCAAAAGTTGGTGTGAGCGGCGAACTGGACGAATTGGATCAACACTTTCTGAGTGAATTAGAATGGCTTATTCATCGGGGGCAGGGCAATACTAACCTTGGGCTGTATCAAGGGTCTTGGGTTATGCTTGTCGCGGGCGAAACAAAGGAGGCGCGTGACATCCGCAACTTGTTCACGGAGGCAGGTTTTAATGTTAGAGACAGCCGAAGCCTCCAAGACGCTACGCGGATCATTCTTGATGCTCCAGAGTGTTGGGATTTACTCTGCATAGATTTTGACACATTCGACGGTCTGGTGGATCTCGATATTGTTGTTGAGCAGCTGTCTTCATTTCGCGAGGTAGCTTGCAGTGTGCCAGTTATGCTTATGTCTCGTTCCTTCTCGCAAGATGGTTTTCATCTACTTCACAGGCCATCTATCGCCGATGGCTGTTTGCGTGTTCCTGCGGCGGAATCAAGTGTTTTTAGGGCGCTGAAAGACACCTGCATAAACAATCTTATTTGGCAATATTGTCGTGATCGAGTTTAGATGCCTAGGCCGTGATTCCCATGCGCCGCTGGTGTGATTCAAGCTGATATCTGCGATAGAGATCAGCTTGCCACGAAACCTGGTGTCGGACGAAGAGTGGGCTTTCTTTGAGAGTTTTATCCTCGCTGTTCGCATCCCGAATGGGCGCAAACCTACGAACCACCGCCTTGTTCTTGATGGAATTTTCTGGATCGCACGGGACGGGTGCTCCAGGGCGCGACCTACCTAAAGAGTTCGACAAATGGTCAAGTGTTTACCGGCAGTTTCGGCGTTGGACCCTGTCCGGGTTATGGGAGTCAATCATGGACGCTTTGAATCAAAGCGGAGCCGTTCCTCACACCCTGCAAGTGATCGACAGCACCGTGATCCGCGCTCATCATAAAGCAGCGGGCGCTAAAGAGGGACTCCGCGG
>NZ_JBQFZU010000085.1:0-2422 GCF_056542405.1 Ruegeria sp. AD11(2025) | reverse complement strand
ACAACAAGCACCGTCAGCACAAACTGATACACATAAAACCCACAAAAACGGCGCGCTTGCCCAACGCGCCGCTGCCGCCAAAAAAATCGGGCAGCAATTCTAGTTGTTGTAGTACTTGTTGGCGTAGCTGCCGTAGGAATAGCCGTATTGCCGAGCACTGCGGGCATTGATCTGACTCAGTACAAGCCCGGTCAGGCGCTGATTGTCGGTGTGGAACAGTCGCATGGTTTCAGCGAGATCCTGTTCGGACGTGTCGTTCCATTTGACGGTCAGCAGCACCGCATCTGCGTTGCGCGCAATCAGGCGCGCGTCAGAAACCAGCAAGGTCGGTGGCGTGTCGATCAGGATGATGTCGTACTTCTGGCGCAAATCCTCCAGGAACAACCGGAACCGTTCGGATGCGAAGAGGTCCGCCGCGTTGGCCGAGGTCTTCTCGCCGGCTAGGATGTCACAACCCAGCAGCGGGTCTTGAAAGATTGCCTCCTGCGCGGTTGAGTCCCCGGCCAGAACCGAAACGATCCCGTTCTTCGGCACACCCTGCAATTGCTCCGTCATGGTCAAGCGCCGAATATCGCCTTCGACCAGCAATACCTTTTTGCCTATACCGACAAAATTCTGCGCCAGCGCCAACGCATTCGTTGTCTTGCCTTCACCCGGTAGCGAAGAGGTGATCACCACAACCTGCGGTGGGCGGTCCACATTGGACAACATCAGTGAGGTGCGCAGGTTGCGTACCGCCTCGGCCGTGGCAGATGAGGGTTTTTCCGCGAGATACTCCAGTACCTTGCGGCGCCCGCGGCCGGGAAAGACGGGTATCTGACCCAGAACGCTGTAACCGGTTTTGCGCTCTAGTTCCTGGGCCGTGCGGTAGCCTTTACGCCGTGCCTCGGCCAGCAACACGATACCGACGCCCAGCAGGAGGCCCAGAATGGTTGAAAGCGCAAGGATCAGAGACTTTTTCGGTTCCGAAGGGTTGCCCGGGATTACGGCGCTCGACAATTGCCGACTGTCGGCTTTCTGGATGCCTTCCTGCGCCGATGTCTCTTTCAGGCGGGCCAGGAAATACTCGTATAGCAGCCGAACGGCTTCCGCCTCGCGTGCCAGCTGCTGCAGGGTAATCAGATCCGCACTCTGCTGCGCGATCTTCTGGCCCAGCTCGTCGGCTGACAGCGTCAGGGCCTGAACCTGCTGCGTTGCCCGCCGAGCTTCAAGCGCAGTCCGCGCAACCAGGCGCTGGAAGGCGGTGTCAAAGTCGGCCTCACCGGCATCTGAGTCGTCGATCTGGCCAAGCAGTCGTTGCAGTTGCGGGTCCTGGCTGGCGGCAGACTGGGCCGCGCGGGTCTCGGCGGTGTTCAACGCGTCATACCGGGTCTGCGCCGAGATGCGGGTCGCCTCGGCTGACTCGCGGCGTTCGCGCAAGTCCTTTAGCTGCACTTCCTGCAATTGCAGCGCTTCGGGTGAGATCAGCGCTGTCGTCGAATTGAATTCGTTGACCTTTGCCTCGGCGGTTTCCAGATCGATCTGCAGTTCGGCCACGCGGTCGGTCAGCCAGGCGGTCGCCTGTTCGGTGGCGTCGAATTTCACTTCGATCTGGTTCAGAACGTAAAGCTCGACAATCGTGTCCGCGATCAGGGCCGATTTGCGCGCCGATTTGGTTTCGGCCGTCACCTCGAACACAAGGCTTTGCGCCACGTTGCGTACCGAAACCTTATCGAGCAGGGCCGAGATCACATCGTCGCGTAGCAGCCGTTCAGCCAGTTCTTCAGAGACAGGCTCGGGGTTGGGTTCGGCCCCAAACACCGATTTGATAAACTGTTTGACCCCGTCGAGCGCAGAGGCCGGGACTAGGTCAGTGTTGAACTCGGGGTCCGAGACCAGTTCAAGCCTGTCGACAACCTTGCCCATCAAGCCGCGGGACCGGAGCACTTCCAGCTCGGAATTGACCTCGGCCGTGTCTCCCGCCAGGCCGCCCACCACGCTTTGCAGATCAACCACGCTGGCCTGATCGGTTTCCAGCATGACCACGGCGGTGGACTTGTACAAGGGGACAGCGACGACAAAGGCATAAAAGGCTCCGACCAGAATGGTCACGGCGGTGGTCAGGGTGATGATCCACTTGCCACGCCACAAAGTACCCGCCAAAGCGGCCAGGTCGATGGTGTCATTTTGCGGCGTGTCACTTGCCGGGGATCGGTTCGATGTGAACTGCGCGTCGTGTATCGGAGCTTGCTTCATATCAAGAATACGATTCCAAAAGCCTGGCACACGCGAAACGCGTGTGCCGCTGCTCTGTACATGGTCCCAAAGCAAGAATAAAGGTCTGTGCGCCCGTTACTTTCCGGTTCTGCGAAGCACGGTTGAGGCGGTCTGGGAGATGATCCTGATATCGTTAAGAAAGCTGCGCCGGTTCAGGTAGGCAACA
>NZ_JBQFZU010000084.1:0-2387 GCF_056542405.1 Ruegeria sp. AD11(2025) | reverse complement strand
GGTCCGGCCCATGAAGATCGGCATCTTCCATGATCTGGTTGAAAGGTTCGGGTTGCAAGATCGAGACGCGCAAAAGCAACTCCGCTTTGTTCTGCGCGTCTATCTAGCCCGCAAGCTTGCCTATCACCGCGCCTTGCTTCAGCACAAGCATCGCTATGACCTCGATGGCAATCCCGCCGGCGAAATCTCAAAGGACGAAAAGGATCATGCCCATGCCCAAGTCAAGCATATCTGGGAGAAAAGAAACAAGGCTAACCGCGTTTTAAAACTGAAATGAAACGAACAAGAAGCGTAAAACGGCGTTCCGCTGAGATCCGATGGCTGGCGAAGCGAGTAAAGACAGGGACAGTTTATCTGATGGTAAGCCGCGACAAACCGGATCTGTTCAAGATGGCTGTGTCGCAAACTCTGGCGTCGTTCAGAGCTATCGCATTGGCAGGCGGTTGTTATCCAGCGAGTTCTGCGAATTGACGGAATCCGCTTGTCGAAGCCCCAAGTTGGCCCTTTCGGATCATGTTGGCCGTCTCGATTCCTGCTAGTGTCGCTGCAGCTGAGATGAAGTTTTTGAAGCCAAGCATCGGTCTCATGAGCCGCTTGATGAACCGGTGATCCTGCTCGATAATGTTGTTTAAGTATTTTGATCTGACAGTGTCGATCTTAACCGGTAACTGTAACCGCTTGAAGATCTTGTTGACTTCTTTGATACCGGCCGCGTTGCTCCTGCTTTTGTCAATGGTGATCCGTTTCGGGATGCCATTGTTGTGCAATGCGTTGGCGAAGAACTTCTTTGCTGCTTTGGTATCTCGCTTCGCAGAAAGCATGAAATCAAGGGTTTTCCTGCTGCTTCAGGATCGCAATGATCTGCTCTTCATTAAACCGTGATCTCTTCATTCCGTTCGTCTCCTTAGTTGGGACGAACTCTACCTCAAATTGGAGGAGGAAACGGGTCTCAGGTCACGATGCTCTGCCCCCTGAAAACTGGATCGTTCGGAGCTGGAGTTTTCCGCTAAATTTCCCTGGCTGGGAGAGGAGCGGAATCGCATGAAAGCATCGAAGTTCACGGAGGCGCAGAAGGCCTTCATCCTGAAGCAGGGCGAGCAAGGCACACCGGTCGCGGAGATCTGCCGAAAGGCTGGGATCAGCCAGGCGACATACTTCAATTGGAAGAAGAAGTACGGCGGCTTGTTGCCTGACGAGATGCGCCGGCTGAAGGCGCTGGAGGACGAGAACACCCGGCTGAAGAAGATCGTGGCGGACCTGACGCTGGATCGGGAGATGCTTCAGGATGTCATTCGGCGAAAGCTCTGAAGCCTGGCCGTTTGCGCGAGATTGTCACCGGGATGTGCGTTGATTGGGGTGTGTCGATCCGGAAGGCTTGTGGGGCCATCTGCTTCGACACATCCACCTACCACTACAAGTCCCGGCGGACGGATCAGGCTGCCGTCGAACGGCGGATCAAAGAGATCGCAGAGACGCGTGTGCGCTATGGCTACAGGCGCGTCCACGTGCTTCTTAGACGGGAGGGTTGGGTGATCAACATGAAGAAGACACGCAGGATTTACAACGAGTTGGGCCTGCAGCTCAGGAACAAGCACCCCAAGCGCCGGGTGAAGGCAAAGCTCAGAGAAGACCGTCATGAAGCCGTCGGGCCTAACGATGTCTGGGCGATGGACTTCGTTCACGACCAGCTCGCCCTGGGTAGGAGGTTGCGCATCCTGACCGTCGTTGACACGCATTCCCGGCTCTGCCCTGCAGCCGATCCGCGCTTCACCTATCGGGGCGAAGATGTTGTGCAGACGCTCGAACGGGTCTGCGGGCAGATCGGCTACCCCAAGACGATCAGAGTCGATAACGGCAGCGAGTTCATCTCGCGGGACCTCGATCTCTGGGCCTACGCCAACGACGTTACCCTCGACTTCTCACGGCCTGGAAAGCCCACGGACAATGGCTTCATTGAGGCGTTTAACAGCAAGCTCCGGGCGGAATGCCTGAACGCGCACTGGTTCATGAGCCTTGCAGATGCCCGCGAAAAGCTGGAGGATTGGCGTCGGCACTACAATGAGGACAGACCCCACAGCGCAATCGGATACAACGTCCCGATTGCCATGCATTATCCCGATGGCGTCACCAGCCCGTCATCGTGATAGAGCCGGAAAAATCTAGCTTCTGGCGGTCCAAGGTTGGGGCTCAAGGCAAGGTTGAGCAAACTCTACATCAGAACGAGGGAAGTTTCGGGGAGCAGGTCATCTCCCCTATGCAAACACCTCAGTATTCTGAAAAACTTCGCCGGTGGACAAGACAGTCTAAAAAACAGCCGGTTTATACCATAAAATTCGATCACCTCTATCATCTTTCAGAAAAGGCCTCTGTTGCTTTAAAGAGGGGTT
>NZ_JBQFZU010000083.1:0-2578 GCF_056542405.1 Ruegeria sp. AD11(2025) | reverse complement strand
GCATTTGACGCCTGGAATGCCGCCACTCGAGCTGCTTGAAGTCCGGGCATCAGCATTCCTTGGTGGGTCGGAAGTTAACGTGACAACACCCAACAAGCGCATCATGTGTCTCCACGGCAGCGAAATGGAACGGGTCTTCTAGATCGGGATCATCCGGCAGATTGATAAGTACACGCCCCGGACCAGAAAACCGCGCAAGACTGTCGATGTGGTAATCGGTGATGTCTTCGCCCCAGACACCAGGCGACCAGATCATCCGGTCCGCGCCGTAGGCGGTCAGCAACCGCAGCTCGATCTCGTCGCGGCTAAGGCCGGGATTTCGGTTGTCGTTCACCCAGCTGCTTTCGTTTGCAATCAACAGACCATGCCCATCCTGCTCCACGCCCCCCGCTTCTCCGCGTAATCCGGTTGGCAAGAGCTGCAGCCCCAGACGTTCAGCAACACGCTCGGCAATCAGGCTATCGCGGGCATTCACTTGTTTTTCGCCCCAGCCATTGAACTGGACATGGCTGATGGCAAGAGCGCCTGCGCCGTCTACCACAAAGATCGGTCCTGCGTCGCGGCACCAAAGATCTTCAGTGGGGATGTCCCATAACTCTACTTTCTCCGAAAGCTTTGCCTGTGCCCCTGCATGATCCTCAGCAGCGGCGAGCATCGTTATCGGCTCGAACTCACTGATCGCATTCGCGATATCGGCAATCGTCTGCTGAACCATGTCGAGAAAGACAGGGTCAGGATGAACCCTGCGGTTTACGGGCCATTGCATCAAGGTAAGCTGGTGCTGATCTTCTTCCGGCGGCACGTAGAACCCAGAATTGGCCGACGCCCTATTCATCCCGAGCAATCCCACCATTCCGAATGCCCCGCTGCCGACAATCATACTACGCCGCTTCATAAACCCTCACAATCGTTTGAGAAATGGCTATCCAGTCTGTTTTTTGCGGGATAGTAGACATCGGCGCAAGGTGAAGCATCGCTTAGATAAGGCTTTCTGCGAACTTCGGATGCGATGCGGCATCCATTGCTCGCAAACCCACTACCCTGATGAGGAGCGGCCCATACCGGACCTTCGTGGCTTAGTGAGGCGCTGCAGCGCAGCTTCCCCGAACCGGACATTCGCTGCGCCAGCGATATCGACGCGTTTCCAGAGGTCTGAACAGCGGGACGAACCGGACATCAACGTTTAGCGAGCCAATGTCCGGTCATTGCTCGTCAGCCTTCAAGCGGGGCTTTGTTGATGCGACTGACATCCTCCATAATGTCGAATATATGATCGGCGGTTACTGTGATCCCTATCGCTTCCAGCCGCTTCAGGTGCATACTTTTGTAACTTTCAAGGTATTCGCTGTTCCGAAACAGGTATGTGGACCCATAGTGATTGGTGCCATCTTCGACAGTCCAGATTTTCCAGATTATTCCTGGCTCCTCCGCAATACTCTCGGCTAGTTGCTCGGTTCCGGCGAGAAACTCATCGGTGATCGGACCGTCATAGGTCATATGCAAATCCCAGATTTTCAGCGTACTCATGTTCAGTTTCCTTTGCGAGGTTGAAGAGGTTCAGCGGTTCTTCCCAAGCTGGACGAAGCTCAGGACCGATAGCAGCGCGAAGAAGATGGGGTCGGACCAGCCAAACCCGGTGAAAACCCCTGTCAGGCAGGCATAAAGCGTGATGAGGACGCCAAGTAGATTGGTCCACATCAATCCTGTAAGAATGGCGAGAGCGGCCTCACTACCATGTTCAACGTCCCGAAACAGGAAGCTGATGATCCCAATACCGCCCAGAAATATCGAGTTATGCTGTGACAGGAACACAGCATATTGGTCGTTTAATTGCAGGCCGTAGTTCGGCCAGAGGATGGTCGGGGCAAAGAACAGCGCGAGCGCAAAAAACATGTAGATCACGCCATGCGCGGTAAGGAAGGTTTTGTTAGCCATGTCAGGTCTTTCTAAGGTTGAGGCAGCTTTTTTCGGAGCTGATTGAGTGTCTTGATCGACTGGCGCTTGTCCTGCGCGCTGATTCCTCCGAATATCTGGTCCAGAGCTTGATTGTGGATTGGCAGGAATTCGGACACTTTTTGGTGTCCGGCTGCAGTTAGGCGCAGAACGCGCGCCCGTCTGTCAGTTTCATCGACGCTCTTTTCCACCCATCCGGCCTGGATCAGGTTTTTGACGACAACATCCAGATTGCCAGAGGTAGATAGGGTCAGTCGCATCAAATCATTGATCGACAACGGGCCCTTGTTGCTTAGCGTTTCAAGTGCGTCCCATTGCGGCGCGGTAAGCCCCGCCGAACGAAACGTTGGTACCATCGCGCGCATGAACAATTGGTGACTGCGAAGCAGGGCAAGCACCAGGGCCTGGTTCTCTCGGGTTTGGTTTTCGTGTCTCATGCCGCGCATATACCCCTAGTTAGGGATAAATTCAAGTGCGCCTCATGGATTTGACCTAAACCGCTAATTCGCTTGATGTGCAGCATTGTGCAAATTTGGGCTCTCTGCAGACCTCGGAGGCAGCGCAGAAATCCTCTGATATGGTGCCTCGTCAACGTCGGGTTGTCGCTTTGGGAGGGCATGGCGGA
>NZ_JBQFZU010000082.1:0-2759 GCF_056542405.1 Ruegeria sp. AD11(2025) | reverse complement strand
AGTCCCCGCAACAGTGAAACCAGATCCGCGCGTTCGTCAGAGCCTTGGCGCGCAAACGCATCGACGGCTATGATTTCTGCGCCGTGAATGAGACCCGGAACTCGGCTCTCCGGATCACCGACCATAAGAGAAGCGACTGCCGTCCCATGGATCGCTTTGGATGGAGCCAGAGACTGATCCGACAGCTGTATCAGTTCCAGCCGCGCGCTCGACATGATTTCATGGTTGGAATTGATTCCGGTGTCGATCATCCCAACAGTTACACGCACAGAACAGGCGCCGACCGTCTCCGCCATTTTTGGCCATTCGATCATCTCCCAGGCAGGACAGTTTTCATGCGAGCAGCTGTCAGAGGCCGTCTCAGGCGTTTCGTTTTGTTCGAACCGGTAGAAATGATTAAAATCCGCATTGCTGCCCGACGGCAGCGACCGGACCCGATCGCGGGCCGCCTCCAGATCCAAGTCTTCAGGAAAAGACAAACGAGTCAGAACCCGGTCCACAGCGTCCAGATTGACAGTGGCATTTATCGTGAACCCCTCGGAGACGAGTTGTTCAAGATCTTCAGCCGTGGCATCCGAGACAACAATTTCGGAAGATGCCTGTGTCGGAAGCGCAGCGACAGCCGTCGGCCGCACAGCCTGGGTTTGTCGGGGTCTGTTGAACAGTTGCCCTAGGACTCCGCTGCCGGGTCGCTCTCCCGACGATCCGCTACCGCCCGGGGAACCAGAGCCATTGTCATCGTCGTCGTCATCGTCATCATCATCATCGTCGTCGTCATCATCTGCCCAAGCTGCAGAGACGAAAGATAGTTTTGGTTCAAACGGCAAAGCCAGTTCCAGAGGGAGCCAGAAACCGAGTATCAGGCAAACCTGAAGGAGAAGCTTTGCGATCTTTTTCATTTCGGTTTCCACCCTGGTTGAACAGCTTTCGGGACGACAACGCGGCGCAAGGCGTTTTATTCCATATCAATGGAATTCGAGGACTACCGGATTTACATCACTCGGTGTCACAAAAAAAATCGCAGCCGCACTGCAGCAGCGAACAAAGGGACCTGCCAGAAGCACTTATCTTGAGGCGGGATGAGGGCTTTCGTAACCTCGGTCCATGAATAAGAGATTGCCATTCAAGTACTTCAAAACAAGTGCTGAGATCATCCGTCTGGCCGTAACGTTACACGTTCGGATTTGTTTATCTCTTCTGCGGAATACTGTCTGCGGGTCGCACGGCGGATGTCTTTGACAACTTTCTCGCCGTGGCTCGGCTTAGTTCCGGATTTCTTTCTCATCTTATGGAATGGACGCCCCTTGCACCGATGCCGATAGTTTTCGGCAGACGTATCAAGCAGAAGGAGTTCACAGAATGCAGTTACTTGCGATTGATTTAGGCAAACAGTCGTTTCACATCCACGGAATCACCAATGAGGGCGAGGTAATCTCGAAGAAGGTGACCAGATCAAAACTCGCCGCTGCCGTTCAGGAGTATTCCCCGGAAACAGTCGCCATGGAGGCTTGTGCCAGCGCTCATCACTGGGGCAGACAGTTTGAGGCGCAAGGCTATGCCGTGCGCCTCGTTCATCCGCGGTTCGTAATGCCGTTTGTCAAAGGCTCCAAGAACGACGCTGTTGATGCCGAGGCGATCTATGAGGCCGCACTGCGCCCGACTATGCGATTTGTCCCAGTGAAGACGACGGAGCAACAGGATTTGCAGATGCTGCATCGAACACGTGATCGTCTCATCACACAACGGACCGGATTGATTAATCACATTCGGGGCCTTCTGGGGGAGTATGGCGTTGTCATTCCAGTCGGTGCCTTTCGGTTCCGAAAGGATATCAGAAACGCCGTCGCTGAGGCCAAGTTGTCAGCGCTGGCAACGGAAAACTTCAACGCACTTATCGCCGAATTCGAAGCGTTGGACAAACACGTCGCTGAGCTCGACCGTAAGCTAATCGCGATCTGCCGGACCGATGAGCGGTGCAAACGTCTTGCAACCCTCCCCGGCGTCGGGCCTGTGATCGCCACCGCCTTGATCGCTGCCGTTGATGACGGTCGACACTTTTCGTCTGGCCGGGCACTCGCGGCATGGATAGGCTTGGTTCCCAGACAATATACGACGGGCGGCAAGCCCCGGCTTGGTGGCATAGGCAAACGAGGCAACCAATACCTGCGGCGCCAGCTCATCCACGGCGCCCGGTCCGTCCTGATCAGGATCGCCAATCGTGATGATCAACGCGCGAGATGGGCGCAGGGCTTGCTGGCACGCGCAGGTCACAACAAAACGCTCGTGGCTATCGCCAACAAGACAGCACGCATTGCCTGGGCGATTTTGCGGAGCGGAGAAGGCTACAAAGCGGCGTAGCGGGCAGCCCGGAAAGTACTGGCGCTCTAAGAATGCGAGGTGACGAGACGATGGTGTAACGGCAGGGGCCGCAATTCACAGCCTGTAAGGAGTGGTGGCCAGGAAAGGCCGGTCATCTTGGAAGGCACTGAAACCAGCGGATCCCATCGAGGCCAGGAGCAAAGATGCTTCAATCAAAGGCCGGATAGATTCACGCATCCAATGCCGTCAACATCATCACAAAAAACACCTTGCGCAGGGGGCGTCCATAGATCCACTCCTTGGCGGTTACGATGAGCCAGAAACCCTCTCTTATCAAATCGACCTAAACTGTCCCATTGGCGCTGACGTCAGGCAAACTGAAGGAAAAGCGGTGTGACGCGCGTATCTGCAGCGTCGGGGAATTTTTCAGCGGTTTCGAA
>NZ_JBQFZU010000081.1:0-2881 GCF_056542405.1 Ruegeria sp. AD11(2025) | reverse complement strand
ATATCCTCAAAATTTGAGATGCAGGCGGCAAGTTGATGTGCAGATAGGTTCGCGCCATAAGGCGCGTTTATTGTTCCCAGTACGGTAGATGTCGCAAGCGACATTTCTGCAATCTCCTGTCTGCGGTCCTTATCAATATAGGAGTTTTCTTAATTTCGCAATAAGGCAGCGCTCAATTGTGACAGCTTTTGGTCCTTGATCTACTCAAAAACCCGGACACCTTCACCAGCAAAGACTTCTCTCAAACCCTTGTTAATGTCACACAAACTACACCGAGTGACATGCGGTAGAGATCTTCGATCAGCTCGGACAACCTTAAGTTAATCATGCCGCTGAAGTCGACCAGGCTATTTCGTAAGAACTGACATAGTTGACTGCTAGACTGGCTGACACGAAAGCGGACGTTGGAGCAATCGCAACGAAATAGCGCTCTGTCCGCATCTCTTCCCTCTGCAAACCGCCTGGGTATGTCCGGTTTGCGTGGTTTCAAAGCCTTCTGCACCAACAAAAACTCAAAGTACGGTTAAGGTCTGGTAACGGCTCAAATTCACTACACCGTGCGATCTGCATAAAATGGCTGTAGTGAGCTCTATTCAACTGATGCTTCGGGATAACCTAATGACGGCTCATCTCACAGCTCGATCCGGAACGAAACATCTGGCCTGCCCCCACCCTATCTAGAACACGACTTTGAGGCCTGCGTTTGCGCTCAGTGCGCTGGTGTCGCCAGCGGTGCTGAGCCCGGTGGCATAGGAGGCTTCCCCAAAGAGATCCACGCGATCGGTCAGGGCGTAGTTGCCGCCAAGACCGATCCCAACCGCCCAGGGCTCACTCTCGGTTGTCAGGGTCGCCCCGGCAACATCCACCTCGCTGCCCGCGCCAAACTCATGGAACAGGTTCACGATGCCATAAAGGCGGTGTGCCCCTTGTTCCTGCGCACCAAACTCAAGCCCAAGCCGCAGCTGCCGGCTGGCCGCATCCTCAAACGTCACCTGCTCCCCGTAGCGCTCACCCTCAAAGTCATCAAACCCAACTGAGGACAGGCTCAGCTGCGCCTGCGGGATCACCGTCAGACCGGACCCCAGATCAAAGCGCTGCCCGGCCTCGATCGACAACGCAAGGCCCGTGCCCCCGTTGTCTTCGGTCAGGGTTCCAAGACCATCAGCGGCCAGGTCACTTGTATAGGACGCCAGTGTCACCTGCCCGTCGACATAAAACCTGCGCGTGTCATACCACGTGGCCGAAAGGCCCAGACCCAGGCCCGTGGTGTCAATCGAACCATCTCCAAAATCTGAGGTCACCGACGCACTCCCCGTGGCGTAGGAGAACATCAACCCACCCACAAGCAGCCCCGCCCCGCTCTCGCTCACGACAACATCCGCGCCGATCTCCATCTCCCAGATCGAGCTGTCGAGCGCGGCCCCTGTTGTGCTGTGCTCTTCCGACAAGGTGACCTGTTCTGTCCCCATCTGGAACCACAGCGGGGTGTCCCTGTTTTGACCCGACGCTGCCCCGTCCCACGCCAGGCTGCGGAAGTCCTGTGAGCTGCCCCGGCTGCGCAGCGACGCGGGGCCAGTGAGGGCCAGCAGCGACTGACCGTAGCTGTCATAGATCGGCGCAGAGGGTTGATAGTTTCTCCCACCGGTCTCGGACATCGCGCTCAGCGACCAGCCGTGGCCATCCCCCGCCTCGGTCAGCCTATAGAGGTGGGCGCCCGAGACAACCGCTTGCGACCCGTCCGGGGTGACATGGTTGCCATCCACAAGGGTGAAGGTCCCGTTAAACGTTCCGCCAACAGTGACCACATCGATCTCAAGCGGTGTGCCTTCGCCACCGGCGCTGTCCAGGCCCGCAATCGACAGCATCATCTCGCCCGACGCGTCGCCCTTGATCTCCAGCCTGTCGGAGTGCGCATCATTGCCAGCGAGAACTGCATCCAGGGCAAAAACACTTGTTCCCGATCCGGTGTAATCCCCCTCAATGGTGATCACATCATCCGCATCCCCGTCCTGTACACTCAAAACAACAGAGCCATCATTGATCACATCCCCTGCAATGCTCACAACGGTGGGGGTATCCCCTCCCCCGCCCGTCGCGCTGGCCACTTTACCTGCGATGGTCGCCTCGGTGGGGGCGCCCCCGCCAGACACGCTGAATACAGATCCTGCCTCGATCGAGAGAGCCATATCCAGCGTGGCACCCTTATCCAGGCTCAACTTTGTTTCATCCTTCAGCGTCAAATGCTCCCAGTTGATGACGTCCTCCATTGTGGTCATGGTCTGGCCATGCAGCGTCAGCTGATCGTTATCACCCGCACCACCATCCAGAACGTGGGACCCAACATAGGTGCTGTCGGCGGAAATCGTGACGGTGTCGTCTCCCGCCCCAAGACGAACATCCCCGCTGAAGTCGCCGCCTTCCAAGGTCAGGGTATTGTCGCCCGCACCTCTTCGGCACTGTCCGGGTTATCAATCCGCGCATGAAGCCCCCAGGAGTTGGCAGCATTCGTGGTGATCGTGCCGCCATGCATTTCCGCGGTTGCCGTGCCAAGGCCACCATTGGATTGCGCAGCGGCTCCAGTGCTAATGATACCGTTAATGGACATTATCTTACCCGCTTAAACGGCTGCAGAGCAGCCAGGCCGGACGGTTACGTTTCGAGTGCAATGGCACTTTTGAATAAAGGTTGTGGCAGCACTCACTCGCTGCGATGCATGTGACGTCCGTTCTGGCTAAGGACGGGACAGACCTGTCCTCCGGAATCAACAAGTTAGCTGAAAATGAGACAGCGATTTTCGGGGTATTTTACCCTAAAGTGTCCCATTTCTGACCGACCGGTGAGCGTACATATACTGCGCTAGCGGATTGTACCAAAATCACCG
>NZ_JBQFZU010000080.1:0-2986 GCF_056542405.1 Ruegeria sp. AD11(2025) | reverse complement strand
CCCAATGAGCTATAAATCCGACATCGAAATCGCCCGCGAAGCGAACAAGAAGCCGATTCAGGAAATCGGTGCCAAGATCGGCATCGATTCTGCCGATCTGCTGCCCTATGGCCACGATAAGGCGAAGGTCAGTCAGGACTTCATCAACTCGGTTCAGGACCGTGAAGACGGCAAGCTGATCCTGGTCACCGCGATCAATCCGACCCCGGCGGGTGAAGGTAAAACCACCACCACCGTTGGTCTGGGCGATGGCCTGAACCGTATCGGCAAGAACGCGATGATCTGTATCCGCGAAGCCTCGCTGGGCCCGAACTTCGGCATGAAGGGCGGCGCTGCAGGTGGCGGCTATGCGCAGGTTGTTCCGATGGAGGAAATGAACCTGCACTTCACCGGCGACTTCCACGCCATCACCTCGGCCCACTCGCTGCTGTCGGCAATGATCGACAACCACATCTACTGGGGCAATGAGCAGGCTATCGACATGCGCCGCGTCGTTTGGCGCCGTGTGGTCGACATGAACGACCGCGCCCTGCGTCAAATCACCTGCTCGTTGGGCGGTGTATCGAACGGTTTCCCGCGCGAAGCTGGTTATGACATCACCGTGGCATCCGAAGTCATGGCGATCCTCTGCCTGGCAACCGACCTGAAGGACCTGGAAAAGCGTCTGGGCGACATCATCGTTGCTTACCGTCGCGACAAGACCCCGGTCTACTGCCGCGATATCAAGGCCGAAGGCGCAATGACCGTTCTGCTGAAAGACGCAATGCAGCCGAACCTGGTGCAGACGCTGGAAAACAACCCGGCCTTCGTCCATGGCGGCCCCTTCGCGAATATCGCGCACGGCTGTAACTCGGTCATCGCGACCAAGACCGCTCTGAAAGTCGCTGACTATGTCGTGACCGAGGCCGGTTTCGGTGCTGATCTGGGTGCCGAGAAGTTCATGAATATCAAGTGCCGCAAGGCGGGCATCGCGCCGTCGGCAGTTGTTCTGGTTGCCACCGTGCGCGCGATGAAGATGAACGGCGGCGTTGCCAAAGCCGATCTGGGTGCCGAGAACGTCGACGCCGTCGTGAATGGCTGTGCCAACCTGGGTCGCCACATCGAGAACGTGAAGTCCTTCGGTGTTCCGGTCGTCGTCGCGATCAACCACTTTGTCACCGATACCGACGCGGAAGTGCAGGCGGTAAAGGACTACTGTGGTGACCACGGTGTTGAGGCGGTTCTGTCCCGTCACTGGGAACTGGGTTCGGAAGGATCCGAGAATCTGGCCAAGAAGGTTGTGGAAATTGCCGATGCCGGTACCGCGAACTTCTCACCGATCTATCCGGACGACATGCCGCTGTTCGAAAAAATCGAGACCATCGCCAAGCGCATCTACCGCGCTGACGAGGTGCTGGCTGATTCCAAGATCCGCAACCAGTTGAAAGAGTGGGAAGCAGCAGGCTACGGCAACCTGCCGGTCTGCATGGCGAAAACCCAGTACTCGTTCTCGACCGATCCGTCGCTGCGCGGTGCGCCGACCGGCCACTCGGTTCCGGTGCGTGAGGTTCGCCTGTCTGCCGGTGCTGGCTTCATCGTGGTTGTCTGCGGTGAGATCATGACCATGCCGGGTCTGCCGCGCAAACCGGCTGCCGAGACCATCTGCCTCAATGACGCAGGTGAGATCGAGGGCTTGTTCTAAGCGCCCGAATGAGACATCTCGTGGCCCGGGGATATCCCCGGGCCACAGGAGATTGAAATGCCCACTCTGATACCACCGCATGACTGTTCCTCGATGCAGGAATTGCGGGCTCAGATCGACAAGCTGGACCGCCAACTGATCGAATTGTTGGTAACGCGCGCAAGCTACATCGACCGCGCGTCCGAGCTGAAACCCGGCGAGGGCCTGCCAGCCCGCATTCCGGATCGTGTCGAAGACGTGGTGCAGCGGGTGCGCAAGAGTTCCGACGAGTTGGGCATGGACCCAGATCTAGCCGAGAAACTCTGGCGCATCTTGATTGACTGGTCGATTGCCCGCGAAGAACGCGTGCTCGGCCCCGACTGAAGAACCGGGCGCTTTGTGCGCCCGATCCGTTTTTTGAAAGAAGGGATCAAAGGATGGTAGCGCAGGTTATCGACGGTAAGGCCTTTGCGGCGAAGGTGCGCGCGCAAGTGGCCGATCAGGTTGCAAAGCTGAAAGAGGAAAACGGTATCACGCCCGGTCTGGCCGTGGTTCTGGTGGGCGAGGATCCGGCCAGCCAGGTTTATGTCCGTTCCAAGGGCAAGATGACCGTCGAGGTCGGCATGAACTCGTATGAGCACAAGCTGGATGTGGATACCTCCGAAGAAGACTTGCTGGCGCTGATCGACAAGCTGAACAACGACCCGGCGGTGCACGGCATTCTGGTGCAATTGCCGCTGCCCAAGCATCTGAACGAAGATCTGGTGATCAACTCGATCGATCCGGCCAAAGATGTCGACGGGTTCCACATCTCGAACGTGGGTCTGTTGGGCACCGGTCAGAAGTCGATGGTGCCCTGTACCCCGCTGGGCTGTCTGATGATGCTGCGCGATCACCATGGTTCGCTGTCGGGAATGGACGCGGTTGTGATCGGCCGTTCGAACATCGTCGGCAAACCGATGGCGCAGCTGTTGCTGGGTGACAGCTGCACCGTGACCATCGCGCATTCGCGCACCAAGGACCTGCCGGATGTTGTGCGCCGCGCCGATATCGTTGTGGCCGCCGTCGGCCGCCCGGAAATGGTGCCGGGCGACTGGATCAAGGAAGGTGCCACCGTGATTGATGTGGGCATCAACCGCATCGAGCGGGACGGCAAGAACAAACTGGTCGGCGACGTCGATTACGCCAGCGCCGCCGAGCGCGCAGGTGCGATTACCCCCGTCCCCGGCGGCGTCGGCCCCATGACCATCGCATGCCTGCTGGCCAACACTCTCACAGCATGCTGCCGCACAAACAAACTACCAGAACCAGAAGGCCTGACCGCCT
>NZ_JBQFZU010000079.1:0-3000 GCF_056542405.1 Ruegeria sp. AD11(2025) | reverse complement strand
TTGGATAGCGATGTCCCGCCCTTGAAGATCATGTGAGCGCCAAAAGAGGGCAGGGCGAATAGATGTTTCAGTGACCAACAGACCCAGAAATCCTTCTCGACGATTGCTTTGGACAAACCAAGCTTTGCGGCCGATTCCTGAAACGCCTCCTCACGGTTCTTTGGAGTATCGTTGGCAAACTGGTCCACGATCAGTTCCGCGCCACGATTTGCTGCACTACCGGGTGCATCCAGGCCGGTACATATCTACTTTGTTTTGCGAGCAATGCGCGGTCCTTAACATCCAGATTGCGGGCCAGCGTGTCGACAACACGGCTATCCACCCGGTCTTTGCCAACATAGCGTAACGCCTGAAATACGGCGCCTGTTTTCTGGCCTGCACCAACTAGTGTTTTGGATGATGCATTCCGGAACTGGATGACTTGTCGACCGACTTTCTTGGTGCGGGTCGGGCCGTCGGTCATATAAATCGGCTTAGACGGCACTTGGGTCGACAGCCCCAACTGGTTGGCTGCCATGGCAGGGGAGGGCTGTAGAACCTGGTTGTCTTTGCGTGCAATCGCTTTGGCTATGTCATCGGCTGACGGAGACAACAGCCCTAATCGGGCGCTCTTTCTCGGATAGTCATAAAGCCCACGCGTTAACCGTCGGATCATCCCTTGCTCCGCCAAACGCGACAATGCCTGATCCACGCTTGCGCGGGAGCCAATATCCAGAAAGTCGGTTGGCGCAAAGATTGCGCCCCGGCCTTTTCCAATGATGCGTTGTCTAATCGATGAGGTGATCATAGTTTTCTCCTTGTCAGAAAATATAGTACTTTTTTCTGACATTCAAGTTAGGGGAATATCTGGGTGTTTTTGTAAGTAGGGCGTATTCTGTTGAAAAACTCTGTCTTGATCGAAGGCCATCTGGCTGATTCAATTCTCTTATTGAATGGGAGTTTGGATGATGATGGGACCAAAACAGGAAACTCAGGCTGAGCTGTTCTATGAGTTCTCCCTGGAGGAACATGTCCCGGACAATCATCTGCTGCGGTCGATTGATCGATTTGTTGACCTGAGTAGTATCCGCAATCATTTGGCGGATTTTTACAGTCATACTGGTCGCCCTTCCGTCGATCCCGAGTTGCTGATCCGCATGCTGCTGGTGGGCTATTGCTTTGGCATCCGGTCGGAACGGCGGTTGTGCGAAGAAGTGCACCTGAACCTTGCGTATCGCTGGTTCTGTCGCCTCGATCTGACTGATCGAGTGCCGGATCACTCTACCTTTTCCAAGAACCGCCATGGTCGGTTCCGCGAGAGTGAACTCTTGCGGCACGTGTTCGAAACGACAGTGGCGCGGTGCATCGCAGAAGGTTTGGTCAGCGGCCAGCGTATGGCGATTGATGCCAGCTTGATTGAGGCAGAAGCGACCAAGCAGTATTCAGCGTCACAAGAAGAATGGGATGCTGCACAGATCGATGCCAAGACCGCACCGCGCGCTGTTCGGGAATATCTGGAAACCCTGGATGAGGCCGCGTTTGGTGCTGCCTCGCCAGTCAAGCCTAAGTTCATTTCATATTCGGACCCTGCCAGCCAATGGACAGCGGCGCACAAGGCACCAGCCTTCTTTGCTTACTCTGATAACTACCTCGTTGATACAGATCACAGCGTGATTGTGGATGTGGAAGCGACCAGATCCATCCGGCAAGCCGAAGTGGGGTCGACAAAGACGATGCTGGACCGGGTGAAGGACAAGTTCGACCTCGTCCCCGACTGGATGATCGCCGATACCGCCTACGGCTCAGGCCCGATGCTCGGCTGGCTCGTGGATCGCAAGATCGATCCTTACATCCCGGTCATCGACAAGGCCGGACGCCCCGACGGCACCTGGACACGCACAGACTTCGAATGGGACGCTGAGCATGATCAATATATCTGCCCAGAGGGTCACGCGCTTAAACAGTTCCGCCGGAATTACTCTGATCCAAACCGGGGGCCGTCGGGCAAGGGCACAGCCCGCTATCGCGCCTTGAAAGAAGTCTGCCAGGTATGTCCGTCCAAACAAAGATGCTGCCCCAACGCTGATGCACGCAAAATCACCCGCGAAGAGCACGAAGATGCGCGCCAGGTCGCCAGAGATCTGGCCAAAACTGAAGAGTACCAGATTGCGATGAAGCTCAGAAAGAAAGTTGAGATGCTCTTCGCCCACCTCAAGCGCATCCTAGGCCTTGGACGGCTCCGATTACGTGGACCGTGCGGCGCAAATGACGAATTCCTCCTCGCCGCCACCGCCCAGAACCTCCGCAAATTGGCGAAAATCTTTCCCGCACCGCAGCAAACGCGAAACGCCTGACCAGAAAGGCGCTCGTGCCGTGCTCAGGTCACCCCATTCTGCGACTGCAACACGTTGTTTTTCAACAGAATCCCAACATAGCGGACTTTGGTCGCTGTGCAGCATTTTTGATAAACGGGCTGATAGTGTTGAAAAACTCGAAAATTCCGATGATGCATTTTCTCGCCAAATTCCATCGCGCCTGAAAAGTCACCCCAGTTTGGACGGAGAAGGCCATGAGCGCGCGGCACGACGGCAATGCCGTGCTTTGGCCGACCCCCTAGCTAAAATTTTCGACCGGCTTTCAACGGCTGGATTTTTCAACACCTTCCGTCAAAAATGGTGTTTTTCAACACTATCGGCTTTCTGGGCTTAAGTTTTGTGCTGGCTTCGGGCTATTGGGCCGAAAGTATGAACACGCTGGCATTGGTTGCAGTATCTGTACCCGTTGCTCTGATCATGGGTGGGGCCATCGGTATCCTCGCCAACGAAGTGCCGCGCGTGAAATCATTTGTCCAAGCCGTGCTGGACGTGATGCAGACGGTCCCGCCCTTTGCTTATTTGACGCCATTGCTTCTGCTGTTTGGTTTTGGCCCTGTTGTCGGCCTGATCGCCTCGGCGATTTACGCCGCACCACCTATGGCTCGGAACGTCATGCTGGGGCTGGAACGGGTGGAGCCCGACATCA
>NZ_JBQFZU010000078.1:0-3173 GCF_056542405.1 Ruegeria sp. AD11(2025) | reverse complement strand
CAGAGGCGCCCGGTGCGGAACCGGCTGTTCCGCTGATCTGTTATCCGAAGTCGTTGAGGAAGCAAAATCCAACATCTAAATTTATCCTGACTCTATAGAGCAACTGCTAATGCATCAAAGAAGCAATCAAACGGCGCCCCGGATAAACCCGCGACGAAACGTATTTACGATTTAAAACAAATTTTGGGTTAAAAACCCAAGTACTTGCACAATTGTTGCGCAGTTGCAGCGGTTCGTCGCCGGAGGTATACCACACACCTCGTCGACATACAATCGAAGGTTGAGTGTCGGAGATTATTGAAACTGAAACTGAGGTTAGATGAGCGAACCTCAAAAACCGTACTCTGTGCAGGAAAAGGTAGCCGTTGACCTTCGCACCGGAACGATTCGGTCTCGAACGATGATGCGCGAGCGGTCCAATCGACAAAGCTCGGGTCCTGTTGACTAAGACTTTGAATGCGACATTTTGTGAGATGGTCATGAAACAGGCAGCTCCGACCCAACGAAAGCCATTGTTGAGAGGCACTGACCGGAAATGCCTGGTGGTTTTGAAGGTGGAGTCGATCTTCGATTTTGAGTCTTGTTGGTCCAGCCACGATTGGGCGCAGTGTGGGTCGTCGCAAAGCTTGGCGCCGTTTCAGTAAGTATCCCCCAGCATAACGTCTCTGACGGGGCAGGTATAATGTGTGAGGCCGCGGTTCGATCCGAACAGGCCGGACTGTCGGCTAATAAGAATTCAACGAATTTCGCAAAACATCTCGGCTGACCGAAAAATCGCGGGCGGCTTTCTTCCCCTTTTAGGCGTCCTTGCTTGGATGACTAAAGCATTACCGCACACAGAGGCGGTTCCGGGGGGGTCGGCACATCGGTGAGAGCGATTGAAACTAGTATCCAGATGGAGAACTGAGAACATGCCCCAAAAGCCAAACTCTTACCGGGTTGTCAGGCCCTGCACCGCTGAATGGATGGAACGCGCAGTCCTGGTAACGCAATGGGGTGAATCAGCATGATCGATCTTGGCCTTTCCACGACAACACTGGCAGTTCGAACCAAACATGGCGGCATAGGTGGCCTTGACCCATTGTTGTGGTGCGACCCGTCAGACCTTTCCGCGCTGTTTCAGGACGCATCGGGCACCGTGCCAGTAACGTCTGCGGGCGATCCCGTCCGACGTCTGAACAACAAGGGCACCCTGGGAGGTTACTTTCTGGCGCCGAATACGGCAGCTGCGCCAACCTATCAGACCGACGGCACCCATCGCTGGCTGGAAAGCGACGGTGTGGATGACCTGCTGGAGTTTCAGGGCACCGTGCCGTTCTCGGTGGATTTATTCGAAGCCGTTGCCTTTCGGACGATCAGCATCAACCGTGCCTTTGCCCATATCATCAGCAACAACGGCGGACGGCGGCAACCGTTGATTTCGACGCCACAATCGCAGCCCCGGCGGGTGACGGTTGCTTTTGGTGGTGCACCGACCAATGTGGATGCGCCTGCGTCGCTGATCGGCGTTGATGTCGTGGTTACGGCAACGCATGACGCCGCCCAGAGGTCTGCCAATGTGAACGGGCAGATCGTTACCGGGAGTGGTGTCACGCTGGCGGATGACGGAACGGACCCTTACCTGCTGTTCGGTCCCAATGCCTCGAATATCCGCAATTATGGCAGCATTCACATGAGCCGGGTTCCCAGCCCCGAGGAACAAGCACTGGTTCGCAAGTTCTATGCAAAGAAATCGGGCGGCACTGCCTGAGAAACAACATCTGCCGCGCAGCCTGGGTCACGCCTGACGCTCGGGTTCAGGCTGCGCACAGCAGCGCCTGGACCGTAATTGGGGAGAGTTGTTACTCGACACCTAAATACGCAAAATCGGTCGGCGGCTCATCGACTGCTAACACCGCTGGACTAATGCCCTCTCGCTTTCATCCGGTAACTGGCCTATAGGGTGCGGGGCGAAAAAGCCGGGCATGTTCAATTGCATTTTTTTTTCGTGTTGTCGAATGGACGTTAATCAACGACGACGAAGTAAACCAAAAAAGGTCAAAAGTCTGAATAATGGTCGAAGTTATTGCGGATCGGCGGGCAAACGAGAGAAACACGTACTTGATAATTGGTGCGGTTATCCTGTTTGTGGTCTTTAACTTCGCGTTTCAGGCTGCGTTCTTCACCTATGAAAGACGACCGGATGAGATCAAGGCAGTCGAATTTTTTGTAAACCTCCTGTCTTTCGAAAAAAACACCCGATTGAACCACGTATGGACCAGTGAAATCTGGACCAGATTGGTTTTGTTCGTATTCAATGTTGGGATAACCATTGTCCTGATTTATTTTAAGCTCATTGACAAAAAGACTGCTTTACTAGCGGCGATATGGCCGCTTTCAATCTTTCTTTTCTCGAAGATCTACTGGGAATTCTTTTACTTTCCTCTCTGCTTGATACGTCCCAACCTTTCTACAAGAGCCGAAGGGGCGGTGATGGCGCTACTGGCTGCATTGCTCTACGTGACCGGTGAGGCAAACCTCGGAGTTCTTTTGACTTTTCGGGCTGCTTTATTTCTGCAGAACGCAGGATTCAAAAGATCGGTGCCAATCGGCATTGTAGGGTTTGCGGTTTTTCTGGATGCAGCAATGAAAACCGGGGCTGCGTTTTCGTTTCCATGGATAGGCGGGCTGATACAACGGTTCGACTGGACGAGAAACGTTGCCAACCCGGATTACTCTCCATTGGAGAGCTTATCGGTGTTTTTCGCCAGCTTTCATTTCTTTAGCTTGCATACCGGAGCCTATTGGATAGACGCGTTGTTTTCGGTGGTCGTAGCCGTATTTTTATATTGCTCGCGTGAATTCAGGCAAAACCTAAAAGATCACCTTTGGCTGGTGGCCTGCTTCTTTTCGGTGTATTTTTTCTACACCCACGTCACATATGCCTTTCAGAACGCGCGATACTTCTTCTTTTTCATCCCGGTTTTGGCAACGCTCATACCCACGAAGTTGTTTCCGGGGTTGGCGTTTTTAGGTTTTTTCCATGTGCTATTCAGAAGCATGGAGTTTATGTAGAGTATTTTTTCAACGCTTTTGGCCTCTGGTTAGGCTCAGGACCCATTGATTTCCGTATAGCGGCGTGATTCACGGTTCGAAAACGAGCGGTGAACATGTCTGATCTTTTCTGGCTTACA
>NZ_JBQFZU010000077.1:0-3283 GCF_056542405.1 Ruegeria sp. AD11(2025) | reverse complement strand
CATCAACAAACCAGTGATTTTTGCTCATGAAGCCCCTCGAGTAAAGTGTTTAAAGCATACTTAAGGGTGCATGGTTAATGTGGCGTTAATTATGAGAGAAGTGGTCTGTTTTTGGCGATTTTTGAGTGATTGGGTTTTTTGAATATTCCTGAATATAAGAAGATATTGCTTGCCTCACGGCCTCTGCGGTTAAGTGCATACCTTCCGCCTCCAGTCTCAATTCCACCTCGTTGGCGCGTTGTAGAAAGTCTGCATCCATTGTCAGTCCCCACTCACAAGATCCGTCTAATTATGCCCAAATTGCATCAAACCTCTTAACGAAGAGTAAACTGTTCTCAATACGATGTCTCCTGCTATTGAGACACCTCGAACAAAGGCACAAGATGTTGAATATCCTAAAGATTGAAGTGTTCTGAGAGCGTCATTGTTTCCAATCCATGACTGTACTTGTTAAGTTTTGGGAGATTTGGTTCAAGTCAAATGAGGCGCGGTGCCTGCTATATTTGGAGTCTCTGGGCAATTGTGGCAGTCTGAGACGATACTTACTGGACCTGTCACGGTTTGATGCCGCTCCTTTGATAGCATCTACTGCAGCAAAGGAGACTGACTATGGGACTGAAACGGACGGCCGAATTCCGGCAAGATGCGGTGCGTATCGCATTGACCAGTGGGCTAACACGCAAGCAGGTGGCTGATGATCTAGGTGTCGGGATGTCCACGCTGAACAAATGGATCACAGCGCACCGAGATACAGACGTGGTTTCCAAAGAGGATTTGAGCCTCGCTCAAGAGAATGAGCGACTTCGACGGGAGATCCGGCTCCTCAAGGAGGAGAGGGAAATCCTAAAAAAGGCCACCCAGTTCTTCGCGGGCCTAAAGCAATGAGATTTAGGTTTATCGAAGAACACAGAGCCAGCTTTCCAGCCAACCGGTTATGCGATGTCGTCGGTGTCAGCGCACGCGGTCTGCGTGCCTTCCGCAGCCGCCCTGCCAGTCGCAGACAGCGGTCTGATCTGGTCACGCTGGCGCATATCAAAGAACAGTCACGCCTCAGTTTGGGCAGCTATGGCAGGCCGCGCATGACTGAAGAGTTGAAGGAAATTGGTTTGGCTGTGGGGCATCGTCGCGTTGGTCGCCTGATGCGCCAGAACGGCATATCCGTGTTGAGAACACGCAAGCACAAGGTCACGACAGACAGCGATCACAAGTTCAATATCGCGCCCAACCTACTGGATCGGGACTTCACAGCGGATCAGCCGAACAAGACATGGGCTGGTGACATCAGCTATGTCTGGACCCGTGAAGGCTGGCTTTATCTCGCCGTCATTCTGGACTTGCATTCCCGCCGTGTGATTGGCTGGGCTGTTAGCAATCGGATGAAGCGAGACCTGGCCATCAGGGCGCTGAGAATGGCTATCGCCTTCAGATCACCACCGAAGGACTGCATCCACCACACGGATCGTGGCAGCCAATACTGTTCCCACGATTATCAGAAGATCCTGCGCCAACATGACTTCAAAGTGTCGATGAGCGGCAAAGGCAATTGCTATGATAACGCCGCCGTCGAGACCTTCTTCAAAACGATCAAAGCTGAGCTGATCTGGCGGCGGTCATGGCAAACCCGACGGCAGGCTGAAGCGGCCATCTTCGAATACATCAACGGCTTCTACAATCCGCGCCGCCGACACTCAGCACTGGGCTGGAAAAGTCCCGTCGCCTTCGAACGGAAAGTGGTTTAAACGAGCACTTGGAGCGGCACAAAAACGCGACAGGTCCATATTGAGCAAACAAGATCCGCGTGAAATCGCGAGATATCGGGACCAGTTGCTTCAAAACATCGAGATCATTGAGCGCAACTATGTCCGGTAAGTCCGGTGTTTTTCCGTGGAACACTCTGGGTTTAGACGGGCCTGCGTCTGACAAACAAATTCGCAAGGCCTATGCGAGCGAATTGAAAGCTCTGGACCGTCAGGCGGATCCCGAAGCGTTTCAGGCTTTGCGTCACGCGTATGAGTTTGCACGGCAGATGGCAGCCGACAATGAGTCGGATCAGGTGCAAAGCCATCGAGACGCAATCAGACCGGAACCTCCTGAGGTTGAAGAAGGCAAAGCAACCGCAGAGGACGATACACCAAAGCGTCAAGAACCAGTAAGTTCGACCGATCACAACGATACAGAATCCATTGAGTTGCCCGGACCGGTTGCCTCTGCCGCAGCTTATCAAGATCTTTTGGCCAGGATGCGTTATCTGATTGAAAGCCGGGATTACGACGTCACTACCTGGACCAGCTTGCTGAACGACAGGTTGCTAGACGATCTTTCGAGTGGTCATGATTTTGAGCGCGCTCTGGTAATATGCTTGTCTGAAAACGAGTTTTCCGGGCGCGATGAGATCAAAAAATTCATCTCAGCAGGCAAAGAATGGGTCGAACTGATCGAGCGGAGATATGGCTGGATCGAGGATGGATTGAAATTCGAGCGACAGTTTCCTGCTCATATGAAATTGCGCCGCGCGATGGTGGCAAAACGCGAAATTCTAAATGGGGACGGGCAAAAGGCCACGGTTCTGGTTCAAACGCCTAGCGTACCATTTGACGAGCGGGTCGTTAATCTTGTTCTGCAACCCAAAATAGTCTGGTCTGCATTCGCTGCTGCTTGTTTTGCTTGGATCCGCGTGTTCCAGCCGAGTGAATCCATGTTCATTGTTGGTCCGGTGCTTCTTGCCATTGGATCGTTGTTCGCTTTTGGTTGGGTGTTCAAACGCTTCGAACAACCTGTTGTTACTCTGTCATGCCTTGGGAACTCGAAACTGGCGTTTCTTGGCAAATACCTAGTAGGCAGAGGGCTGGCGCATTTGGTGGTAGGTGTATTCGCTTGGGCGTGCTTTCTGACAATGTGTGTGTTTCTGTTTGCACCCACCGAAGCACCAAGGAATGCTCCGCGCATTCATTTCCACGATACCGACCGGTTTGCTCGTGTTCTGCGCCAACTGGATACAGAGGGCGAAAATGGCCGACTAACCAGACATGCCAAACAGCTGATTTCCGAGTATGATCCAAAATCCCAGTCTGTGGACGAGTTCTTGACTAAGCTTGGGACGCCATATCCGCTGATTGCGTTTGATCAATTTCGTGACCGGTATGACATTGAAAATAAAGAAACTTGGGAGCTAGATATCAGCGCACAAGGTGACCCAAGCCCAGTGCGGGCAAAGATGATGGTAAGCTGTCGCCGGACGGGCAGATGTTCTGCCTTGATTGAAACTGGGGCGTTGATCCAGGTT
>NZ_JBQFZU010000076.1:0-3626 GCF_056542405.1 Ruegeria sp. AD11(2025) | reverse complement strand
AAGCCGGAAGGCCGCGCACCTGCGCGCCAGGGCGTGGAAATTCAGTGCGCTGAAGGAAACACCATCGGTCAGATCACCTCGGGCAGCTTTGGTCCCACGGTCGGCGGCCCGGTGGCGATGGGCTATGTGTCCGCCGGTCACGGCGAGCCGGGCGAGACGGTGAACCTGATCATCCGGGGCAAGGCACAACCGGCGCAGATCGTGGCGCTGCCCTTTGTCAAACAGAATTACAAGCGTTGAAGTCAGGAGAGAGAGACATGGCAACCTATTATTCCGAAGAGCATGAATGGCTGACCGTTGAGGGTGACACGGCCACTCTGGGCATCACCAAACATGCCGCCGAGCAGCTGGGCGAGGTGGTCTTTGTCGAGCAGCAGGACGCGGGCGAGGAATTTGCCAAGGATGGTGAGATCGGCGTGATCGAATCCGTCAAGGCGGCCTCCGAGCTTTATGCGCCGGTCGATGGCGAGATCGTCGAGGTCAACGAGGCGCTGGCCGACAACCCCGGTGCGCTGAACGAAGACCCCGAGGGCGAGGCCTGGATCTACAAGATCAAGATCACGGATGCGTCGCAGCTGGAAGACCTGATGGACGAAGCCGGCTACAAGGCCTTCATCGGCTGAGCCTCTGCCGGGGTCCTGACCCGGGACCCCACCCGTTCGGGCCAAGCCGGCCCGCATTCTACCCGGAGGCTCTCGCGGCCTCCGCCGGACCTGACTTATTCATAGGAGCGCTGCAATGGCCTTCAAACTGACCGACTACGAAGCCTATGACTTTGCCAATCGCCGCCATATCGGGCCCAGCCCGACCGAGATGCGCGACATGCTCAAGGTGATCGGCTTCAAGACGCTGGACGAGCTGATCGACGCCACCGTTCCGCCCGCGATCCGCCAGAAAGAGCCGCTGGACTGGGGTCCGGCGATGACCGAACGGGATGCGCTTTTCCACATGCGCGAGGTGGCCGGCAAGAACAAGGTTCTGACCTCGCTGATCGGTCAGGGCTATTATGGCACCACCACCCCGGCGCCGATCCTGCGCAACATCCTGGAAAACCCGGCCTGGTATACAGCCTACACCCCTTATCAGCCCGAGATCAGCCAGGGCCGGCTTGAGGCGCTGTTGAACTTCCAGACCATGGTCAGTGATCTGACCGGGCTGGACGTGGCCAACGCCTCGCTGCTGGACGAAGCCACCGCTGCCGCCGAAGCCATGGCAATGGCCAAGCGCGGCGGCCGGTCCAAGGCCAACAATGCGGCCTTCTTTGTCGACCGCAACTGCCACCCGCAGACCATCGCGGTGATCAAGACCCGCGCCGAGCCTCTGGGTATCGACGTACAGGTGGGCGACCCCGACAGCCTCGACGCAGGCGCAGTTTTTGGCGCGATCTTCCAGTATCCGGGCACCCACGGCCATGTGCGCGACTACACCGCCGAGATCGCGGCGCTGCACGAACATAAAGCCATCGCCATTGTCGCCGCCGACATCCTGTCGCTGGCGCTGCTGAAAAGCCCTGGTGAGATGGGCGCGGATATCGCCATTGGCTCGACCCAGCGTTTTGGCGTACCGATGGGCTATGGCGGCCCGCACGCCGCTTATATGGCGACCACCGACAAGCTGAAGCGCTCGATGCCGGGCCGGATCATCGGTGTCAGCATCGACAGCCGCGGCAACAAGGCCTATCGCCTGTCGCTGCAAACCCGCGAG
Organism: Ruegeria sp. AD11(2025); assembly: GCF_056542405.1. Taxonomy (NCBI): domain Bacteria; kingdom Pseudomonadati; phylum Pseudomonadota; class Alphaproteobacteria; order Rhodobacterales; family Roseobacteraceae; genus Ruegeria; species Ruegeria sp. AD11(2025). The sequence continues at coordinate 1,922 of NZ_JBQFZU010000076.1, read as the reverse complement.
CAACACATCCGCCGCGAGAAAGCCAACTCGAACGTCTGTACCGCGCAGGCGCTGCTGGCGGTGATCGCCTCGATGTATGCCGTGTACCACGGCCCCGACGGTATCAAGGCCATCGCGCAATCGGTGCATCGCAAAACCTCGCGCATGGCGGCCGGTCTGGAAGAGGCGGGCTTCTCGGTCGAACCTGAGGTGTTCTTCGACACCATCACGGTCGAGGTCGGCCATCTGCAGAACGTCGTGATGGAGGCCGCCGTGGCCCGGGGCGTCAACCTGCGCAAGGTCGGCGACAGCAAGGTGGGCATCAGCCTGGACGAACAGACCCGCCCCGAGACCATCGAGGCCGTCTGGGGGGCCTTCGGCATCGACCGCAAGGATGACAGCTCGAACAAGCAATACCGCCTGCCGGATTATGCGCTGCGCGAAAGCGCCTATCTGACCCACCCGATCTTCCACCAGAACCGGGCCGAGGCCGAGATCACGCGGTACATGCGCCGTCTGGCCGACCGTGACCTGGCGCTGGACCGCGCGATGATCCCGCTGGGCTCGTGCACCATGAAGCTGAACGCGACGATCGAGATGATCCCGGTCACCTGGCCCGAGTTCTCCAACCTGCATCCGTTTGTGCCGCAAGATCAGGCGCAGGGCTATCACGAGATGATTGCCGACCTGAACGACAAGCTGTGCCAGATCACCGGCTATGATGCGATCAGCCAACAGCCCAATTCGGGCGCACAGGGCGAGTACGCAGGCCTGCTGACCATCCGCAACTATCACTTCGCCCGTGGTGAAGGGCACCGCAATGTCTGCCTGATCCCGACCTCGGCGCATGGCACCAACCCGGCCTCGGCCCAGATGGTGGGCTGGCAGGTTGTGCCGGTGCAGGCGGATGACAAGGGAAACATTGATCTGAATGACTTCCGCGCCAAGGCCGAGAAGCATTCCGATCATCTGGCCGCCTGCATGATCACCTACCCGTCCACCCATGGCGTGTTCGAGACCACCGTGCAGGAGGTCTGCCAGATCACCCATGACCATGGCGGTCAGGTCTATATCGACGGCGCCAACATGAACGCCATGGTCGGCCTGTCGCGCCCCGGTGACATTGGCGGCGATGTCAGCCACCTGAACCTGCACAAGACCTTCTGCATCCCCCATGGCGGCGGCGGCCCCGGCATGGGTCCGATCGGCGTCAAGGCGCATCTGGAAGAGCACCTGCCCGGCCACCCGGAATACGGCACCGCCGTGGGTCCGGTCTCGGCGGCACCGTTTGGTTCGCCTTCGATCCTGCCGGTCAGCTGGGCCTATGTGCTGCTGATGGGCGGTGCGGGTCTGACGCAGGCGACCAAAGTGGCGATCCTGAACGCCAACTACATCGCGGCACGTCTGCAGGATGCCTATCCGATCCTCTACACGTCCGAGTCGGGCCGTGTGGCGCATGAATGCATCCTCGACACCCGTCCGCTGGACGCCGAGGCGCATGTCACCGTGGACGACATCGCCAAACGTCTGGTGGATTCAGGCTTCCACGCGCCGACCATGTCCTGGCCGGTGGCCGGAACCCTGATGGTCGAACCGACGGAATCGGAACCCATGGCGGAGCTGGACCGCTTCTGCGACGCCATGCTCTCGATCCGGGCCGAGGCGCAGGACATCATCGACGGCAAGATCGACGCGGAGAACAACCCGCTGAAAAACGCCCCCCACACGGTGCGCGATCTGGTCGGCGACTGGGACCGCCCCTACACCCGCGAACAGGCCTGCTTCCCGCCGGGCTCCATGGGCGTCGACAAATACTGGTCCCCCGTCAACCGCGTCGACAACGCATACGGAGACCGAAACCTCGTCTGCACATGCCCCCCAATGGACGCATACCAAGACGCAGCAGAATAATAATCAGATCCCCCCCGCCAAAATGGCGGGGG
>NZ_JBQFZU010000075.1:0-3684 GCF_056542405.1 Ruegeria sp. AD11(2025) | reverse complement strand
CCGTGCCCAAGCGGGTGTCGGGCGCGCCCTCGCGATAACCGTTCCGCCAGGTCGTGCGACCCTCGGCGCGTTCGTGACGGCCGGCGCCGATCAAGCCCTCGACGTCGGCCTCCATGATCAGCTGAAGGACCGCTTCTGCAACGGCGCGAAGGAAATCGCCTTGATCGTGCTTTTCCAGAAGTTCGCTGAGGTCCATGGTGGTCTTGGTCATCGGGGTCTCCGTGTGGTTCGGGGTTGAAGCGTCGAAACTCCACCTCGACCATACACCTCGATGGCCACCCGGATTACACCGGCAACGCCGAGGAAATTACACCACGTCCTCGGACACTAACCCACAAATCAGGATCAACCATAGAGACGCGGACATTGCCGCCATTCGCGTTTATACTCCAAAGGACCACAGTCAGCCCAAAGCAAGCACTCGAACGGTGCTACATCAGACGGTGCTGGAACCTAGTATCAGGTGTCCGCCATCAGCACCCATGGAACAGACTAGGTTGATTGCGTAGCGGAGGATTTCAGGCTCATCGTAACCATCAGAGAGTGGAGATGAGAATGAAATCCGGGAAACAGAAAGCGTCAGCAGAGAGAGTTGTCAAAGACATCCGCAGGAAGACACGGCGCCAGCATTCGGCAGAGGAGAAGATCCGTATTGTGTTGGATGGGCTTCGTGGTGAAGACAGCATAGCGGAGCTGTGTCGCCGTGAAGGAATAGCTACGAGCCTGTATTACAGCTGGTCGAAAGAGTTCCTTGAGGCCGGTAAGAAGCGGTTGGCTGGCGATACCGCACGCCAGGCTACCAGCTCTGAGGTGAAGGATTTGAGAGCGGAATCGTCGGCGCTGAAAGAGGTAGTCGCCGACCTGACCCTTGAGAACCGGCTGCTCAAAAAAAGCATGTTCGAGGATGGGGGAGACGACGAATGAGATATCCCGCATCCGAAAAGCTTGAGATCATCCGGCTGGTTGACGGTTCGCACCTGCCGATCAAACGCACACTGGAAAAGCTCGGCATTCCCAGAACGACCTTCTACCGCTGGTACGACAGGTATCTGTCTTTCGGCGAGGCCGGGCTTGAGGATCGCCATTCCCGGCCAGGTAGGGTTTGGAACCGCATCCCCGACAAGGTGCGCAAGCAGATCGTGGAACTGGCTCTGGAAGAACCCGAGTTATCGCCCCGCGAGCTTGCGGTGCGGTTCACCGACACCAGGCGCTACTTCGTTTCTGAGGCCAGTGTTTACAGGCTTCTGAAGGCACAAGATCTGATCACTAGCCCAGCCTGCATCACCATCAAAGCGGCGGATGAATTCCATGAGAAGACTGTGCGGCCGAACCAGCTTTGGCAGACCGACTTCACCTATCTCAAAGTCATCGGTTGGGGCTGGTTCTACCTGTCTACGATCCTGGATGATTACAGCCGTTACGTTGTCTCTTGGCGCCTTTGCACCACGATGAAAGCTGACGATGTCACAGGAACGCTGGAAGACGCTTTGGCTGCATCAGGTTGTGACAGTGTCACCGTTGCCCACAAGCCCCGGCTGCTCAGCGACAACGGCAGCAGTTACATCTCTGGCGAGTTGGCGAAATGGCTGGATGAGCAGGGTATGGATCATGTTCGGGGAGCGCCCAACCATCCGCAGACCCAGGGCAAGATTGAGCGATGGCATCAGACGATGAAGAACCGTGTCCTGCTGGAAAACTACTATCTGCCAGGAGCGCTCGAACAGGCCATCGGCGACTTCATCAATCACTACAACCACAACCGATACCACGAGAGCATCAGCAATCTGACACCCGCCGATGTCTATTTCGGTCGAGCCGAAACAATCCTCAGACGCAGAAAGGAAATCAAACACCAGACAATCCAGAAACGCCGCTTGCTGCATCATCAGAACGCGGCGTAGATTGAAACTGCGGCGAGCCTGATCCTCCTAAGCCAATCAAACGCTCGTGTTCCAAATCATTCGATGACGGACACGCTCGGACGGAGGCAGGTTGGAGACGTCCTTGCCATCCTGCATAATCGTACCCTTGGTCTGCAGATCCAGCCCGGCAATCGCCCGCAACAAGGTGGTCTTGCCGCAGCCGGACGGGCCAAGGAAACGAATGAATTCACCTTCTTTGATTTCAAGAGAGATGTCCTTGAGTGCCAGAAAGCTGCCGAACGCTTTCCACAAATTCTGGATGCTGAGATACAGTTCACCGGGTGGTGTTTTCTGAAGCACGGGAGAGGTCCTCACATCTGCACCTCGGGCACGACCGATCCTGGCTGGTGCGCGCCGGGTGAGTTGGTTGTGTTGGTGGGAACAAGAGAGTGGCGGGCAGGAGAGGCACAAAAGCCCCCCCTGCCAATGGAATTATTTCGCTTCAGACTTTCCGTCATAGCGAGACTGCCATTCCTTCAGGATTGCCGCGCGATTGTTGGCGGCATACTCGAAATCATTGTTGATCATCGCATCCAGAAGACCTTCTGGGAAGTGTTCAACCGGTTTTGCAACGCCGGGATACGCCACGACCGCATAGCCGGTATTGTACATCTCGTTGGCCTCTTTGGTGACGGTGAAGTCCACCAGCTTCTGCGCGGCTTCCAGATTTGCAGTGCCGGCCACAATCGCGGTTGCTTCCATGTCCCAGCCGACGCCTTCCGAAGGCACAATGATTTCCAGCGGTGCGCCATCAGCTTTGGACTTCGCCCCACGGAACGCAAAAGAGATACCAATCGGGATCTCACCCGCCGCCGCCAGTTTGCAAGGCTTCGAGCCGGAATGGGTGTAGCGCGCAATATTCTCGTGCAGCGCATCCATGTATTCCCAGCCACCTTCTTCGCCAAACATTTGAAGCCAGCTGGACACATCAAGGAACCCCGTGCCAGACGAATTCGGGTTCGGCATGATCACCTGATCCTTGTACATCGGATCAGTCAGGTCCTTCCACGAAGTGGGCGGCTTCAACCCGGCCTTTTCCGCCTCAACCGTGTTGTAGCAAACCGAGGCAACCCAGGCGTCCATGCCAACCCAGGCAGGCGGGTTGTCACCATCGACGAATTTCGCATCCAGCTTGTCTACGCCAACCGGGGCATAAGGCTCCAGCATCCCTTCGGATTTCAACAGCAGCAGAGAGGTCGCCGCCAACCCCCAGACCACATCCGCCTGTGGGTTGTCCCGTTCAGCCAGCAGTTTCGCGGTGATGATCCCCGTCGAGTCCCGGACCCAGTTGATCTTGATATCAGGGTTACTCTGGTTGAACGTCTCTGCATACCTCGCCAGATCCTCCGCCTCGACAGCGGTGTAAACTGTCAGTTCCGTCTCCGATGCCGCAACCGTCGCAGTCAGTAAACCGACCGCCAATGCCGAATAAAATGATGTCGTCCGTTTCATGGTTTTCCTCTGTTGGTGAATTGTTTGACAGGTTCGCCATTCTTGCGCGGCGTAAAATTCACATTTGAGCAATGGTATCTTGACAGATTAATATGCCAAGAAAAATCGATTATACCTTCAACGTCATAAGTCTGACCTATGGATGACCTTACATAAGAGTTTCGATGTGATCCGAGGGAGCCTCGTGTGGCAAGCTGATCAGAATAGAGAATAGACGGGGATAACCAGACGGTTCCTTTCCTTCAGTACAAACGCCCCAGTTCCCTGATCCTTTGCGGATAATCGTCTGGAAAACGCCAGATGACTTCGC
>NZ_JBQFZU010000074.1:0-3953 GCF_056542405.1 Ruegeria sp. AD11(2025) | reverse complement strand
TGCTTGTAGCTGATCGACGATGAATTCATCGATGTCACCTATGTCCAAATCCAAGCATGAGCAACCGAACGACGGTTAACGTGACAACACCTCCTGACGGTCTGCGCCGCCCTCCAGATCAAAATACTGATAGCGAATGTCCGTGTTGTTGACCGCAGCCAATGGGTTTGACGCGTTTTCCTCTGCTCCGGCAGCGCTACCCGCTATCAGCAACGCGGACGTCAGGATAGAATGAATGAAAAAATGGCTGGCCATCATGTACCTGAAAAGTTCTCGTGCGATTGATGAGATGGTGGCTTTGCCACCACCGTCCCAAGTTCGTTATTGCCAGCTAGAAAAGACTTCCCTGGTTAGTTCGCTTTCAGGGCGAAGGTTCTCGATTCCTTCATAAGGAACACCCTTTCCGAGTGGCAGATGCGGGTGTTTGGCAATGGTTTTCTGATGGCGCTTGACCATGTCCTGAAAAGACGCCCCGGACCATAGGGAGTACCCGATAAGGGGATGTTCCTCGCGTGGGTCGCGGTAGACATTGAACACGGGAGCCGCTGCGCCGGGTTGGCCGGGGGCAGGCAGGTGCATTTTGAACTCCTGCTTGACTACTGAGCGCAAGATCGGTCCTTCATATACGTAAACATAGTCGCGGCGCGAGTTGCCTTCGCCTTCAAGCAGCAGCGCGGTCTGGTCGATACCGTCAATTACACGGTCGCGCGGAATGCGGTCGGTTGCACCTGCGATCCGGGCAAAGGTGGTGAACAGGTCTGAGACATGCACAATGTCACCCGCCGCGCTGCCGGGCTCGATAGCGCCGGGCCACCGGATGAAGGCATCGGTACGCACACCACCTTCAAGATGCTGCGTCTTGCCGCCGCGGTAAATCAGCTGGTTCAGGCCGGAAGTCCCCTCATAATGATACATCAGGCCATTGTCGGCCATGATCATGACGATGGTGTTGTCTGCCTTTCCGGTTTCATCCAGCTTGGCCAGCACCTCGCCGATCCAACCGTCCAGGATCTGCAACTTGTCGGCATGGAAGCCGCCGTTGCGGGAAACGGCCTCATCAGGATAGGCAAAGTTTAGCGGATAGAGCGGCCAGTACTGCATGAAGAACGGATCGTCCTGCGAAGCCAGCTTCTCCAGCTGTTCCAATGCCTGACGCTGATAGCGCAGGTTCATTTCTTCGTATTTCGCCTGCGTCCATTCCTCGCCCGGTGCCATATCGACTTCGCGGGCAAGACCACCAGCTTCACCTTCAACGCCAGTTACCAGACCGTAGGGTTTGAACCGTTGATCCAACTGAAACTGGTTGGACTGACCCGACGCATGGTAGCCAAGCATGTTGTTGGCGACCATTGCGTCCCGTATCATCAGACTCAGTTGAACTTGCTGGTGCAAAGGAAAGGCCGCCCAGTCAAACCCCTGATTGTGCGGATAGGATTGTTCAATATCGCCCTGATGCCATTTCCCGACATGCGCGGTGTTGTACCCTTCCTCCTTCAGGATTTCGGCAATCGTGACTTCTTCGGCCGCAAGACCTTCACCGACCAGCGCAACCTTGACCTCTTCCACGCCCGCGCGCGCCGGATGACGACCTGTCAACATCGCTGTTCGTGTTGGCGTGCAGGATGGCTCGGTATACATCCTCATCAAGGACATGCCTTCGGTGGCAAAATCGTTGATGTTGGGCGTATCGAAACCGGTGACATAGTTCATCGTCCGGTTGCCCATCTGACCGAAGCTGACATCGTCGATCAGAATGTAGAGAATATTAGGGGGCTTGCCGTCATTGGCGTCACGGATTTCTGCAAGCTTTGCGTCGATTTCCGTATCCTGAGCATCCCATTGATCGCCAAATTGTGCGCGGAGAAACTGGAACTCTCCGTCATGAATGATGGGCGCATCCTGAGCAAAGCTCGCGCCAGCCATCAGCACCATGGCCGAGGCATGTTTAAATATTGATCTCATCGGTATCCCTTCCCCATTTTCGAATTACATCTTACCTGCGCGCCGCAGTGACTGGGCGATTTCATCCCGAAGACCATCCAGGGTTTCGCGGATATCGCAGGCAAACTGGTACGATTGGCTTGCCGGCTCATCATTCATGGAGAGATACTCGTCGCTGAGAAGCTGGTAGTCCCGGCAAATCTCATCGAACACCGTGTCCGCGCGCCGTAAGTCTGCAATTGCGGCTTGGTGGTTCGGAAACAGGGTATCAAGCACGTAACCTTTCAAATTCGACGCTCGTTCGACTAATCAACAGATTCCCCGAATTGTTGGCCGAATTCACTTCTCACAAAAGGTTTATCGGGGCATAATACGGTATAATCAGAGATGTAACTTGCTGAAAAAATGGAATTATCCAAAAGCACATCGACTAGTATTAGTGGTGGTAGAACGCCTGACGCCAAAGATGTGCGGGTCGCGCTTCAGCGACTTGTCGGATCCCAGACATTCGCTGGATCACAGCGACTGCAGGACTTTCTTATCTACGTCGTCGAGGAATCAATCAGCGGTCGAGCCGATGACATCCGTGCCAAAACAATCGCCATGGATGTCTACGGCGCGACCATGTCCGAGATGGCGCGAAGAGAAAATGTGGTGCGGGTGGACGCCGGTCGCCTGCGTCGCAAGCTGGCCGAATATTATGTCGAAGATGGCCGCGATGAAGTCACTGTTTTCGATCTGCCAAAAGGCGGGTACGCACCTGAGATATCGATTAAATCGCCCGGGACGGATCAGCCCGAAATACCTGAGACGGAAACCAAGACTTACACCTGGCCGCGCCCGTTCATTGGGATTGCAGGGGTTTTCCTTATAATCTGTGTTGCTGTGGCAATTGCGTTAATGTCGACAAATCGTGGGGTTCCAGTCAGCCTGCCAGTCGATAGCCTGAGCCAAGATGAGCGCAGCGCGATATTTGATGCATCCCCCATGCGGCTTCAGGCCGTGAACCTGGCCAATTCGGGCCGCGATTTGATCTTTCCGGCCTTGGAGCCCGCGCGACTGAACGGAGCCCTGACGATATTCAAGGGGGCAATCGAAAACGACGACAGCTATTTCGGAGGCCATGCAGGAGCCGCGCAGGTTGCAGCAACGATAGTGCTGGTTACACCGGACGCTGATCCAACCGGCGACTTGCTGCGTTACGCGGACACACAGGCCAGCCGGGCGATTGAATTGGCACCCGAAATGGGGTGGAGCCAATCTGCAAAGGCCTGGGTCGAATTTACCAAGGGTAATTGGCCTGAAGCTATGGAGTTCTCGTACAGGGCGCAGCGGTTGGCACCAAACGACGTGCACGTGCTGGAGTTCGTGTCATTGATCCTGTTGTACTCAGGTGAGTTCGAAAAAGTCGTGGCGATCAGCGAAGACGCACTGTCGAAAATAGATTTGGACCGAGGTTATGTGTTTCAGAACGCGATGGGGTCTGCAAAGTTCCATCTGAAGGATTTCGAAGGTGCCGTTTCCGCCTTTGAGCAGGTGACCCAAAAGGGTGGCCCAGTCGGCCCTGTTTCTGTCGCCTATCTGATGGCGGCTCATCAGATGCTGGGGAACGAAAGTGAAGCTCAAGCTATGTCAGATAAACTCTCGCGTGAATGGCCTGACAGTAGGGTGGATATTTTGTTTCAAAGACTATTTGCGAATCCAGAATACGGGGTGGAACTTGGCGACGCTATGAAACAAGCCAATTGGAAGCCAAAAGTTAATGAATGAAGTTCGTGTCTGGGCTATCGAGGCCATTCCAGTGCGAACTGGCCACAGTAGTTGTTTATTCATGCATCATTCCTTGCCGCGGGGCGGTATTGGCCCCTTCTCCATTGCCGCTGGATTTCGGAGACGGCCCTTTCCGGACGTTCATCGGTTGTGATGGAATGGACATCCCCTGATCTCTCATCTGGTAGGTTTTGGAGATGGAAACCATCAGGAGGTTAGCAAAATGGCGGATTTGGACCTTG
>NZ_JBQFZU010000073.1:0-4013 GCF_056542405.1 Ruegeria sp. AD11(2025) | reverse complement strand
GTCGCTCAGCCTTAACAATTCGATATCACCGCCTCGAAGCATTTGACGCCTGGAATGCCGCCACTCGAGCTGCTTGAAGTCCGGGCATCAGCATTCCTTGGTGGGTCGGAAGTTAACGTGACAACACCCCATCGCGCGCTCCAGCCCCAAGGCCATCGATAAAGCCCCAAAACCCAACGCCCCTGCTCTGATCGACGATTGGGGGCCAGCCGATAGGCTTGGTGAGTTTACAGCTGTAAACACTGACGAAGAAGACGATAGTTTCGAAAGCTTGATGTCGAGCATACAAGACGGTGGCCAACAAGTTCCCATTCTTGTCAGAAAATCAAAATCCGACGGTCGGTACGAGGCAATTTATGGGAGAAGGAGACTCAAGGCCTGTCGTGAACTCGGCATTAAAGTCCGCGCTAATGTTCAGGATATCGACGATGCTTCAGCGCTTCTCGCCAAGGGGCTTGAGAATGCTGCGAGACGCAATCTTTCTTTCTACGAGAAAGCACGTTTCGCCGAGGCGATCCTGACTTCAGGGCATGGCACTGCAACGGTGCGGCAAGTATTGAACCTTTCGAAATCAGGGCTGTCCCACCTGACAAAAGTTACGCAACATGTTCCTGCAACGATTGGTGACATGATAGGCGCAGCCCCAAAATCTGGCCGCCCAAAATGGACCGTGCTTGCAGAACACTTCATTGCAGGCAAGCTAGCGGAAGAAGAAGCTGCAAACCTGCTAGAAACCATTGAGCCATCAATGTCGTCAGATGATCGGCTGGAAATGCTCCTTAAAGCAGCTGCCAAACGTGGTGCACGACAAAGAGAAGGTGCAGCCGAAGTCAGCCCAATCGAAGGCGTTACAATCAAATCCTCCAACGGATCACTAACTGTTTCAGTCAAAAGAACTGGAGCTAACGCCGGCTTCGCTAGCTGGTTGGACAAAAACATGGCTGAAATCATCAAGCGCTCACACGCTGAGTTTACAGCTGTAAACGCCGAGAAAAAGAACTGAGGACGAGCAGAAAGGAGGAAGGCAAACAAACAAAACCCCCGAAACCGGAGCTTCGAGGGCTGCTGCGCAAAGCGCAATTCTTAGATTAGACACCTAGAATCTAGCAGCACCCGAATCGCCACACAAGAAAAAACGCTCTTGAGCGAACGGGTAAATTTTGTCTGCCAATAGATAATCATGAAAACACTAACAGCATTGGCTCCAAATGGAGCAACCTTGTCGGGAACGGCAGGGCAGGGGAGTAGTACGCCCAAAAAATGGATACTTCTTCGCGCCGTTGAAGAGGCCAGAGAACCTCTTGGGTTAAAATCCACAACTCTCAATGTCCTGAGAGCGATGATTTCTTTTGTGGGCGGTGATCAGATTACTGCGGACCAAGATGATCATCACATTTGTTTCGCCTCCAACGCGGCGATCGCCAAACGAACTCATGTCAGCGTACAGACCGTTGAGCGCCATATTTCGGCTCTGGTTGAGCTTGGACTTATCCGTCGCGTCATGAGCGCAAATGGAAAACGTTGGGCACGTCGGAACCGACAGGGCAGGGTGGTCACTGCAACTGGGCTCTCCCTGATGCCCTTGTCTGAACGGCACGCTGAGTTCATCCAGGAAGCCCAGAGGCATGCTGATCGAGTTCTGGAGTTCACTGTACTCCGCGACAAGGTTTCGGCCGCTCTGGCACGCCTCAGGGAGCTCCTAGCAGACGACACCAAAATCTCGGGTTTGATGACCACCGTACGCAATGCTCTGCGTCGCAAACCAGATGCGAATGTGCTCAGCGAGCTGCTGGCAGAAATCTCTGTGGAAATCTCCGAGATAACACAGACAGATACAGAAAATTTGAGGGCCAGTGACAGTGAAATTGAGGGGCACAAAGAGGACTCTTTGAATCCGGAAGTTAAGAAAGAAAAACTTTCTCAGATTCAAGTTTCTCCAGACCAAATGGAGCGCAGTTTTCCACGGCTATGCTCAGAACTACGCTTTGCAAAAGATCAGCACCACTGTGATCGGCTTATGGATGATATCGCCGAGTATCTACGGCTTGGCCAAACCTGGTATGCAATGAAATCAACGTTTGGCCCAGCTATTCGCTTCGTTGTTCTCGGATACATTTTTCAACGTGCTGAGAACATACAGTCTCCAGGGGCTTACCTGATTTCTTTGCTGGCTAAGATCGAAAAGGGAGAGTTGTCTCCAAAGGCAATGCTCTCGCGGACCTCCAATGCTACCTAAATTTTGGGAAACAGGATGAAATTTACCGTTTTCAACCTACACCTCCAATCGATGATCGGATTGAAGAATTTGAAAAAGGTGAGCAATAGGATTGACCTCTATAAATCACAGACCCATAAATAGTGAGCTATAGAAAGAAGGCTTATACCTCACGATGTGGAACTGGCAGAACACTGACTGGCCGACCTTTCGTTACGACGCCACAAGACTCGAACCATACGAGCAACAGTTTCTGTTGTCCTCAGGGGAAGTTATTGGAGCGGTTCATCATGTGAACACATCGGATCGAGATCAATTGCGTATCGATCTGCTAAGCGAAGAAGCAATGAAAACCAGCGCGATCGAAGGTGAGATGCTGGATCGGCTCAGCGTGCAATCTTCCTTGCGTAGGCATCTTGGATTGGCTCCCGACAGCTATCCATCCAAACCGCGCGAGCAGGGCGTTTCAGAGATGATGGTGGATGTTTACTCCACCTATTCGGAGCCGCTATCACATGGCACCCTGTTTCGGTGGCATGACATGCTTCTGTCTCATGACAGGCATCTGGAAAAGATTGGATCATACCGGAGCCACGAAGATGCGATGCAAATCGTCTCAGGCCGCTTAGACCGCCCAACGGTGCATTTCGAAGCGCCGCCCTCGCATCAGGTGCCGACTGAAATGGATCATTTCGTAACCTGGTTCAATCGGACCGCACCAAATGGTCCCGAACCATTGCGCGCACTGATCCGGGCCGGATTGAGCCATCTGTATTTCGAGAGCATTCACCCCTTTGAAGACGGCAATGGTCGGTTGGGCAGGGCGCTGGCGGAAAAATCCCTGGCGCAAAATATTGGTCAGCCAAGCCTGATTGCCCTTGCTTTCACGATCGAGCGAGAGCGGAAGGCATATTACGACCAACTCGAACGTCATCAAAAGACGCTAGACGTGACACCATGGCTTATCTGGTTTGCAGAGACAGTCCTTACAGCACAGCAGGTGACGCTTGAGCGGGTCGGCTTCTTTATTGCCAAGACGCATTTCTATGACAGGCATCGTGATCAATTCAATCCCCGCCAAGGCAAGGTAATCGCACGTTTGTTTAAGGCTGGACCGGAAGGGTTCAAAGGCGGGCTGAGCGCCGAGAACTATATTTCGATCACAGGAACGTCGCGCGCCACGGCGACGCGGGATCTGCAGGATCTGGTAGAGAAAGGTGCTCTGAGCCGAACGGGTGAACTTCGGTACACGCGATATTGGTTAAAGCTGGATCGGGACGGGTAGGGGGCTGAAATACGGCACGAAGGGAGGGAAGCGGAAGTTCGCTGCGATTGCGAACTGAAATGACAGCATCTGCGTTAGCGGACCTTGGCGAATGAGTTGAAGCGGGACTGCAAGATCGCACGAGCATCAAATGGAGATTGACGAAGTTGGGACCAAACGCCTACGCAAGTACCGAGGTTGTAGACTTCACTGCAGCCATGGATGCCGGGATATTCGGCATCAATGGAGAGACTGGTGCTGGCAAGACGACCATATTCGACGGCATCTCTTTCGCCCTGTTCGGACAGTCATCGGGAGCAGAACGCTCGGCAGAGGACATGGTATGCCACCACGCCCACGCGGCGGATCTCACTAAGGTCGAGCTCGTCTTTGATCTCGGGACCGAAACTGCCCGCCAATTTCAATGATGCATAACTATCCAGAAAGTTTGCGACATGTATGGACATCCCCCTTTGGGCAAGAAGAATCTTTGGCTGGTAATTCGCGTAGCCAGGTGCTGACATGTATGCGGCC
>NZ_JBQFZU010000072.1:0-4220 GCF_056542405.1 Ruegeria sp. AD11(2025) | reverse complement strand
ATTCGTCGCGCGCTTTCCATTCTTTCCAGCGCAGCACTGCGTTTGCGCCGATTTCTCGGAAGGGTTGGGGTGGCAGGCGTTTGGGTTGGTCTTCGGTTTCAAAATGGCGGGTTATATCGGAGCTGTGGGTGCAGGCCAGTTCCGCCGCTGCGATGCCGGTGAGGGTGCCGCGTGCGGTGCCCAGACCGTTCTGGACGCAGCCGGAATAGATGCCCTGGTCGATCTGGCGCGTGACTGAGACGCCGTTCAGGCTCAGGCACAGGTGGCCGGCCCAATGATATTGCATCTCGGTCCCGGCCAATTGCGGGAAGCGTTGCTCGAACTTGCGCTGCATCACCCGCGATGCCCGCGTCAGATCGCGCGCCCTCGCCGCCAAGCCGGGGCGCAGCGCGGCGCAGGTGCGGGTGATGATGCGATTGCCGCCCTGACCGGTATCAATGCGCCGCATCGTGGTGCCCATCGGATCGGAGGGGGTCACCCCCCAGCGGGGCCGGCCGCCCAGCCGGGCCAGCGCGGCGCTGTCCAGTTCGGGCGTCATCGCCGCAAACAGGAACAGCTGCATCAGCCGGTTGCGCTCGATGCCGAAGCTTTCGAGATGGCCATTGACCGTCAGGATCACTGCGCCGGTGCTGACCGCGCCGCGCCGGGTTTTTACCTGCCACGCGCCGCCGTGCTTTTCGAACCCGGTTACAGCGGAATTCTCGTACAGCGCCACGCCGTCCCCGACCAATCCGGCGGCCAGTCCGCGAATATAGCCTGCGGGCTGCAACATGACCGTTCCGGATGTGTAGAGGCCCGACCGGTAGTGGCGCGAGCCGGTCAGGTCGTGCATCTGCTGGGAATCCAGCATCTCGCTGGTTTCGCCCAACGTCTCGAGGTGCTGTGCATAGCTGACGTTATGGGCATGGCCCGCCGCGCTGGCGGCACCGTTCACTTTGCCCGCCGGATCAAAGAAGTTCGGGTCGATCCGATATTGCTCGACCGCCGCGCGGGCAAAGGCAATCGCCTTCCGGTTCAGGCCGATCATTTTGCGGTCGTCACCGGACCCGGCATAGTCATCCGAGGCCAGATCATGCGGCAGGTCGATCATGAAGCCGGAATTGCGGCCCGCAGCCCCTTCGGCCACGCGCCCGGCCTCCAGCACCACCACTTTCGCATCGGGCTGCAACTGGTGCAGACGCCGCGCGGCCGACAGGCCGGCAAAGCCCGCGCCGACGATGACAAAGTCGGCGGTGGTGTCACTCTCCAGCGCAACCGCCGGGGGCTGGGCGCCAAGAATGGCGCTCCAGGCGGCCGGTCCGCGGTGGACCGGCAGGGTTCTGGCGGTGTAGCGGGTCAATCCACCGCCTCGTCTGCATCATCGGCCAGATCGATCCAGATGGTTTTCAGCTGGGTGTACTGATCATGCGCATGGACCGAGTTGTCGCGGCCGCCAAAGCCCGATTGCTTGAACCCGCCAAACGGGGTCGAGATGTCGCCCTCGCCAAAGCTGTTGACCGTCACGGTACCGGCCCGCAGGGCGCGGGCACCGCGGATGGCGCGTTTGGCATTGGCGGTGAAGATCGACGCGCACAGGCCGTATTCGGTGTCATTGCCGACCGCGATGGCTTCGTCGAAGCCCGAGACCTCGATCACCGACAGGACCGGGCCAAAGATCTCTTCGCGGGCCAGCAGGGCGTTGTTGTCCGCGACCTCGACCACCGTGGCCTCGACAAACCCGTCATTGGCCTTGCCGCCGATCACCACATTCTCGGCCTGATCCAAGTAGCTGCAAACCTTGGCAAAGTGCGCCTCGGACACCAGCGCGCCCATGCGGGTTTCCGGGTCCAGCGGGTCGCCGATATTCCACTGTTTGGCATGATGCGCGATGCGCTCCAGCAATTCGGCCTTGACGTCCTTGTGCACGATCAGGCGCGAACTGGCCGAGCAGTTCTCGCCCATGTTCCAGAACGCGCCGTTGACCAGATGCTGGGCCACGCGGTCCAGGTTCTCGGCATCGTCCATGACGATGGCCGGGTTCTTGCCGCCCATCTCAAGCACAACCTCCTTGGCGTTGCTTTCCGCCGAATAGGTCAGGAACCTCTTGCCGGTCACGGTCGAGCCGGTGAAGGACACCATGTCGATATCCATGTGACGGCCGATCGGTTCGCCCACGTCTCCGCCACCACCGGGCAGGATGTTCAGAACACCGGCGGGCAGTCCGGCCTCGACAGCCAGTTCGGCCACGCGCAGCGCGGTCAGGGTGGTTTCCTTGGCCGGCTTGACGACCAGCGAACAGCCCGCCGCCAGAGCCGGGCCGATCTTCCACGCCAGCATCAGCAGCGGGAAGTTCCACGGCAGCACCAGGCCCACAACGCCGATCGGCTCACGCACCACCATGGCGATGTGATCGTCGCTGGCCGGCGCCACCTGATCATAGATCTTGTCGATCGCCTCGGCGTGCCATTTCAGGCAGTGGATGGTCTCGGGCAGGTCCACGGTCTCGCAGTCGTAGATCGTCTTGCCGCTGTCGAGGCTTTCCATCACCGCCAATTCGCGCGCGTTGCGGGTCATCAGTTTGCACAGCCGGATCAGCACGTCCTTGCGTTCGGACGGGTGCAGTTTCGACCAGCGGCCGTCGTCAAACGCCTCGCGCGCCTTCTCGGCGGCAAAGTCCACGTCCTCGGCACCGCAGGCGGCGATCTCGGCCAGCGTTTCGCCGGTGGCCGGGTTGGTGCTGGTGAAGGTCTTGCCGGAAATCGCCGGGCGGAAGGTGCCGTCGATGAACGCGCCGGTGGGCAGGTTCAGACCTGCGGCAATGGATTTGTATTCGTCCTGTGTCAGCAGATCCATGTGTCTTACCCTTCTGCCACGATGTCGGCGATCTTGCGTTTCAATACGCGCGTGACCTGTTCCAGCGCGCGCTTGTCATCCTTGTTCAGACCCTTCAGGGGCGCGCGCATGACGCCCGCGTCGATCCCGTTCATGGTGACGCCGTGCTTGATGGTCTGGATGAACTTGCCGCCCTGTTCCAGCACATGCATCAGCGGCAGCATCGCGCTCATGATGCGACGGCCCTTGTCAAAGTTGCCCTCGACCACGCAGGCATTGTACAGCGCCACATGTTCCGCGGGCAGGAAGTTCGACCCGCCACAAACCCAGAACGGGGCGCCCCAGGCAAAAAACTCCAGCGCCTGGTCGTCCATGCCGCAGCCCATCTGGACATGCGGATAGTCGCGCGCCAGCAGATGTACCCGGTTGATATCGCCCGAGCTTTCCTTGATGCCGCAGAAGTTGCGGCTGCGGCCGACGCGGTCCAGGAATTCCGCGCCCATCATGGTGCCGGTGCGGTGCGGATAGTTGTACAGCATCACCGGCAGATCAGCCGCCTTGTCGATGGCCAGCGCATTCAGCGCGTTTTCGCGGTCGGTCGGCACCGAATAGGCCGGGCTGGCCAGCAGGATCGCATCCGCGCCGATCTGGCGCGCGCCGGCGGCCAGCGCAATCGAGTCCGGCGTCATCATCGCCCCCGTGCCCACCACCAGCGGCAGGCGGCCTTTCAGGCGCTCATGGGTGAACCTGGCCAGCTCCAGACGCTCGGCAACGGTCTGGGCATAGTTCTCACCGGTCGAGCCGCCCGAGATCAGGCCATGTACGCCGTTCTCGATCAGGTGTTCGATCACGTCGGACAGCGCGTCCCAGTTCACGCTACCATCGGCGTGATAGGGGGTCACGACGGGGGTGTAGATCCCTTCAAAATTGAAAATCGGGGTCATTCAGGTCCTCATGCAGGGGTTTTGCGCGCCATCGTCCCCAGCGGCAGGTCAAGCCCGGCAGGCATGACGAACAGCTCGATCTGGTCGCGCGACAGGTTCCAATGATCGATGGCCAGCTGCGAGGCAGCCGCCTCATCACCCGCCTCGATGGCGGCGATGATGGCGTCATGCTGGGCACTGGCCTCGGACAGGTTCTCCGCCATCTGGCGGTCCTGAGGGCGGTAGAAGGTCATCCCGATACGGGCATGATCGATCAACAACCGCTGAAAAGAGGGCGCAAGATAGATGTTGTCCGCCATCTCGCCCGTGATCTCGTGAAAGCGGTTGTTGGCCATGGCCCGCTCGGCGCTCGAGCCACTCCGAAGCGCCGCCTTGAACGCCTCCTGCGCCGCCTTGAGCGCTCCAACCTGCACACCCGTCGCATTCTTCGCCGCCAACTGCAAAACAGCCCCATACATCATCGGG
>NZ_JBQFZU010000071.1:0-4569 GCF_056542405.1 Ruegeria sp. AD11(2025) | reverse complement strand
CGGCACCGCGCTTGCGGATGGCAGCTATGCGATCACGGCGACACAGACGGATGTTGCGGGCAATGGTCCTTCGGCCGCCTCTGCCGCCTTCAATGTTGTTGTGGATACCAATATTAAATTTACTGAAAAGAGCCAGCTTGACACGGCTTTAGATAATGGAGCAGCCCACACATCAATCGCGGATATAGACGGGGATGGAGATCTTGATATCATTGGATCGTCAAGATCCTCCGATGCATTTGTTGTTTTCCGGAATGACGGTTCCGGGAATTTCGATACCGGGACCCAAATCGATACATCATTGGATGGCGGTGCGTTCCACACGTCGATTGCAGACATGGACGGAGATGGAGGTCTTGATATCATTGGATCAGCGAGAGGGAGCGGGTTTGTTGTTTTCCGGAATGACGGTTCCGGGAATTTCGATACCGGGACACAGATCAATACATCATTGGATAGTGTTGCGTTCCACACGTCGATTGCGGATATAGATGGGGATGGAGATCTTGACATCATTGGATCAGCCGTAGGTTCTAATGCATTTGTTGTTTTCCGGAATGACGGTTCCGGGAACTTCAACGCAAATACCCAGATCAATACATCGTTGGATCTTGGAGCAGCTCACACGTCGATTGCAGACGTAGACGGGGACGGGGATCTTGACATCATTGGGTCATCTATTCACGCTGGTGCACAATCCGGTGCGTTTGTTGTGTTCCAGAATGATGGCTCAGGGGAATTCGACACAGGTACCCAGTTTCTCTCAACTAACACCACAGGCGCACAACATTCTTCTATAGCTGATCTCAATGGTGATGGAGACGTCGAAGTAGTTGGATCAGCACCTACATCAAATTCATTTTTAATCTTTGAAATTCTGTGAGCCATATGAAAAATCATACTCAGGTAAATCTGCGCTATGGAAGTGAAGATTCATTATGAAGAGTTTTGTATCCAAGGCTTCTAGAAAGCTTGGTTATATTATACCTGCGCATATAAGGTTGTATGCTGCAAAAACTATAAGTAAATTAAAAGGTCGCACTTCAATTTTTTTGATAATCTACTTAGCTCAATCAAGCTGTAGTTTTGACTCAGGAAAATATCACGATGGAAACAGTATAACTTTAGGTAAGATTAAAGAGCCCAATACTGAATCGACCAGTCAAAATAGTGATGGGGCAAGTGCAACTAAATCACCTCTAAATTCTCAATTGGCGGTAATTTCGAGAGCCCTGGAACAGGTTGCCTTAACACAGTCTACTGCCGCACAAGATGTAACTGCCGCTCAAGCTACATTACTGGCGCGTAAATATGATGGATATCCACAAGTTGTTCCGAGAGGTTCGGTTTTTTTGGGGGGGGGCCATACAGAATCAATAGGAGTATCGATTGAACAATTGATTTGGGATAATGGTCATAATCAAGCCCGGATGCAAGACGCGAGTTTACAGGTAGAAGCAGCCAATCTCCGTGATTGGCAGTATAGGAATGAGATTATCCTCGAGGGTGTGCGCGAATTTGTCGAAATATCACGATACTCTGTACGTCTTACGGAGCTGCATAAGTTATCTCAGTCATTGGAAAGCATAGGCGACTTATTGAGTATTCGCTTAAAAGGAGGCGTGGCAGACAGAGGAGAGGTCTTAAGACTGAACACCTTACTACAAAGCGTAAAACGCCGCATTATCGCTGACAATTCAAAATTGCGCCAAGCACAAATGAATCTTTTCGAGCTTTTACCGGAAAGTGAAATAAGTCCATTGACTGATTTAGATGCCGCTATTCGGCTCTGTCGTAGAGATTGGCAATATGGTGAAGCTCCTGAAGATGCTATAGCGCGGGTAAGTCTTTCGCGTGCTCAGGTGCAAGAAAAAATAGTCCGAACATCAAGACTTCCTCGGATCGTACTTGATGCCGGTGTAAACTTTAATTCAGGAAACCTAGATCAGCCATCAATAGGGATTCGCCTTGATGCAAACAATATATTGGGCCCGGGTCGAAAAGGGAAGATAGAAGCCGCGCGTGCATCAATTCGTTCCGCAGGTATCTCTTATTATCTTCAAGGTAAGGAAACTAAGGCCGAACTTGAGGCGTTAAACAGCAGTTATGAAAGTCTACTATCCGATGCAGCATCGCTGCGTGCATTAAGTAAAAAAAATAACGATTCTATTATGTTGTTTAAGGAGCAGTTAGACGTCGGATCAATATTATTGACTGAAGGTGCTGACTTGTACAGAGAGCAAACTGATACCAGAATTGCACTGATTGATGTTCAAGCAAATACCTTGATAAACTGTTTAACATCTTCGCAGAAAAGAGGTCTGCTAGCAGAAAAAGCGGCGCTGGATGAAAATGACTAAAAAAATTAATGGAAAAGCATACAGTTTGCCGTTGTTCTCGTTGAAAGACGCAGTTGTTGCCTTGTTGAATTTTAGGTCTCTGGGGGTGGATGCTCAACGCTTAATGGAGGGTTTACCCGTTGAGCACGGGATACTAACAGAAGAGCTATTGGAGAGAGTTGGGCATAGGTTTGATCATGAAATAGTATGGACTGACGTGGATAAAGTAACAAATTTAGTAGTACCGTGTTGTTTAAAATTAAGATCGGACGAATTCCTTGTCGTTGTGGATATAGATACCGACGACCTGCACGTTCTCGACGTTGTCAATCCAACAGCGGTTCGTTCCATTTCATTATCGGACGTTGATGAAGGGCATTCGGGGCAAGCTTTTCGGATTTTGCCGAATTTGACCTTTCTCTTGCGCCAGCACGTATTAAGTAGCGAAAATAAGCACTGGTTTTGGGGTAGATTGGTACTCCAAAAGCACTATCTCTTTGATGTAATTACGGCGTCTTTATTTGCTAATGTATTGGCAGTAACGGTTTCGCTCTTCACTTTACAAGTTTACGATCGGGTTATCCCGGGACAATCCGAACCTACGCTCTGGGTTCTCGCGAGTGGTGTTGGGTTGGCGATACTCTTCGAAGCAATCTTGCGTGTAAGGCGAGCCAGAATAATTGATCATATTGGGAAGGAGGCAGAAATAGAGATCACAAGCAATATGTTTGCTCGGTTACTTGGTGTGAAATTGGATAATCTGCATCTTCTCCGGGTGCAGTTGTAAATATGATTCGTGAATTTTCGTCAGTAAAGGAATTTTTTTCGAATGTCGCCATTGGCCTTATTTCTGATCTTCCCTTTTCGTTTATTTTTTTACTTTTGATTTATGGGATAGCTGGACCTATAGTCTGGATCATTATGTTAGGGGCCGTTTTAATAGCGCTTCCTAATATTCTACTACAACGTCGTATGGCGCGCCTATCGGACGAGACTATGGGCGGTTTGACTTCAGCGTCTAAAATACTAATAGAAGCCTCCTACAGTCTGGAGGCAATTAAAATTAGCCGTTCTGAATCGTTGTTTCAAAGGCAGTGGGAGGAAGTTATTGCTTTGAATGCACTGAAAACCACAGAGCAACGCACATTACGCGCTTTACTAACGTATTGGGCAACATCAATACAACAAGCCACTTACGTGTGCGCTGTTATTGCATGTGTATATCTCATTTTTGCCGGAGAGCTTTCCGGTGGTGTACTTATCGCTGTCGCTATTCTTACAACACGTACTTTATCTCCTATTTCTCAGCTGTCTAATTCACTTTTGATTTGGCAGAACATGAAATCAGCTTTAGCCGCACTTGAAACTTTGATGTTAGCCAAACAGGAAAGGTCACTAGAATGTGTGTACGTTAGCAAGCCTAGAGTCCATGGCGATATTTCTGTAAAAAATCTACGCTACTCGCATTCAGAAGTGCGTGGAATGGCAATAGATATAGGCAATCTCGAAATTAAGGCTGGAATGCGGATTGCCTTACTTGGTAGCAATGGATCTGGGAAGTCAACGTTATTGCGCCTGATTGCTGGGCTCTATCAACCGGCGGATGGAGAAGTGGAAATTGATGGGTTGAATCTTCGGCAAATTGATCCCAGTGATTTAAGAAGAAACATTGGGTTGTTGCCGCAAGAGATAAAAATGTTTCGAGGAAGCTTAAGGGAAAACCTGTCTCCCACTACTCATAAAAGTACCGACGAGGAACTCCATCAAGCATTAACTTTTGGGGGTCTGGGGAAGTTTGTGAAGCAAAGTCCCGAGGGATTAGACTTAAGAATAGGCGACGGTGGGGACGGCCTGTCAATTGGCCAAAAACAAAGTATCGGTCTTGCTCGGATTTATCTCCAAGATCCTTCTATTATTTTACTTGATGAGCCAACGTCATCTCTAGATGAGCATCTTGAAAAGGCAGTAGTGAAGCGTATTGGTAGTTGGATTGGATCAAGGACCTGTATTATAGCTACTCATAGACAAGAAATACTTTCCGAAATGTCGCATATAGCGGTGCTGAAACAAGGACAAGTTGTTTTGCAGGGGAAGCGTGATGCGACGAGAAAAAATTCTATATCGTCGTCTATGCCTTTACAAACCACCGAATCGTCATGAAGTTAGGTTGTGAAGTTAATGCGTTTATCAACGCTCAGGGGGTGCGGTCTAGTCGTGTGCAAATAAGGCT
>NZ_JBQFZU010000070.1:0-4665 GCF_056542405.1 Ruegeria sp. AD11(2025) | reverse complement strand
TTAATTCACTGCGGCGTTGATAGGAGTTGTTACGAGGGATGGTGTGATTTGGCTGATTGTTCTTCCCCATCGGGTGACGGGGTTTTCTGCGATGAAGATGATGTCGTTTGAGCGCAGTTCGAACTGCGCGGCGAGGGTGAGGTGTGCGGCGTTTGTGGTATCGAGGTGCCAGGCGGTGACGGCGCCGAACTCGCGGGGGTCCTGAGCGGCGCGCAGGACGTAGACTTCCGACGCGTCGCCGGTTTCCTTTGCGACCCCGCCGCCGGTGTCATAGAGCGCGTCGGCCAGGGTGGCCGAGTGGTTGAAGGGCAGGGCATAGCGGCCCTGTGTGCGGACCTCGCCGCTGAGGTAGACGTAATCGCGGTCGATTGCGTCCAGCTCGATGGACTGGACGAAGTTGTCGCGGCGCTCATCCAGGTCGGCGCGGCGCAGGTTGACTGCGATGTTCAGTTCCTGCAGCGCGGTCTGGCGGCCTTCGAGCACGGTCTCGCGCAGGGCGATCTGCTGGGCAAAGTAGCGCTCGGCGCGGTCGAGGTCATAGTCGGTATCGACAAAGACCGAGTCATCGGCGATCAGGTTGAGGTTCTGCAGCTCGGTGCGGGAATAGAGGTCTTCCAGCGGGATCTGGTAGACATTGCCGTCGCGGTAGATGCGGACCGAGGAGTTGTCGATATCGCTGACCGAGACGGAGCCTGCAGCTGAGATCGCCTCGCCCAGGGTCAGCCGGGTCAGGGTGATGGGTTGCACGCCGGGCTGGCCGACGGCGCCGCCGACCGAGACGCGGCGGGAATTGAACTCGGTAATCTCGAGGCTGAAGGTGGGGTCGATCTGGTTCTCGACCAGGCGCTGGAACAGCAGCGCCTCGGCCTCGTCCACGGTCAGGCCGACCAGGCGCACGCGGCCGACATCGGGGATGTTGATCGAGCCGTCATCCTGCACGGTATAGCCGTTGCGGCTGTTTTGCGCGGCCAGCAGGCCCGACAGCTCTCCGGCTGTTCCTTGCGTGGACGGCGTGGACAGCACCAGCACGTCGCCGATGCCGATGGTATAGGGGCCGGGATTGGCCTGCGGCGGCGGGTCCAGCTGCAGCCCGGCGCGCGACCCGTCCTGGGTCGAGGGCGCCTCGGGTAGGGGGCCGGTGCCGCGCAGGCTGGCGGAGGAGCCCGATCCGGCCGACAGCGCGAAGACCGAGGGCAGGGTCTTGGGCGAATAGGGTGAGCGGTTGGCGACCAGCACGGTCTCGGGCGTCACCGGCACCACGCGGACCTTGCCGGCATCCGACACGCCCGCGGTCACCGAGGGGCTGCGGTAGATGGTCGAGCATCCGGCGATCAGGCCGGTCAGGGCCAGTGCGCTGAGGAAAAGGGAAGTATGACGCACGAGCTGTCCTCCGCTGTTCAAAATCTTAACTATCATCGGGCACCCGTTTTATGAACATGTTGCCCAGGAAATCGCCGGTCCATTGCGAGGACTGGACGATGCGGCCGGTGCTGGTCTGCACCCAGTAAATGTTGCTGAACTGCTCGGCCAGCCCATAGCAGTCTTCCTGCTGTTTTTGCGTGGCGACGGGGGTGCCGCCCAGCACGACCGTGTCCGCGCCCCGCAGGGTGATCCGGCATTTATAGGCGTGCAGCTCGATCTCGTCATTGCCGTTGAGAAAGCTGTGGAAGCGTTCGACCTGGCCTTCCCCCCCATTCAGGATCAGCGCGGCGCTCTGGCGGATATCCGAGCTGGCCAGCCCGCCGCCGAAGCCCTTGGCCGAGGTCAGCATCCCCCGCTCCAGCGTGATGGTGGCGCCGTCCGCGGTCAGCCAGGTCTGCACCCCGTCGCGTTCGGTTTCCAGCAGCATCACACCGGCCAGATCGCGGGCGGGAAAGCCGACCTCGAGCCGGGGCGGGATCGGGCGGCGCGCGGCCAGCGCCTCGGCGCGCGGATGGAACCGGGGCGCGTTGGGACGCAGCGCGCCTATCAGCAGATCGACATCCTCCTGCGCTTCGCCGCAGGAGATCAGCAACAGGGCCAGCAGGGCCAACGGGGCAGGGCGTCGCAGGGCCTTCATCGCCAGAACCTCCCCCAGCCGCGGGACAGGTCCTGGGCGCGGGCCTCGCGGGTGACGCCGTAAAGCCGGTTGCGCACGTTCAGCCGCGCGCCGCCGTCCCGCAGGACCGGGCGGATGGTCTGGGCGATCTTGTTGCGCGACGGACGCCCGGTCAGCCACGAGATGGGGATTTCGATCCGGATGCCCTTGTCGAACGAGCCTTCGCCGAACTCTTCCGAGCTGACATTGGTCAGGGTAAAGAAGGCCCCGACCTTGAAGCCGTTGTTGAACTCGCGATCCAGGGTGAAGGTGGCGCCATAGTCGCCGGCCAGGTAACGCCCGACATCGACCTGCGCGTGATAGTCGCCGGGCAGGTCGTAATAGGCCGAGGCATGGCCGGTGGCGACAGTGTAATCCTGAAAGCCGAACAGCACGTCGAAGTCGCGTTGGGCGACGTAATTGGCCTCGACCCCGAGGGCCAGGCGGCTGTTGTTGGGGTACCACAGCAGCTCGGAGGAGAACCCGCCGAACATGGTCTCGAGATACCCCAGCGTGGTGCGGGCATAGAGGTTCTTGCCCGGCCGCCACATGTACTCGGCGGTCATGTGTTCGACGCGCAGGTTGGATTCGCGGGCATAGATCGCCCAGTCCGAGCGCACATGCGGCAGCGGCGAATCCGAGACGCGGGTGCTGTCATCCAGCGTGCTGAGGACCGGCTGGCGCAGCTCGGTCGACAGGGTGAACCCGGGCAACAGGGTGTAATCCAGCCCCAGCGCCGCCCCCAGCTCGTATCGCAGCGGGTCGTCGGGGTCGAAGAACGAGAAGTTCAGATAGGGTCCGAACCGGTAGGAAAAATGCGGATAGGCATCGCTGAGGATGCCGCCCTGCAGCAGCGGGATCGTGTCGGACACCTCGGCGCGGGCAAAGCTGCGCCAGGCATTGTCGGGATCGTGCTCCAGCTCGTAGAGGTCGTCGCGATTGACCCGCACGGCGCTGAGCGGCACGCCGTTCGACATCAGCGCGATGTCGAAATGTTCGGTCTGCGGCGGTTCTTCGTTGGCCAGCACGCGGGCGGTGCGCCCCAGCGCCTGGGCGGCCTGACCATAACGGTTGTTCTCGACCCCGACCCGGACGGTGTCGTCGGTCCCGGACAGGTAGACCAGCCGCAGCCCTTCCTGATCCAGCGCGTTCTGCAACCGGTCGCGGATGGCGCCCTGGCTGCGATCTGCGGTGGCGGCGGCGATTTGGGCTTCGGGCCGCAGCGGCGGAGGTGCTGCGCCCTGCCCGCCGGGGGTCACCGCTTTGCGCGGATCGACGAAATAGCTGAAGGTCAGCCCCAGCGTGGTGCCATAGAGATAGGAGGCGGTCAGCTGGGTGCCGTTATTGAAGCGGTACTGGGCACCGACATTGATGGGCGAGCGGACCTCGAACCCGGTGCGTTCGCGCTCTTCGGTGTACGGGTCCGGCGAGTATTCCGCCAGCAGTGTCAGGCGATCATTATAGGCCCAGCTGGCGCCGCCGAAAAAAGCCGCGTCACCACGGAACCAATTGCCGGCATCAAGCTGCCCGGTGCTGCCGATGCCACCCTCTTCCCGGGCCGGGCGGGTTTTGAGGCTGTCGGAGAAGATGCCCAGAGGGTTCGTGAAAGCGCCGCGTCCGGCCATGCGCCCCCAGCCGATGCCGCCGGTCAGCTTGAACCGGTCCTGAATGGTTTTTGTAGCCACGAAGTATTCCGCGGCATAGATGCCGGTGCCGCCGAAATCGCGCAGCCCCATCACGATGGCGGGGCTGTGCCTGCTTTCCTCGCGCAGCCGGAAATGGACGTCGAAGCTGCGGTCGTAGAAAGTGCTGGGGGGATTGGTGTTGGTGTTGAACCCGTCAAGCACCGCATAGCGGAAGCTGCCATGCACCCAGGGCAGAAACTGGAAGGTCATCGTGCCCCGCCCGGTGTTTTTGAACCCCGAGGCGGTGAAGGCCAGCGTGCCGTCATCGAACATCTCGGCGGTCGGGATCTCGATCAGGCCGGGCGTGCCATAGGTCGACACAGACTGCGCCTGCGCCATACCGGTCGCAACCGCACACACCAATGCCATCAGGCCTTTCCGCCTTGCTGATACCGCTCGAATCTTCACGTCAGGCTATCACTTTTTTTCGGCGTCTGATTAACGGGTTTTGTCTGTGGCGTCTTGCATCAATTCTCTGCCGCGGAAATTCCGGCAAATCCGTGCATTTTTGCGGATGCGGCATTCTCAGGTCCGGCCCGTTGTGATAACCTTCGACCAAGACTTGTTTAAGGAGATTCACGATGCTCAGAACAACACTCCTGATTGTGGCGCTTTCGGCCACCGGTGCATATGCCCAGGACGCCTCGAACGCGGCGAATGCAGGCCAGAGTGATGCGGCGAGCGCCGCCGCCGCGGCCGCCGAAGGCGGCGTAACCGGCTTCGTCCCGCTCGTCGCACCCGCTCTCGGCGTGGCCGCAGCCGCTATCGGCGTCGCCGCAGCAGGCGGCGGTGGCGGCGGTTCAACAAACAGCACAACAAGCACCGTCAGCACAAACTGATACACATAAAACCCACAAAAACGGCGCGCTTGCCCAACGCGCCGCTGCCGCCAAAAAAATCGGG
>NZ_JBQFZU010000069.1:0-4826 GCF_056542405.1 Ruegeria sp. AD11(2025) | reverse complement strand
CGACCCGCTACGACAGGTGCCCGAAGGTCTTCCTGTCAGCCATCGCCCTCGCAGCACTCGTCATCTATTGGCTATGAGTCCTGACCCTAGTCAACCGGCCAATTGTTTGCCGACGTTATCGGTTGCAGCTTGCGACAGATAAGCCCTGAACAGCCAAACTGTTTAGCAATTGATGCGCACCAATTTGGATTACGGGTGTTTGCTGCGCAATCTCTGCGGTTTTTTGGGTCTGTTTCAGGCGTACGGCATGGTCTGCAATGCGTTCAGGCTTTTCGCTGAAACGCAACAGATTATCTGATTCACCCACAAGAGCGAAATAGCCGTCAACCTTGGAATCCCATCGAAAACCGATGGCAGGCGTTCCTACGGCATGGGCCGTTATGCAGGCGTGCAGACGGTGTGAAACGACCATATCCATTGCCTGGATCGCCGCAACCAAATCCCGCGGAGTTTGCGGCCTTGGCAGACGGGATATTCCCTGCCGGGAGGGAAGAGATTGCCAGAGTGCGTCAAGCATCTCCTCGTCTTCGCCCGCGCCATTCGTGAACAGAGCGACGTTTTCATTGCGCTGCTCAAGCTCAGCCAGGATCGCCTGATACTGAGACAGGGACTGTCTGAAATTCAGCGCGTCCTGATCGGCGTGGGTTTTGATCGCGGCCGGATGGGCGATCCCGACACCGATGGCACCGACGGCGACCTCAGGGGCCTGAGGCAACTCCAGCTCACCGGCGGTCAGCGCCGGATCGGGAAAAATATGAATCTCAGGGAGGTCAATCCCAAGCGAATTGCAGTGGTGACGCAGATTGTCTGCAGACCCCTGATCGCGCACGGATACGAAACGCAGATTCGGAGAGGCAAGCAATAAGGAGAAGAGATGCCTGCCGCGGGGTGACCAGGATTTTGCAACACCAACCGAATGGATCGCGATTGGCAGGCCGCGCTTTTCCGCTTCTTCAACGACACGGGCAATCTTGAGCGGGAAATTCAGGTTCGCATCCCCCAGCAGCTGCCCGCCACCGATCACCACGGCATCAGCATCTTGAAAGCTCTTCGGGATCAGCGGCTCGAGGCTGGTGCGGATCTGCCGTTTGACCAACTGTTTTGCCAGTGCTTGCGACACGCTTTGCGGCAAGCAGGTCAGCAGAGACAGCAAAAAGGTGCGGGCACCCTTAGAAGGCGTTGCAAAGGTCCGGCGTCCGGCGAGATCCAGCCAGCGGATATCAACCCCACTGTCCTGATGGCGGAACTGCTCGGTCAAACAATCCGCGATCAGGCCGTCACCCAGATTCGGGCTGTGCATAACAGCGGCCAGAACAATTTTCATGCAACCTGCTCCGTTCCCATGAGTTCGGCCAGAATTGCCTGATCCGGCGCAAATCGTTCGGTCAACTCATTCAGTATCTCCGCATCAGGTTCAGCAGGCTTTTGCGCCGGGCTGGATGTGTACAGCGCGCGGGATACAAGCGGACTGCTTTTCACCTTTGACACCAGACTTGGCAACCCCAGGCGACGGAGTATCCAACCACCATTGCGCAATACCCCGACCAGCATTGCATTGCGGGCAGCTTGGGCTTCCAAAATGCGCTCTTCATAAGGGATCGTTTCCGCGAAGGGGATACCAAGGGCGTCGCTCATGGACCGGCCAAAACCCTTAGGATCCGTTCTGAGTTGCATAAAATCAAGGACATGCACCCGTTCAGCCCCAAGGTGATGCACCGCGTTTTTCACGTGTTTTCCAAACAGGGAATGCTCGATGATCTGCGGCTGCTGTACCACGGCGTCTTCGAAGCTGGCCGACGTCCGGCCAATTTTTTGCAGGTATTTCCAATGAGAGACACTGCGGGATACCGGCTCGCGCACAGTTACCAGAAATCGGCTGTCTTGCGGCAGATCGCGGGCAATGCGCTCCAGTGCTGGTTCGGAATAAAGATAGTCATGACAGATTTCACCGATCCGCGTGGCCTGAGGCTGTGCGGGAAACTGACGGCGATACCAGTCCGCGCCTTTGTCATAGAAACGGTCGAAATAGAAAATCTCTTTTGCGTTGGCCAACGCAACATCGGGATGCTGGTTCAGTATGTGCCAAATCCAGGTGGACCCGCACTTGTCGCCACCCAGATACAGAAAATTGACGGGTAGGGTGTTGTTGGTCACTGCCTGCGCTCCTTGGTCAACAAGGCCAGATTTACAAGGCCTGAGGAAATACCGATTTTTCTGAAAATGTAGATATATGCTGCGACGTTCAGAGCGATGAGGTTGCAACTGATGCACACTGCTGCGCCCATTGACCCCCATAGGGCGACGGCGACAGGCAAGGCCGCAAGAGAAAGACCGGTCGTAACAACCAGCATCACGAAGTGAACCCGCTCGTGCCCGGACATTTCCATGATCTGCGCCGTCGGACCCGCAAAAGCGCTGACCAGATAGCCGAGGCTGATCACGATGAGTTCTGGATGTGCCGTGGCATATCCCGGGCCGAACAGTTCCAGCACCTGATCGCCCCAAAGAACAAAAACCACGAAACTTGCCAATGTTGGCATCCCCAACATCAAGCTGATGCGGCGGCAGGTGCTTCGGGCGGCGTCAAAGTCCTGTTTACCCAGCTGTGCTGCAAGCAGCGGGGCGGCGACAATGTTGATCGCCATCAGGAATAACTCCAGAACCATGGCCGTACGCAAAGCGGCGAAAATCGCGCCGACAACGGCCGCTGGAAGAAGGCCGCCAACAATGACAATCGCTATATTCCGGCCAGACGCATTGACCACCGAGTTCCCCCACATTCCCCATGAGGCGGAAATCCATCGGCTCTTTTGGCTAAAATCGGCATCATCGGCTATCAGCCGCACCGGATTGGTCAGCGGCACCAGGAAGGACTGGGCCAGAAACAACCCGCCCAGAATACCCGACATCATCAACAACGTTGTGACCGGGTCGAGCGCAGGGGTCATACCTGATGCGGCCATCATGGCCAGGGCAATGACGGCCAGGCGAAACATGACGTCCCTGGGCAGCAGCGCGCACCAGACAGAGCCCGCAGCCCGTTGCGGGTTGGGCTGAAACTCGGCCAGAGCCAGAACGACGGTAAAGAGCGCGGTCGCCCAAAGCAGGGTTCGCTGACCTTCGAAAGCGGGCAGGATTGCCGCCACAAGCGCCAGCCCCAACGCAGCCGTCGCAGAGCCCAGCAGAACGATTCCGTAGCTGAACCGCACGACCGCTCGGGCTTTGGCTTCGTCGTGGTCGTGCAGGTAGAAAGAGGCAAAGCGCAAGACCACATTGCGCTGTCCGACAGTGCCGGCAACTGCGAGGATCGTGGCCAACGAGAAGGCAAAGCTGAACCGACCGAAACCGTCGTCACCAAGGCCGCGCGACAAGGCAACGAACATAACGAACGAAAGCCCGGCTGCCGCACATTTAATGAACAAAGCCGAAAGGCTTTTTAGAGCAAATCTCTTGCCGGACTTTGCGATGGTGCCTGTGTTCATGTCGCTCAAGGCCACTATGCGCTGCGCGCGTCTGTTACGGCCAGACCCAGTTCCTGTGCCACCAATTCTGCAATTTGCGCCTTGAAAACCTGCTGATCGAAACGGGCAGCGTGCGCCTGTATTTTCTTCGGAGAATTCACAAGTGCCACATCCGCTTCAAGCGTGTCGATCGCCGCGTTCAGAGCGTCGACGGTCTGTTCATGAAAATGCACACCGGACACGCCGGGCAAAACCGTGTCCAGGGCTCCGCCACGGCCGTAGGCCACGACCGGCCGCCCCGACGCCATAACCTCGACCGGAATGATCCCGAAGTCTTCTTCACCGGGAAACACCAGCGCTTTGCAGGTTGCGAATTGGTGTTTCAGTTCGGCAAAGGGAACCCGCCCCAGGAAAGTGATGTTGCTCCTGGCTTTTTGTTCCAACTCGGCGCGCATTTCCCCGTCGCCGACCATAACCAACTTGCGGCCCGAAGCGTTGAACGCATCCACCACCAGATCAGCCCGTTTGTACGACACCATTTCACCGGCCAGCAGATAGTGGTCTCCTACGTCTTCGGAAATACTGAACTCGGCCACTTCGACAGGGGGGAAAACGACATCCGCGTCCCGTCGGTAGTATTTTTCGATGCGCTGCGCGATGAAACCGGAATTTGCCACGAAACGGTCGACCCTGGCGGCGCTGCTGACATCCCAGATCCGCAGCTTGTGCGCCACGAAAGGCATTATGAGCTTTGCCAGACGTCCCGCAGACGCACGGTAGATATGATAGTGGTCCCAGATGTAGCGCATCGGTGAATGGCAATAGCAAAGATGCACGGCGTCGGGCCGGGGGATGATCCCCTTTGCGGGCCCGCTTTCGCTTGAAATGATCACGTCGAACTCGGTCATGTCGATCAGTTCGAGCGCAAGAGGCATCAATGGCAGGTATTTCTGATAGTGCTTCCGAGCGCCGGGGAGTTTGGAGATAAACGTTTCGCGCACGTCCTGCTTGCGAATTTTGTCGCTGACCTTTTCCGGATCGTACACATGGGTGACAATGACCGCGTTCGGGAACAGGTCGAGCAGGCTTTCGACGACCTTTTCCCCACCCCGCATTCCGACAAACCAGTAGTGCACGATGGCGACCCGCAGGCCGGAAAAATCCATTTTGGAGTTTTCCATATTCTGCGAAACAAATTCGTTTACTTCAGTCATGGTAAATCCTTGAGACCTGCTGTGCACCCTTCCCAATGGCGGCTATCGTCGATCAGCCTGGGCTGTTCAGCCCTTTGCGCCTTGGCCTCGGGCGTAGACGTCCTCGTATCGGACGATGTCGTCCTCTCCGAGATAGGCGCCGGTCTGAACC
>NZ_JBQFZU010000068.1:0-5196 GCF_056542405.1 Ruegeria sp. AD11(2025) | reverse complement strand
ATTCGATGGGTTCAAAAACAGTGAGAATGCGCTCAGTGACAGAGGGGTCGTAGGGACATTCAGATCCGCGATCGAGATAGAGGTCGTAGAACCAGCAGTACAGTCACAGCAATCGAGATCGGACCGGTGATGTTAAAAAATACCCAATCAAAGGGTTGACCAATAGGTGCGGGGCAATCGCGTGCTGAGATAACCCAGTTCACAGCCGCGGGAAGATCCGGAAAGTCGACCCAGCCACGCGGATCGTCACATAGTAACTTGCCGCGATAAATTGCCTGCGCGTGATACAGACAAACCGACAAACCAAACAAAACAACAAGTCCCGCGTTCGTGAAACGGTCGAGCATTTTCAGCAAAAACCATATCAAAAGCAGCTTCAGGACCGTTGTTACCGAATAGGTAAGAAGCAGAGTAGCGGAAAGATCATTCACACGGTGCACTCAAACCAATCATTGGTCACTTGTCGAGGCATAGCCGAAAGACCAAAGCCTTCCGCTGACCCCCGCAAGGCTTTTCAGCCCTGCGATATCTGAGGTCGCCGGGCTGCTAAGCCTTGCTTCCGTCGCGCTCTGTGGTGACACTTCTGCTTTGCAAACCCGGTGACATTTCTACTTGGTTGCAACACTGACTCCGCCAAAATCCTTCACTCCGGCTGCCAGTCATCGTCGAGCGAGGATTGCACTCCGCTATCTGTGATCGAAGCATAGTGCGTGGCGGTTTCGGTACCCATTTCTGTACCGTCCCCAGACATGTAGGCCTGCGCGAACTCGGTACGCTTGAATACGGATCCATCAAGTTCGATTGTGGTGCGATCCTCTGCCGTCGCGCGTGTCACAGAGCCATCATACCAAACCTTGATCCGCGTCCCGTCTGCGATCTGTACCACAACGGCCATCGGCTCGATCTGCACACCCAGCCAACCGTCATCGGTGTCCCGCCGCGCGATGATCTTGTCAGACCGGAACTTGACCTGAACATCGCCCGACAAACTGTTGCCGCTTGATTTCAGAACAACAAAAGCCTCTTGCTCGGCCGGGTTTGGGTGGATCGTAACATTTGCGTTCTTCGGCGGCCAAACCTTGGCGGAGTCGCGTTTCTTGCCCTTCTGGTCGCGGTGAAACCCAACATAGAGCTGGGCCGATTTCCAGATGCGCGTGGCCTTCCTTGAAAGTGCCGTGGATTTTGCAGTCATGTCATCGGACCTTTTAGAACGGATATTTCGGATTGGTGCTTACGGTGGCCATGCGGATCTGACGGAACGAGATCAAAGGGCAAGGTATCAAGGGTGAAGCGCCCAATGGAATACCTATGAAGAAAACCCAGCAGGTAGACCGGATCGGCGGGGTATGGCGCACAGTTCCATGCATGGCGCAGTGCGGCTGCTTCATTAGAAGAATACGCGGCTATGAGACACCTTGCCTCACGCCATTTATCGGCACGTTGTTTCCGGCTGCGTTTCTCTTGCCGTTCCCAATCCACTGCGCGTTTGAACATAACCTCATCTTCACTGGGTTGCTGCTCTGCGATCTGATTGGCCAGCAATGGAAAAGCCTCGCGTTCCTTCTGCTGTTTGCGGCGCAAGGCGGCACGCTTGCGGGGTGTGTCTTCGAAGGCAAAACGGGGCCACATCTTGAACCTCATGGCTCGATCCCTCCCTGCCAGCGGGTGCGACTATTGCGGAGATGCTGAAGACAGGCCACTCGCCCGACTTCTGCATGCATCCCGTTGTCGAGCGCGAACCGATGGCGAGCCTCCCAGTCCCGAACCCAGTCTGCGGCCAAACGGTCGTCAACCCGACCACTCTGAAAAGGATTGTCCTCGAGCAGGAAGCCCTTGCAATGTGCAGCACCGCCATCGGTGGGAGCGCGCAGGGTGTCGTTTTCGTACGCGACCGGATCCACGCCACACCCCATGGGATCGGCGCGGCTGCGGTCGCCTGGCGCTAAGTCAGTCATGATCGCCTCCGTTCGTAGCGGTTTGCGAAAGCTTGAGCTGGCGGGCTTCTTCGATCACGGCGTCGTACATATCGACATGGCCACAAGGGTTCTCCCATGTCTGGATTTCGTACCACTCACCATCCTCGCAGTAGCGTCGAAACACCGGTTTCCCTCTAGGCTTGCCACAGAAGGGACAGGTATTGGTGATCTCAACGGTTTTGATAATCTGCGTGATACTTTGATAGCCGTTGCCCCAAAGGCGGCGCTGCAGGGCGCGATCCAATATGGTGACTTGCATAAGTGCCTCCACTTCAATCGTATGGAATGGTGGTAAGACTGCGGTGAGTGCCGGGGCGGTCAGGGCGCTTCCTTTAACGCGTCGGCATGTGCATCAAGACGCCCGATGAGCGAAGCCATCAGTTCTCTCAGCGATGCCTGATCGGCGAGGACAAGTGCAGCGCGTTGACCAGCTGTCAGGGCAGCGACCTCGGGCGGCTGCGGTTCTGTCATCTGATCCGCGCCTGTCAGAACGCCCATCTTGGCCAGTTCGTCGGTAAGGGGGCGCAACATGTCTGCCATTGCATCAGTATCGGCGCTGTTAGAGGCGGCGGATTTCGCGATGCGCCGCAGCCTGACCACCATCTTTTCAACGCTGCCTTTGTTGGTGTCGTTTTGGAATGCCATTGGTTGTCTCCTGTCGTACCCTGTTGGTTCACGGGGCTTCCGCTCCGGTCGGGTTTCAGTATTCGATGGGTTCAAAAACAGTGAGAATGCGCTCAGTGACAGAGGGGTCGTAGGGACATTCAGATCCGCGATCGAGATAGAGGTCGTAGAAGTTTCCATGCAGGAGGTCGCGCTGACCGGATAGGTTTGGCGCAAAATCTAAGGAGTGGAGATTTCCAAGATGATGACGCCTACTATTGCTGCGACCTGCTTTGTCGCCATTGATCTGAGCAAATCGAAATGGCTTGTGGCGCTTGATGCGCCGCACTTGGCCAAGATCAAATCTGTGCGCCTGGACGGGTTTGATACGCCGGGACTGATCGATCTGGTTCGAACGACTGTTGCGGAGGCGACGGAGCTTTGCGGAGCGGATCAACGACCTGTCGTTTGCTTTGAGACCGGGTACGATGGTTTTTGGCTTCAGCGGCTTCTGTCCAACGAAGGGATCGAGACGCTGGTCGTGGATCCCACGAGCTTCCTCGTGAACCGTAAAGCCCGCAGGGTCAAAACAGATCGCGTCGACGCCGAAGGCATGGTCGTTCTGCTGAAGAACTATTCCTCCGGTGATCGAAAGGCGTTCCGCACGGTGCGTGTTCCAACCGTTGCCGAAGAAGATGCCAAGCGCTTCCACAGAGAACGCAAAAGGTTGATGAGCGAACGCACTGGCCACATCAATCGCATTCGTGCCCTGCTCGCCCTTCAAGGCGTTCGGCACATCAATCCGGCGATGGTGACATGGCGCAAGAGACTGGAAGGCCTCGAGACTGCTGATGGCCGTCCTTTCCCACCTCAGCTGATGCGCGAGGTCGTCCGTTCCTTCGAACGCTTGGAGCTGGCGAACCACATGATCAAGGCTCTGGCAGAGGAACGCGACGAAGCCCTTGCGACTGAATCTGAACAGTTCCCGGAACACGAAAAGGCCGTGCTGCTCGAAGGGCTGCGTGGCGTTGGACGGCACAGCGCGATGCTTCTGTCTGCCGAAGTGTTTGGCCGGGAGTTCAAGAACAGGCGACACCTGTCGTCTTACCTCGGCCTGACGCCCAGCCCCTATTCCAGCGGCGACGTGGAGCGAAGCCAGGGCATCAGCAAAGCCGGAAACCGACCGGCCCGAACCCTCGGGATCGAACTGGCGTGGTGCTGGCTGCGGTACCAACCACAAAGTGCCCTTGCGCGCTGGTTCCGGAAATACACCGCCGAGCGCCCGGGAATGAGAAAGAAAGTTGCCATCGTGGCTCTTGCCCGCAAGCTCATCGTGGCTTTGTGGCGATACGTGGAAACGGGACTTGTCCCGTCTGGCGCGGTTCTGAAGGCGGAGGTGTAAAACGGGATACCAAAACTTCAGAATAACGCGCAACGCCGGATGGTTGAGTGACCGAGAAGATTGATGGTCTTCACAAACCCTGTAGAAGTTTGGTCCCAACCAAGGCGGCTCCATTCCGGGAACGTGAACGGAAATTTGGTTCGGGCAACACGCCCACCGTATGCAAGTCGATGCCACTGGAGTGAGCATATTCGAGGAGCCAAACCAGCGATGCAAAGAAAGAAAAGGCCTTGAAAATGTAATTTCCTCATGCAGATCAATCTTCCAGAACAGTGTGCACCCTTCGATTTTGATCACTCCATCGCTATGATCGCGGTAGGGATCCTTGATTTTGTCGAAGGTCGAAAACGTGGACACGGCCTCTATCGCGGCACGCACAAACTCCGCGCTCCGCGCCTCAACGTTTTGCGACAAGACAAGATTGCCGGTGATGCCTTCGTCATAGCACTTGCGTCGAATACCGCGATTGATGAGGGCACGGCGAAACTGGTCATTCTGGGCGGCGATTAACTTGGCCTGCAGTTTGCGGTTGGTTTCGATTCCCGGGGGTGGTGTGTTTGGCATGTTTCCATCTCCGTAGTGACACCCTGACCTTCAGCCTGCTTTTCCTTTGGATGCGATGGCTGTTCTCAGCGACCGCAGACCCGTGTGGGAACGGCATCAAGGCGGCGGAACACATCATCCATGAGACATACCATACGCATTTCAAATTCCCCGGTGATCACATCGAAGGGGCACCGGGCAAACTCGATCTCATCGGCATCAAGGCCATTGCCGCTGATGTGACCGCAATGTTCACACCGGATTGTGAAATACTGATTGATGCTTCCGCCTTCGACCTCTTCCCAATGATGATGGCGAGCTGTTTTACCGCAATCCGGGCAATCGGTTTCCCAGCTATCGTTGTCCAGTTCATACCCATCCGGTTCAATGCACGCTCCCGGATTGTCGCAAAAAATCCTCGTCATCTTCCTGTCTCCTTGCCCTTCATTCGTCTACTCGGGTTCAGCGCGCGCCCGACCTATCCGCTTTTGCTTCGTTACGATCACAGCAGGGCAAGGAAACGCCCTGCTGGACCAACGTCAGCCACCCGCACCCCTTCTGCGTTTTTCCCCGCAAGGAGGGGGGCCGATGGAAAAAATCCGGAGCTGATCCGGGCGGGGTGGTCAGGCTGAAATCGGGCAAATTTGGGAGGGACCCGCGCTCGCGGGGGAG
>NZ_JBQFZU010000067.1:0-5778 GCF_056542405.1 Ruegeria sp. AD11(2025) | reverse complement strand
GAGACACAAATTGTTTAGGATAGCTCTTACGCGACAAGGGCCACAAACGGGTTCCAGAACCTCCGCAAAGGAGGATGGGCGTAATCAACATCGTATGCTCTAAATCCGATCTAATTAAGATCGGTTCTATTCAATGTGACTTGCCATGACAATGTTTTGCACAGTAGCAGTCTGAAAAAGGTTCAATGCTGCCTTATTGTGGTCAGAGCTTCAGGGACGCGCCGTCAGGAACCTGGGCTCAGTTCCGTCCAGGCAGACCGCGCTCAGTACACCTGTCGCAAATGCGCCGGTATCGATGGAAATACGCCCCTGCCGCGTTCCGGCGGTTCCAACGATTGTGTGCCCATGCACAACCCAGACACCATCGCGCCTGACCTTTGACTGAAACGACGGGTGACCCCAGACAAGGGCCTTGTCCGATTGCGCCTCGGGTGGGGTATCTGGATCGGCACCAGCGTGAACAACCAGCACATTGCCCGACATATCCCAGGTCTGCAATTTGGAAACCCACTGGCACAGCGCACCGCCCATCGCCTCCTGTAGCCTGTCGCGACAGTCCGTCAATTCGTCACCGTTCATCTCGGATCGGGCCCCGCGCACACCGAAGGAGGCCAGGGTCTGCAAACCGCCATAACGCAGCCAGCGCGGGCCTTGCCCTTTGGGATCCCGCAGGAACTGCAACAACATCTCTTCGTGGTTGCCCATCAGACAGGTCAGGTCCGGGCGGGCGCTAATCAGGCGCAATACCTCGGCGCTGTGCTCGCCGCGGTCGACATAGTCGCCAACCAAAATGATACGATGGCCCTGCGGAACACCGGACAACAGTTTTTCCAGCTGAACGATACAGCCGTGCACATCACCGATCACGCAAAGCGGAGCGTCCGGGTTCGGGAGCAGGAAGGGTTCTCGCCGCCCGAACCGTTTGAAAAGCGATGTCAACACGATGCGATGGTCTCCTGACTGGTGGGCCGCAACAGGTTCCGGTGGGGCAATCTGGTATCGGTTTTTTTGATCCGGACGTGATACCCTTGCGGTGAACTCTGGGCAAGCCCAGCCTCAGGCGGTCCGGCATGCTGGCACGCCCATTCGTATGAGTTCACTGCCTTTAACCTTGTGGACACCGTTGATGCGATTGCGCGCAGTTGTCATGAACCATGATTTCAATGGTTCCGGATAGTAGTCGGCCATGACCTTACTGAAATAGTCGAAATCCTCGGGCGCTAACCTACGGCCGCTACGGGACGGGCCATGAAAACCAAAAGTCGTATCGGGATCAACACAGGTACCGGGCAGCCCCAGAAACATCGTGCATGTTGAATAGCAGACGCGCCCGCGTATTTCGACCTGGATACCGTTGCGCTCAAGGTTTTCCAGCTCAGCCAGACGGTCATGCAAGTACCCACCGCGGTCGCTGCCCACGACAAACAGTTGCTGTGCCTCGACACGTGACGGAGCACTCACGGTAGTTGTCAGCGCGGTTACCGCCAACAGCGCCGTCAAAAACCGGACGGCACCACGGGTGGAGGATTTTCCGACACGCAGAGACGCCATGGTAAAACAGTTGAACAGGCTCAGCATGGTCGTTTCTCCAGCTCCAGGACTTTCTGGATCAGGACTAGAGAGTTGCGATGCCTCGGCTGTGTGCTGCTTGTGGCGAAACTTGGTCTTAAACTAATGTTTTAATATGGTTTTTACGTAAAATCTCCATTTTCTGTGCGTGCGCAGATTTGCCTGCGCGGAAACGCTTCACAGTATCAAATGAGACTTTGGGTAGTCGTTGGTTTTGACACTTACAGCCCGCACCGTGACCCGCGTATCTGCTCACGCGTAAAGGCGCAGAGAGTCAAACTCGTAGGTAGCTTGAAATGGTGCGCTCAGAACCATACTGGCCCTGAAATGTGCCAATGATCCGGCGCGATACGCAGGGAAAATTCGGCTATGGGCTTCACCCGCTGGGCAGGCTGTTCTTGACTAGCTGGATTTCATTCGGCGTTTAGTTCGTCGCTGCAACCGCCAAAGATCTCTCCAGTAAGACGTCTGCCAGGGCGCGCTCAGGGCAACCTTCCACCACTTGCGTTGCTCTTGAAACAGCTTGTTTTCATAGTCCTTTTTCAAATAGCGCTTGGGCAACGCAATATGGATGTTGGGTGCAAGATTTTGAGCGTCGGCGGAGCTACCGGAATTGTTGGGCATCAGCATTGCGGCGGTTTGCATCGCCAGCAGACGTTTCAAATTCACATCAAGCGTCGAGGGGTGCACATAGTCGATGACCGGACCGGCACCATTGCCGCCGGCTTCCGCCCAGGCGTCGCCCAACTCGGTATTTGTGAAAACAACCGTGCTCTGCAGGGATTCCCAATCGCTGTAAAAACTGTTCCAGACCGCCGGGCGCACGACGTCGCACAACATAAACCCTTCGGCAAGGAACAGCATCGCCCAAAAGCTTGGCCAGGCGATCAACAGATCCTGTACGTCCTGTTCTGTCGCAGAAACCGGTGTGAAGACCACGATGTCCGCGATCTCGGTGATCAGGCTGACGCTGTACTCAGCTTCGCTCAGACTGGCTGCGGGCAGCCCCTTCGTGACGTGGACGATGCGAAGACCTTCAGCGGTTTTCTGGAACTGCGCAAGTTTGCCAAACGTTGCATGGGTGACCTGCGCTACACCGTTCAACCTGTAGGCATCGCACCAGTCGGATTGTTTCCGGCCGCCCAGAACGATAACTTCACTTACTTGTTGCTTGCACGCTGAAATGACACTCTCAACGGCTAAGCTCCTTGTTTCACTGTCATTCATTCAGGTTTACACTCTGGCGGATTTATTTCGTATATATTTCGACTTGGACGCATGTCCGAAGGTTCGAAGCGACATTAAAAATGTTGCCCCGATATCTCTAGCTTCTGGTTTTGAGACATTGAATGGGCGATTTCGGTGAATGAGCTCCAGTTGCTGCCCAACAAAAGCGGCGCCCGGGACAGCAAAATCACATCGGCAAGCGCATATTTGAGCTGCATTTCCGAGCGGTCGTACACCGTCCGTGGCAGGCTGGACACGCGATCTTTGTACTTTGCGGCAAATGCGCCATAGGATTCCGAGTTGTCCGAAGCCAGAAAAATTGTCGACTTGGCGGAGGATTCCAGCAACTCATCGATGCGCTTAAAGAAAAAGCCATAATGAGATCTGCTTCGGGCGCGTCTGGCAATCTCGTCTTCCGATTTGGACCAGTCACCGGGAACGTCACCATGAGGATCCGTGGCAGCGCCACCATTCATTCGGACGTGGACGGCGATATCGTTCGGATTTCTGACGGAATTGATCATATCCTGAACATCCGCACTTGGTTGAAGAGCGCGCAGGAAATCTTTTTCAAGCTCGTCGTAGGGCGCTCCAAAGGTGAACCTGTAGGCGGACTGGATGACAACGTCACGATTGGCGTGGACAAGCGAACTGGAATCAAAGGCATCCCGGAACGCCTTGCTCATCAGATCGACTTCCAACGCGTTTTCCGGGTTGTTGTCGCTGGTTTCCTCGAGAGCGCCATCAAAATCAAACAGCGACGTAAAACTGCAATCACAATGCTCGTCAGGTACCCAACGGACAACGAGGTCCCGGTCATGCACTTGTGCGAATGCAGCCCCCGAAGCAATCGCGCGCAGTCGATTGCCCAGCCCATGCTGAGCATCAACGATAAGTTTCGGCTTGTGGTGGCTGTGTCCAATCGGAACCGAAACTTCGTCATTTTTTTCAACGGATTGCAGAGGCCCGCTGCCGAGAGCCGCGATCGCGTCCTTCAGAGAGCGGGTCATCAGCGCATAGTCCACGGCCTCTCGGGACGCAGTGATTTTAACGCCATCGAAGACATCCTGTATCGCACCAATTGCGGCTTCGGCCCGCTCCAGCCGCGTCCCGATCAGGTTTGTATCTACGCCAAACGGGTGAGTTCGCCGCATCCGAATATCGCCACCTGAATCGCCCAACAGCCGGAAACCGGCCATTGGGCTACTGCTGTCCCAGGGCGCGGATGACAAGGCAGTTTCACGGTTCAAAGAGATCCAGAACTGCGGGAATGCCTGTACCTCATCCCAGCCGGTGACCGGTTTGCTCTTGGGGCGGTCGATGCGCCTTGTGTCGGAATGGTCGATATGGCGAATGGTGTCGGGATCGACATCCACCCTTTCAACGCCAGAGTCCGTCAGGCGGTCGTACAGATCGTCGTCATCCCAGCCATAAGTCACAATCCGTTCGTTGAACCCGTTCACAGCCATCAGGTCCTCGCGACCAACAACGAAGAATCCGTTTACGTGGCTTTGGCCCGATTCTGCCTGCCGCCAGTTTCCCGCG
Source organism: Ruegeria sp. AD11(2025) (assembly GCF_056542405.1). Taxonomy (NCBI): domain Bacteria; kingdom Pseudomonadati; phylum Pseudomonadota; class Alphaproteobacteria; order Rhodobacterales; family Roseobacteraceae; genus Ruegeria; species Ruegeria sp. AD11(2025). The sequence goes on along the minus strand of NZ_JBQFZU010000067.1, from coordinate 1,437 downwards.
GTCAGTTTCCCGACACCCATGGAGTTTCGGTTGAAAAACTCGACGTTGAGGATGATGTCGCTGTCAACTTTGACAATCTTGTCTTTTGTCGTCGCCCGGAAACCCACATTGTAGGCATGGGAGAGGATCCATGACCCTTCGTCTTCAACACGAAGAATACGGACGCGAGGGTCGCGAATCCCGGTCTGTTCGAGGGTAATCGCAACCGGAATTTCGGAACTCCAGTCCACGATGATAATCTCGTCGATCTCTTGGTGCACCAACCATGTCGGAAGGGTCTGCACCAGATGGTCATTTCTGTTCATGCAGCATGTAACAAGCGAATAACCCGGCTCTATCGCGGCGTCCGGCTCAAATTCTTTTCCGGCTTCTTCGAATTTGGGCATGTCCTGCCAAATTTCCGGGCGATTCAGTACTTCACTGTAAATGGACGCCACTACCGCAGGGGATTTGGCGTTGCGAACTGAGAGCTGCGTTCTGATCACACTGCGAAATGCGTCCGCAGGCCGAGCCGAGCTGGATTTGTCGTTTGATGCTATTGCATCGCAGAGGTTTGCAACTATGTCCTTGGAAGATTGCATTTCTTTCCCAGTTCGAGATCTTGATAAACTACGACATCCAAATTACATCAGTGTCGCTCGTGACTTACCATCCTAGATTGTATTCAAAAATAGCCTTGGCACCGAGTACCTGTTTGCCTGAGCGTGTCAATCTCCAATGGTAGTAAGTTTTTAGGACGGACCCAAGAACGCAACATCTATGAGCGGCGTTACGCCCGAATCATGCCATTGACAAGGTGCGTGAGTATCCCGTCACCCCGTAAGAAAGCAGAGCGCCGCCAAGACCGTACCGGACTGACCACCATTGCGCTTTCTAAAGAATCTAGGTTTGGTCCAAATAGTGACCACCAACATCCACGTACAAAATTGCACATAATTCCAGAAACTTAACTGGTTTCTCAAGGAAACAACAGCCGTGACATTCGGTTTTCGCCGCTGGTCGTGAGCTTTGTTAACCGTTCAAAATCGATAGCTGGAACCTCGCAGCCCACAAATCCGGAAGGTTGAAGCAATTGTTGACCAAAGAACCAAATTGAACACGCCCATGTCGTATGAGCGGAATCGAGCCGATACGAACACGGACCGCGTCTGACACTGTTTCGGTGTTGATCAACTGGTCCATTTGACTGTTTGTAGTTTGACCGTTCTGTTTGTGATTTTGGTTTTGGTTATAGGATTGGTTATAGGAATTGCGCCTCTGGCGTTCAGGTTATGATCCTGGCGAGGTTAAGACGCTAAGCAATTGATCCAGTATATCAATTGTAGTGTGAACGGGCTGCTTTGATATTTTCCGACCGATTAGTTTGGTTGCGGGAGCAGGATTTGAACCTGCGACCTTCAGGTTATGAGCCTGACGAGCTACCGGGCTGCTCCATCC
>NZ_JBQFZU010000066.1:0-5817 GCF_056542405.1 Ruegeria sp. AD11(2025) | reverse complement strand
CCCTGTTCGGTCTAAGAACCCGGATCGTTTTCTAATGCGGGGTGAAGGCAGTCACTAAGGGGTGTGCCAAAGGGCAACTAAGAGAGATCAACCGGACTTTGCAAAGTCTGCTTTCTGCTGCCGATTCAACCGATGGACGCAACACACTCTTCGAACTTCTCTGCCGGTGAGAAGTAATTCAAGGTTATTCTGGGCCGCTCGTTGAGTTCGCGAGCTACGGCACCGAGATGCTGTAGGGTGTGCACGGAGAGGTCAGTGCCTTTCGGGAAGTACTGGCGCAGAAGCCGAAGCACGTTTGGGCAATCCGGGTGCGGCTTGAATAAGCAGAGAACCATCGTGATCTAGCCCTGTTCAATATGGCGATCGACAGCAAGCTTCGCGGCTGCGACCTAGTGAAGATGAAGGTAATTGACAGCATGGCATCTGGCCAGATCAAGGAACGCGCTTTAGTGCTGCAAAGCAATACGCAGAAGCCAGTCCGGATTGAGATATCGGATGGCAGCCGCGCTTCCGTCGATAATTGGATGGAAGATGAACTGATGGTCGGATCAGAGTATCTTTGGCCAGGCCGTTTTCATGAGCGCCTACACATATCGACACGCCAGTACGCGCGGATTGTTCGGGACTGGTCACGTAGATCGGACTGGAAGCCAGTGCATACGGCACACATTCGATGCGACGCACGAAAGTAACCCAGATCTACAAGAAGACTGGCAACCTTCGCGCCGTTCGAATTTTTTTAGGGCACACAAAGATGGACAGCACGGTCAGGTATCTTGGTGTCGAACTTGAGGATGCCTTGCCATTGCTGAAGCCATTGAAATCTAACACCTCTGGGCCGCCTACACGGACGGCCCTTTGCTGCTATCCGTAACGGTCAGCTTCCTCGAAGCGGGTGTTGATAACTGGCGCCGTATTTCGAGGGTGCCGACGACGGCCCTGTAGGTCAAAACGAACCTTTTGGGTTGCATCTACTGCTGACGCAGCACACGTCCGCTTGCACTTCGGGGCAGTAACCTTGCTATGTCATCCGAGCAGTTAACAGTCTATCTTTTGGCCAGCCAATATGCGACTCCCAGCGCAAGTGCCAATCCGGCGTATGCCGCGATATGGGCTGCGTCCATTGTCTTGTAGTCGAAGGTTATCACTTTCCGGGCGACGGCCATAAGCCCGGTCGCAAGAACCAGCCTTACGTGTATGACGTTAGAAGTCAGGTAGAGCGCCGCGTTCGTATAGACTTCGATTGCAATAAGGACTGACAACACAGCTCCCAGAACAATGAGCAGGTCTTCCCCATCAATAAGTAGCGTTGGTTTTTCGACAAGATGAAACCCAAAGGTGACAAATGCGTCAAGAATCGTCCATCCAATGACTAAAACCATCAGTATGGACAGGCCGCGCGTCATTTGCCGGACCACAACGTTTGCAACTCTGATCACTGGATCTTCGTGATTAGGATCCAGTTCCACGTGAAGTTCATTGTCGTCGTTGGCCATATCTTGTCCCATAGTTCAATTGATGAATTATCTGGTGCTTTTCAGCGCATATCAGGCCACAATGAGTAAAGTGCTCGATCACTTACCGAGTACTTTCTCGAAGCCTTAAAGCACTGAATAATCGCTTCTTTGCAATTCGAGGTCGCTGATCCGAGTTTTTATCCGTTTCTGTTCCGCTTTTAGTTTTCACCATTCAAACCGCTGTTCTTCGTTCTTTGGTGTTCCCAGGAACAGCAACTTAGTGTCGATGTCATTGGATCGCGTACGGAGATTGCTGATCTCTCGGCCTATGGCGTTGTACTTTAGCCCTTTCGCGTTGGCGCGGTTGATCTCCGTGACTTTGGGGCCAGTGCATACATTGAATAATTCGGTGCTATTGCGTCCGACTGAATATGCATTTTGTGGGGTACAATACTCCTGCAATCCGCGAACGCGATCTGACGACCACGCCGCTTTATCAGGCATGACACCGACCTTTGCGCAGGCTCCATGATGGCGGGAGATAAAGGCTTCAGAGCTTCCGCCTTTACCGTCTGCGAAACCGATGCTTGCCCAGTCCCCGGTCTGGCATTGCTCGGGAGAGACTGAATCTATCGGGCCATACGCAAAAAACCCGATCGCATCGAATAACCCCCAATGTGCTGTGCGAAATGTCATTGCCCCTCTTTAACCAATCCACTGTTTTTGTCATACTATAACATTATAAGGATATTGTCAGGTCAGTTTCGTTAAAACGGGAGCCCAACCCATGAATACGTTCATAAAATCGATTTCGATTTGTCTATCCAAATACGTAACCTTTAGCGGTCGTGCGCGACGTCCGGAGTATTGGTGGTTTTTCTTGTTCGTTGTACTCGGCAGCGTCGTTTTTACTGTGCTGGATAGTGTCTTTTTTGGCAGTGAACAGGAAGGTGGAATAGCCCGTCAGCCATTGTATAGCCTGTTCTCGATTGCAGTATTCTTGCCTTTACTCGCGGCGGGTTGGCGTCGCTTGCATGATACGGGTCGTCCTGGCTGGTACTTGTTACTGCCATTGGCCGTGTCATTGGTAATGACCGGTGGAATGATGGTTGGTATTTTGGCGTTTTCTGCGACTGGGAATGCAAGCAGCGACCCTGAAGAGTTGGGTGCGGCTGTAGCTATCCTGGGACTAGGTGGGGTAGCTTTTGCAGTTCTAGTACAATTGATTCTGGCAATTTTGATGATTTTTTGGCTAAGCCGCCCAACACAGGAAGAAGAAAACCGCTACGGACCAATACCTTCAGGACTGTGAATTGGGCTCTCTACGGACGTCGGTGCAGGTTCGGCATCAGAGCTTGATTTTCTTTTGGCCAGGGAGTGGACGGCCCTTTCCGGCCTCTCAGCACCTTGCTCGGCTGCCGAGGCTGCAGCCCACATTGCTGTAATCCGCCACCGGTGCAAATTCATAGGGCAAAACGGTCTTGCCAAATGCCGTGCTTAGCGTCTTTATGCCGCGCTTCCGCAAATGATTGGTTTCGAAACAGGAGCTATAAAACAGTCGGTCCGACCCGGAACCTTGAGACCCTCATCATGCCCGCGCTTTTTTCATTTCCCGTTCAATTGCTCTCTGGCAGTGCGTTTTGCCGCCGCAGAGGGCTATGGCTTTGCGCTTGCAGTAGACTATTCGCGTATGCAGCGAATGGCAGGTTGGTGGCCCGCTCGCCAAACAGGCGCTAAAGCCGCGAAGGTCAATGGTCGATACCTTGCAACAGCTACATGTGTGTATTCTTGTCTCGGTCTGGGCAATTAACTAAAGCCGAAAACTTGCTCCGGTAATCGCTTCACAAGCAGATCTATTTGTTGAATTTAACAGTTGCGTGAGTTTTCAGCATTAAAGCGAAGTAAGCTTTGCTCTTCGAACTGTCTCAACTCAATACTAAAGCACATGTCGCTACTTGCGGAGCTTTAGTGCGAATTAGCGTAGGCATCGCTGTATCAATACTAGTTGCTATATCCATCGGCGTGTCGACGGTTATAGTCCACTCCCTTTGGTGGAAAACAGCGCGCGACAATAGTCGCATGCTCGCAGCCGAGATTAACAGTCAAATTGCAAACACCGTTCGTATAGAGGTGGGCGTAACGCTCAGGTCGGCCGAAGCCGCTTGGGCGGCCGTACGCACGATATTTGTCCAGAACGTTATCGCGACGCGACAAGCCGACAAGAGAGAGTTCGTGTTCTTATCACAATTGCAGGCGCAACCGAATATTTCATGGGTTTTCTTCGGTTGGCCCGATGGGAACTTTTTCGCGTCACATCGTTTAGGTGACGGCGGGCTTGAGATGATTGAAATCGACAAGGATATCCGTGAACGGATGTTGCGGAAGGACCGTTATATCTTCATTCCAGGAGACATCCAGTTCGAAGAGCGAACCTTTACCGAAACTTCCTACGATCCACGCGAACATGCGTGGTTTGAAAACTTTATGGGCCTTGAGTCCGCGGGATGGATAGAAGCACGGGACCTCCCGGAGAGTAACAAAACTGTCTACACATTTGCTGGTCCGATAGACGTCAACCGAAAGCGGCAAGGCGTTCTGGCCGTGGCGATCGAAACGGATCGACTTTCGCGTTTTCTGGCGACTCTTACGCCCGGTGAATTCGGCGCAGCGTTTGTTCTGGATGCCGATGGTAAAGTGATCGCTGTACCCGATGCGGAAGCAGATGAGGTCACACCCGCACGCATGGGTGAGGGTGAGCTTTATGAGGTCGCAAAGATCGCCGGTGAAAAGCTGTTGGGTGACCCCACAGCGAACGCCTCCGGTTCGTTGACTAAGCGTGTTGTCATCGAAGGTGTGCCCTACGCGGTTGCTCTGACGCCATTGGGGTTCTACGGCTGGCGCGTTGCCACCGTCATCCCTGAAGCTGCCTTTCTTTCGGATATCGACAAGACGCTGATAAACCTGATCTATATTCTGATCGGTGTGGTTGTTGTTGCCACCGGATTGGCTATTTGGTTGGTTCGCACAGTCGTCGCAAACCCGTTGGCATATATCGCCGAAGACCTGAGCAAAATCGAACGCTTTGATGTCGAACGCATTGCGCGCAGGCCCTCCAATCTCTCTGAGCTTGCAAATCTCTCTGCTGCGACCGCAAGTATGGCTGCAGGTCTATCAGCATTCCGCAAGTATGTACCTACCGACTTGGTGCGCATGCTGGTTGCCGAGGGCATCAAGACTCAGCCAGGCGGAGACATAAAGCAGATTTCCGTGCTATTTTGCGATGTCACGGGTTTCACAGGTCTGTCTGAAAAACTTGGCCCCAAGATCGTCCAAATGATGGAACCCTTCTTCAACGCGTCCTCTGCTGCCATCACTCGTAATGGGGGAACTATCGACAAATTCATGGGCGATGCTGTGATGGCCTTCTGGGGCGCGCCGCGCAAGGATACCAACCATGCCGAAAACGCCTGTCGCGCGGCACTGGACCTTGTCGCTGCTGTAGAGGAGGCCGGAATTGAAGACGACGCTGGCAACCCCCTGCGCGTCAGGATCGGGCTGAATAGTGGCGAGGCTCTGGTCGGCAACATAGGGTCAGAGCAGCGTTTGAATTACACTGCAATTGGCGATGTGGTGAACGTTGCCAGCCGATTAGAGGGAGCCAACAAGGATTACGACACACTGATCCTGATTGGCCCAGAAACCCGGCGCCAAGCGGCTGATAAGATCATGGTGCGCGAACTGGACACGTTAACAGTATTTGGGCGCACAAAGGAGTTGGTGGTCTACGAACTAATCGCGATGGCGGATGAGATTGACGGATCGCTTGCGTGGATTGAACCCTACGAACAAGGCCTTGCACACTATCGAGCAGGGCAGTTTGAAAAAGCTGTTGCTGCCTTTAAGGCCGCTGATCAAGAACGAAACGGAGATCCCGCTTCGGTGGTCATGATGTCCCGCGCCCAAGTTTTGTTGAAGCATCCACCGCCGGAAGATTGGAATGCAGTTACGAACAGCAATAAGAAGCGGTAGTTTGCGGGGCTCGCAGGCGCTTATTTCCTGTTGAAGATTGGAACAGAGAGAGTTTTTGCAGCGACAAACAATTGCAAGGTATGATTTGCTGCGCAATGTTGCCGTTCGATGTGCTGGGTGCTGCAACTGCAGTGAACGACAGCTGTGTGGCCTCGTCAAACTTGCTCCAAAGTTGCACCCGCAGCGAACGGCAGGTTCGACGGGCTGCATTGCAGCATCTTTTGGCATGGCTAAATGTCCTCTGTGGGTGGCTCCTGCATTGCAAGCGTTTACTCGTGATTTTGCGGCATTTTTCGTCAGTACCTTCGTCTGTCCGGCCTGTTTGTGTGGC
>NZ_JBQFZU010000065.1:2500-5962 GCF_056542405.1 Ruegeria sp. AD11(2025) | reverse complement strand
GGGCTTTTTCTAGGTTTGGCGGTGACCTACTCTCCCGGGGCTTAAGCCCAAGTACCATTGGCGCGGCAGTGCTTAACTTCCGGGTTCGGGATGGGACCGGGTGTTTCACTTGCGCTATGACCACCAAACCGAGGAAAAGCCCACGTCGCGGCTTTTGCGAAGCAAAAGCGCGACGCGCAGGAGGCAGCGTATTCGCGAAGCGGATGCGCGTTCCTGCACGGTTGTTATGTCAATCAACATCGCGGCTAGATGCTGCGAAGTTATCCATGTTTACTGAGGTGTATGTTTTTGATTTGTCTTTCCATTACTGGATCAAATCAAGCCTATCGGGCGATTAGTACCGGTCAACTGAACGCATTACTGCGCTTACATCTCCGGCCTATTGACGTGGTGGTCTTCCACGGCCCTCAGGGAGACCTTGTTTTGAGGGGGGCTTCCCGCTTAGATGCCTTCAGCGGTTATCCTGTCCGATCATAGCTACCCAGCACTGCCGTTGGCACGACAACTGGTCCACCAGTGGATCGTTCACCCCGGTCCTCTCGTACTAGGGGCAACTCCTCTCAAGTCTCCTACACCCACGGCAGATAGGGACCGAACTGTCTCACGACGTTCTAAACCCAGCTCACGTACCTCTTTAAACGGCGAACAGCCGTACCCTTGGGACCTGCTCCAGCCCCAGGATGAGATGAGCCGACATCGAGGTGCCAAACACTGCCGTCGATATGGACTCTTGGGCAGTATCAGCCTGTTATCCCCGGCGTACCTTTTATCCGTTGAGCGATGGCCCTTCCACTCGGGACCACCGGATCACTATGGCCGTCTTTCGACTCTGCTCGACTTGTCAGTCTCGCAGTCAGGCTGGCTTCTGCCATTGCACTCAACGAGCGATTTCCGACCGCTCTGAGCCAACCTTCGCGCGCCTCCGTTACGCTTTAGGAGGCGACCGCCCCAGTCAAACTACCCGCCACGCAGGGTCCCGGATCCGGATAACGGACCGCGGTTAGACATCAAGAGTGCGAAGGGTGGTATCTCAAGGGAGGCTCCACGGATACTTGCGTTTCCGCTTCAAAGCCTACCACCTATCCTGCACATCACAATCCTGATGCCAGTGCGAAGCTGTAGTAAAGGTGCACGGGGTCTTTCCGTCTAACCGCGGGAAGCCTGCATCTTGACAGGCAATTCAATTTCGCTGAGTCGATGTTGGAGACAGCGGGGAAGTCGTTACGCCATTCGTGCAGGTCGGAACTTACCCGACAAGGAATTTCGCTACCTTAGGACCGTTATAGTTACGGCCGCCGTTTACCTGGGCTTCAATTCAAGGCTCTCACCTCTCCTTTTAACCTTCAGGCACCGGGCAGGCGTCAGACCCTATACGTCGTCTTGCGACTTCGCAGAGCCCTGTGTTTTTAATAAACAGTCGCCACCCCCTGGTTTGTGCCCCCAGCCCCTAGTTGCCTAGGAACCGGGCCTCCTTCTCGCGAACTTACGGAGGTATTTTGCCGAGTTCCTTCAACATCGTTCTCTCAAGCGCCTTGGTATGCTCTACCAGTCCACCTGTGTCGGTTTAGGGTACGGTCTGATGGAGGGCTATTTCCAGGAACCACTCAGCAGCCCAATCAATCCGATAAGATTGAACTACACCTGTGATCCGTCACATCCTCCTGGCCTAGGAATATTAACCTAGTTCCCATCGCCTACGCCTTTCGGCCTCGGCTTAGGGGCCGGCTTACCCTGCTCAGATTAGCTTTAAGCAGGAACCCTTGGACTTTCGGCGAGAGTGTCTCTCACACTCTTTGTCGCTACTCATGTCATCATTCTCACTAGTGATCTCTCCACCGGATCCCTCACAGGCCGGCTTCATCGAAAGAACTCGATCCGTCATTACACCCGCTGATATTTCACAGGTGGATGCAAATACGGATGAGTTCTATGTCACACTACGCTCTGCTACCATGCCTTACGGCATCCTAAGCTTCGGCTCATGGCTTGAGCCCCGTTACATCTTCGCCGCAGGACAACTTATTTAGACCAGTGAGCTGTTACGCTATCTTTAAAGGATGGCTGCTTCTAAGCCAACCTCCTGGTTGTTTTGGTCGTCCCACCTGCTTTCCCACTTAGCCATGAATTGGGGGCCTTAGCTGTAGGTCAGGGTTGTTTCCCTCTCCACTACGGACGTTAGCATCCGCAGTGTGTCTGCCATCTAGTACTCCCGGGTATTCGGAGTTTGGTTAGGATCAGTAAGCCTGTGGGGCCCCATTACCCATCCAGTGCTCTACCCCCCGGGGTATTCGGATGACGCTCTACCTAAATAGATTTCGCAGAGAACCAGCTATCTCCGAGTTTGATTGGCCTTTCACCCCTAGGCACAGCTCATCCCGATCCTTTTCAACGGATGTGGGTTCGGTCCTCCAGTAAGTGTTACCTTACCTTCAACCTGGCCATGCCTAGATCACTCGGTTTCGGGTCTGATCCCACGAACTCATTCGCCCTATTAAGACTCGCTTTCGCTACGCCTACACCTAACGGCTTAAGCTTGCTCGTGAGACCAAGTCGATGACCCATTATACAAAAGGTACGCCGTCAGCTCGCAAGGAGCCTCCGACTGATTGTAGGCGTTCGGTTTCAGGTACTGTTTCACTCCCCTCGTCGGGGTGCTTTTCACCTTTCCCTCACGGTACTGGTTCGCTATCGGTCAGCAAGGAGTACTTAGCCTTCGAAGGTGGTCCTCCGATCTTCAGACAGAATTTCACGTGTTCCGCCCTACTTAATACGTCCGTCAAAGCTTCCTATACGGGGCTGTCACCCGCTATGGCCACGCTTCCCAACGTGTTCTAGTCACTTATCCGGCTCGGCTGGTCCCCGTTCGCTCGCCGCTACTAGGGGAGTATCAATTGATTTCCTTTCCTCCGGGTACTTAGATGTTTCAGTTCCCCGGGTTTGCTCTTAAAACCCTATGTATTCAGGTCTTAAGTACCTGTTTAAACCCCATATTGACTATCTATCTCACAACCAGGTTGTGAGGGGATAACAATATGAAGCTTTCAGGTGGGTTGCCCCATTCAGAAATCCATGGATCAAAGCTTATTCTCAGCTCCCCATGGCTTATCGCAGAGTATCACGTCTTTCATCGCCTCTTGCTGCCAAGGCATTCACCAAACGCCCTTCTCGCGCTTGATTTGATCCAGAAAAAGAAAGACTTGATATTGGCACTACCGACCTTACGGCTACTTGAGTGCGTTTGACCGCACACAACCGAAGCTGCGCTAGTAATCAAATCAATCGAGACCGCCCAGCTGGTAACTAAAGGCAGTCATTCTTCTGAACCAAAAACATACATTTCCCGCCCCCGCCACTTGGACGAGGACAATTGAGCAACCCCATATGGTCTCCCAGCCGTGCAGCTGATCAACGCAGGTCGCTCGGGTTAGTATATTTGACTTGGACAACTCTGTTCGTTTCAGT
>NZ_JBQFZU010000064.1:0-6145 GCF_056542405.1 Ruegeria sp. AD11(2025) | reverse complement strand
CGACCCGCTACGACAGGTGCCCGAAGGTCTTCCTGTCAGCCATCGCCCTCGCAGCACTCGTCATCTATTGGCTATGAGTCCTGACCCTAGCGCGTTTTGGTCACGCAAACCGCTTGCCCAAAACGCAAGCTCATCTCGATAACACCCTTGCAAGTCCACAGACACCCGCATCAAGCTCCACGTGCCGTTCCCATAGAATCGAAATAGATCAGGTTTTACTCGCCCATCGGCAATCCCCATTTGCTTCGACTCGATAACGTCACAAAGCAACTTTGAATGACTAGATTCGAGAGCAAAATTCGCAGAAAGCACCTGATACCCCTTGCTGCATTTCAGCAAAACCATGGGTATCGCACGGAGCGCTGCGACGTGGGATGCCTCTTCTTGGTAGTTTCTTTCGCAAACCCAACCTTCGGCGACAGGAATCCTTGCAAGCAGGTCTTCTTCCAGAACTGATGCGAGTTCGGCAACCTCATTTGCTGCGGCTGAAACTTCGTTTCTAGAGGCGACCGCTATTTGGTCTTCTTGAGCGAGAAGACTGGTGGTCAATCCAACAAACAATATCGGCCAAATCGAAAATAAGAACCTCAAAACAACTCTCCGAACTATGTCTCGAACCCCAATAAATACAAGTTCCTAATCCTAAACCAAGCGCTCACCCCAAAGACCGCCTGCGGCACAGCGGCTCGGACTCCACCGCAATCCTCTGCTTGAGCTTGATATGCCCCAGCACCTCGCGAAAGGCGCCGTGTTTGGGTTTGCCTTCCAGATAATCCGCCAGTTTGAGCAGGTTGATCGGGTGTTTCGCAATCAACCCCTCGATCCGTTGCAAGGCCTCGTCCAGATCATAGTGATCCACGTACTGACAGGCCACCTGCGTGGGCGTTAGCAGGCAGTAGTCCTGCGGGCGTTTCTCGGTATAGCGCGCGATATCGAAGGGCGACGCGCCGAGGGCGTGGAACTTGGGTATGTGCACGCGCATATCGGCCTCGGCGTGCTCCAACACCGTGCCGGAGGTCTGACGAAACCCAAGCGGGGCGAGCTTGCTGACCACATGCTTGCGCATCGCCGGAGACACCATGTCCACATCCGCTCGGTCGTATTTCAGATCATCGAACACCGACAGCAGCCCCAGCTTCTCATCAGCGATCTGAAAATATGGTTCGGCGCTGAAACCTCGCATTTGCTCCAGCACCTGCTTGCGCACAGTTTCAGGGTCTGAAACGAAATCGGCCCCGGCGGGTTGAACCGCCGAGGCCGTGAATAGTCGCAGTAAGCGTCGGATCAAAGACCGGTGCTCACATCGATGGTGTTACCCTCTTCCAGGGTCACATATGCTTTTTTGACGTCTTTCCGACGGCCCAGCTGGCCGCGGAACCGCTTGACCTTGCCTTTGGTCACGGTGGTGTTCACAGCTTTGACCTTCACACCAAACAGCGCCTCAACGGCCTCTTTGATCTGCGGCTTGTTGCTGTCGATCGCCACTTCAAAGACAACCGCGCCATTTTCGGACGCCATGGTCGACTTTTCGGTGATGATCGGCTTGCGGATCACGTCGTAGTGTTCTGCCTTCGCGCTCATTTCAGACGAGCCTCCAGTGCTTCGACAGCCGCTTTGGTGAGCACCAGGGTGTCACGCTTGAGGATGTCATAAACGTTTGCGCCCATCGACGGCAGGATATCCAGACCTTCGATGTTCTTGGACGCTTTCAGGAACCCTTCGTTCACGGTCGCGCCGTCGATGACCAGAGCGCGTTTCCAGCCCAGGTTTGCAACCTGTTTGGCCAGAGCGGCGGTCTTGCCTTCGGCTTCGGCGTTCTCGATCACAACCAGTTCACCTGCTTTGGCTTTGGCCGACAGAGCGTGGCGCAGGCCAAGCTTGCGGAACTTTTTCGGCAGGTCATGACCATGCGAACGCACCACGGGGCCTTTGTAGATACCACCACCACGGAAGATCGGCGCATTACGGTCACCGTGACGAGCGCCACCGGTGCCCTTCTGGCGGTAGATCTTCTTGGTCGAGTAGCTGGTCTCGCGACGGGTCTTGACCTTGTGGGTGCCGGCCTGCGCGTTGTTGCGCTGCCAACGGACCACACGGTGCAGGATGTCCGCGCGCGGCTCGAGGCCGAACAGATCGGCGTTCAGCTCGATGTCGCCGGCTTTGCCACCGTCCAGTTTGATTACATCAAGTTTCATGCTTCACCACCTTTCGCGGGTGCTTCTTCCGCAGGTGCTTCGGTTGCAGCCGATTTCACAGCAGCCGGGAAAGGCAGGCCTTCCGGTGCTTTCTTCTTGACGGCGTCCTTGACAGTGACCCAACCTGATTTCGGTCCGGGAACGGCGCCTTTGATGAAGACCAGACCACGGTCGGCGTCGGTTTTGACGACTTCCAGGTTCTGGGTGGTAACACGGGCAGCACCCATGTGACCGGCCATCTTCTTGCCTTTGAACACCTTGCCCGGATCCTGACACTGACCGGTCGAACCGTGCGAACGGTGGCTGATCGAAACACCGTGCGAGGCGCGCAGACCACCGAAGTTGTGACGCTTCATTGCACCGGCAAAGCCTTTACCGATCGAGGTACCCGAAACGTCAACTTTCTGACCTTCCAGGAAGTGTTCTGCCGAAATCTCGGCGCCCACATCGATCAGGCCATCTTCAGAGACGCGGAACTCGGCCAGCTTACGCTTGGGCTCGACCTTGGCAGCGGCGTAGTGACCGCGCATGGCCTTCGAGGTGCGTTTTGCCTTGGCAGCACCGGCGCCCAGCTGAACGGCGGTGTAGCCGTCTTTGTCAGCGGTACGCTGTGCAACAACCTGCAGGTTGTCCAGGTGAAGAACGGTCACAGGGATCTGCTTGCCGTCTTCCATGAACAGGCGGGTCATGCCAACTTTTTTTGCGATAATACCAGAGCGCATAAATAATACCCTCCGATCTTACGACTGCAGCTTGATCTCGACGTCCACACCAGCAGCGAGGTCGAGCTTCATCAGCGCGTCAACGGTCTGGGGGGTCGGATCAACGATGTCGAGCAGACGCTTGTGCGTACGGATCTCGAACTGGTCGCGGGATTTCTTGTCAACGTGAGGGCCACGGAGAACCGTGAACTTCTCAATCTTGTTCGGCAGCGGGATCGGGCCGCGCACGTTCGCGCCGGTCCGCTTGGCAGTGTTGACAATCTCTTGCGTGCTGGCATCCAGAACGCGATAGTCAAATGCCTTCAGCCGAATACGGATATTTTGGCTTTGCATATTAACAGCCTTTTATCAGGCGTTGAGGTTGAGAGGAGGACAAGCGCGCATCGCCAACCCTCATCGAACCCAAAAGGCGGGAATCACCCCGCCTTGATGTTCTTACTGAGAACTCGCGCGTAGTAGTGGGGTTGGTGGGGTTTGGCAAGGGGTATTGTTGACAGTTTCAGTAGCCGTATAAATCCAGCCATTTAGGAAACTGATCCATAGTTCCAGAGGAGAACTTGTTGATGAGGAGCACAACTTCTTCCGGTGGAACATCGCAACTGGCCCCAGGGTCGCGCGAGATTGTGCCATCTTCAACTGCTGAAATCGCCGCTCGAATATGCAGTTTCCAATCCTTCATTTCTGCGCATGGAAGAGAAAGGCTAATACTCATTCTCCAGTCCAACTTCTTAATTTGCAGTGTACATTGATCTGGAGCGGCTCCGGGCTTCTTGCCGATCCATTCAGTATAGAAGAGTGCCACCGGTCGGCCATCCAGTTCGGCAAATGCATCCGGTGCTTGAGTGTGCTTCAATTCGTATGGGGGCGGCAAAAAGTCATTGGCCAAGGGAGCTGGCGGCACCTCACCAAAATATCCGAAACTCAATTCTTCTGCAGGACTTAACCCAATTCCCGCACATTCATGTGTTTCCTCCGGCCAGCCTACATCGCAAGGAACGAGCGGGTCCAAAGGAAGTTGGAACTTCTGACCGAAGCTGTGCCCCAGAAAGGACGGTTGGTTGGGCAGAGCAAGGCTCCCGGAAAAGAACGGAACTTTTTGTGTCGTGCACACTTCAGAGAAATGCGCGCCGGGGAAACGCACTATGTTTCCACAAATCCAACCAAAGCTCTCATTTGCATTTGGGCAACGCTTCCTTCGATCAATGTATCGCTGCACGCGAGGATCGATTTCGCGTTGCGCCTTTTGTTTCCGCATCGCCGCAATCTCTTCGCTCTCTTTGGCACCTCTTTCGCCATGGACCAAAACAGCGATGAGAGTGATCAAAGCTAAACTCAAGATTATGAATTTCTGTTTCATTCAACGGACTCTGACGACGCAAAATGAGCGTCACAACTAATAGGTGAATATTGATAAGTATCAGCAGCTTAAAATAGCCCGCGCCGAATTTCCAATCATATAATTGACCGCAAAAAAGCCGCCCCATGTGGGACGGCCTTCCTTAGTTCAACCGAGTGGGCTCTCATTGCTCCTTCGGAGCAACTGCCGCCCACCGCTTTCCAAAATTGTTCGATAATTTTGGAAACAACGCCGGCGCCGACGGTGCGGCCGCCTTCGCGGATGGCGAAGCGCAGGCCCTGCTCCATCGCGATCGGTGCGATCAGCTCAACGCCGAACGACACGTTGTCGCCGGGCATGACCATCTCGTTGCCATTAGTTCTCTGATGGCCGGACTGGCGCATACCGCGGTGCAATAACCTTGTCGTAAAACACAAAAAACAGCGGCGTCAACACCATCGACAAGGCAACAACAATAATCAAAGTGTTCGCCAGATCAGAGCTCATCACATGTGTTGCGACCGAGAAGGATAACAGCACAAACCCGAACTCTCCGGCCTGCGCCATCCCCAGAGCAAACAGCCAGTTATTCGCACCGGTGACACCAAACAGCCGCCCAATAACCAACAAAACCGCAGCTTTGATAATCATCACGCCAAGGGTCAGCGAGAGAATCAAACCCACATGTTTCAACATCAAGCCAAAGTTTACCGAGGCACCGACACTTACAAAAAACAATCCCAGAAATAGCCCTTTGAATGGGGTGATTTCCTTTTCCAGGGCATGCCTATACTCGCTGTTGGCCAACACGACACCGGCGATGAACGCCCCCAGCGCAGGGGTCAGACCAACGACCATCATCAGAACGGCGACACCGACGACAATGGTTAGGGCCATTGCCGTCAAAAGCTCGGGCAGATTGGCGGATTCGACATACCGGAACACAGGCCCGGTCAGATAAGACCCGCCAACAATGACCAGTATGATCGAACCAAGCGTGACAGTCGCCCGCAGCCACTCGGGCAAGTCCTGAACAAGATTCAGTGAAAGCCCGGTGCTTGTCGTGGGGCCGTGGCTGACCGAACTAGCCCCCATCGCGGCAAGGTCCGGCACCGCCAACAACGGCAGCAAGGCCAGAATTGGGATCACGGCAATATCCTGCATCAGTAGAACCAAGAAACTTGACTGCCCTCCGCTGCCCATCAGCAGACCCTTTTCATGCAGTGATTGCAGCACGATGGCCGTAGAGGACAATGAAAAAATCAACCCAATGGTCAGGGCCGCCTGCCACGGTTGACCAAGCGCCATAGCCAAGCCCATGATTGCAAGCGACGTGCAACCCAGTTGCAAGCCACCTAGCCCCAAAAGCCTTTTGCGCAAATCCCAAAGCTTTTTTGGCGCCAGCTCCAGACCAATCAAGAACAGCATCATGACGACGCCAAACTCGGCAAACTGCTCAAGGCTCCCGACATCGACACTTAGAATTGACAAGGCGGGGCCAAGGAGCATTCCCGCAATCAGGAAACCCAGCACGGAACCTAGGCCAAGCCAGACGGCGACGGGGACAATGGCAATGCCCGAGCCCAGAAGAATAAAAGACAGAAAAAGATAATTTTCCATAGAAGTTCAAATATTGCTTGTAGGGCCATCTTACACAAGCAGCACCGTTTTGGCGCACCTTGGAACCGGTGCTCTCAACCAAAAAAAGCCGCCCCCTTGGGGCGGCCTTCTTTTTCGTCACCGCGTTGCGCTTGGCAGATTTTCCGTTGGAAAATCGCCTGCCGCAGCCAGGCGCGGCTTGCGCGTCTTACTCGATGATTTTCGACACGACGCCGGCGCCGACGGTGCGGCCGCCTTCGCGGATGGCGAAACGCAGGCCGTCTTCCATCGCG
>NZ_JBQFZU010000063.1:0-6761 GCF_056542405.1 Ruegeria sp. AD11(2025) | reverse complement strand
TGTAAGCCAGAAAAGATCAGACATGTTCACCGCTCGTTTTCGAACCGTGAATCACGCCGCTATACGGAAATCAATGGGTCCTGAGCCTAAGTTCAGGCCGTCATCCTTCAGTGTCGCGGCCATCCAATAACTGGCTGTGGGCTTTGAATGGACCGATATGCATCGACAGTTTTCATGGGCAATATTCCTCAGGCAAGTCCGAGACGCCAGAACGAGGTTCGCACGCTTTTCCTTCGCAGATTCGGTGGGCGGCTCCGGCGGAATCGGCCGTGTTTTCGCATTCCGATTACGGGGACATGAGGGTTCGGTCCTTAAGTTCGCTAATTCGGGAAAACGGCGGCAGGCCCTCTTCATTCCTTCCGGACGGGCACCCGAAGCGAGTTTTTTCGTGCCTGATGACGTTGAAAGCGATCCATAGCTCGTGGCGTAAGTGCGGCCGCCCTTGTTGGGTTTCCTGCCCAAAACCCACCGCTAGACATGATCTGAAAGGCCCAAATCGCGCCCGGAATCTGTTCTTTCAAACAACCCGTCAGCCTGGTTGTCCGAGTTCCCAGCGATCATCAAGACAACTTAGCACGTTCAGACCCTTGCAAAAACCAGTGAAATGCAGGAATTCGACTAAGAAAAGATAAACTCGTCGGTCAGTAGAAACGGCTTCTGCGGCTCAAGTTCTGAAGCCATTTGAAAGGGTGCTTTTAAAGGCGCAACATCCGATGAGGCAACTGATTTGGCCTGACTTTTTCGAAGTTCGAGTTGGTTCAGCAGGAAGAATAGACCGGCCCTTTTACCCTTCAACGCCTCAGGCACCTTCACTGGCACAACCTGTGTTTTCATTGGCGAGTTCTTCATCAAAGGAACCTTCGGGACCAAGCAGCGTTGCAGCATAGTATGGAAAAAGAAATGCACATTGGATGAAAAAATGCAAATTTTGCGAGTAGAGTGTCTTTTCCGCCAACAAGCCAAAACCACAGCATTTGAGTCGATTTGGAAACTACCAACGGAAGCGATCGGCCTGAACCGCCCCCCATAAAAACGCATGTGAAGAATTCACTGCGCGCTATCCCTTAAGAAGCCCAAAACACTTTTTTGGCCTTTGGCCGAACTTGGCGAAAGAAGGATTGAGCGAACACCGATCAGCTTTCCAGAAAGACATGCTTTAATTGATCCGTCAGTGTTTTGAGAGGGAAGCACAGAACCAAAGGGGTTCTTGTGTTCAAAAACGCTTTGACCGGCATACCCGGTATAAGCTCGCACAGTCCTAAGCGGACCAGTTCTTCGGGTGGAAACGTGACTTCTACCCAATGGAAATGGCGATCTGTTTCCAGATCTTCGACTCTGTCCGGGGACACGCCAGACACCGTGCCATAAAGTTCCGGGGGCGAGCGTTGATCGAATGTAGGGAACCGAATCCTGGCGCAGCTTGAGCACCACGTAGTCCTGGAATTCCTGGCTGGCCTAGTTGATCTTAAGTTCTGAGTCTTGAATCGCGTTGCGCATACCTGTCAGGTCATACTGATGCACCGCAATTCGGTCCGCCCGCCTTATAGTTCTAACAATAGGCTCTCGTGCACGAGACCCTGATCAAACAGGGTGCAGACATTGCCTACCTCCCGATCGACAAGGACAACCCGATCCTTAGTGGCATCAAATTGTGCCATAATGCCGTCGATTTGAGCTTGTTGCTGTTGGATCTGCTCTCTGAAATGTGCCTAGCGCCCTTCCAAGACGGCGCGTCGGGACTTAAAAGCCTCGTTCTGACCTTGCAACTGCCTCTGCACCGCCGCCGGTTCAAGCGCGACCTCGGTTTCGATCGGCTGTATCTCGCCCAGTTTCAGTCGTTCATTCTCTCGCCAAACCTTGCGCGCTGTCAGCCCGGTCAGGACACCGTGTAAGATATCCCGATTGATCTCCGCCAGCTTGGGATCAAGCTGCGGCACGACCTCCCTGTCCCGACAAGGTAGCGGTTCTTAACCTAGTTATCCCTAACAATGCCCCCTTCCGGCCACTGAGCAGGCTCTGGATCGACTTGCGCTACGACCTGACCAGAGGAGATGACCACACCGCGAATGGTCACGTAGTGAGAAAGAGTGACCAACAGCGGTTTAGCGTCAGCTTCAACAGGACAGTTTAGGTTGATTTGACCAAAGGGGGTTTGGCTCATCAGGTTGCATTGATGGTGCGGCGGATCTGCGGTGAAGTAAGAGCTGGGCCTCGATGGTCTTTCGCTTGATCCTTTCTCGTTTTTTCAAAGTATTCTGGCCTGGTCCAAAGCAGACCTTAGAAGATGTAAGGTTTTGCAGGCTGTCGTGGTATCGACAGTAACTGCAACGCTTGACCTTGCCTTGCGTCTGCGGATGATCTGGCGCGCCACACGCGTGATCCATTTGTGAACCTATTCGCCTATCGGACAGTTCGCCGGAAATGTAGGTGGACAGGTTGTCGCTGAGCGGACGCTGTTTATGCAGTACGGTTGCCTGATAACAACCCGGCGCCTTTAACGCGAGGCCCTGCGTTTCTGTCACAACCTCGGTCTTCATCGTCGTACAAGGCTTTGAGGCAATGATGTATCGGCTATAGTAACCCAAGAACGTATTGAGATAAAACCAATACCAGTAGATGATCTTCAAACCGGTGAAACCTGTCGGCCAAAGCTCGGTCGGCCACGGCTACTTGTCCTGCAACTCATCCGCAGCGGACAGAATCACATAAGCCGAGCTAACGATCTGATCGAAGGACGTGAGGATGCGACAGACCTAAGACTCTGATGACGGGCATGTCGGCCAGGTGACAGAGCCAAAACACTACTGAGACGCAGCGGATGCCGATCTTCCGATGTCATCCAAAACGGTTACTTCCGCACCAAGCGAAACAGGATGGCAGACCGTCGATCCGGCAACACCGAAAAACGCATCCGATGGTGAGCGGTTTGTGGTGTCCTATGACACAACTCAGAACCACGGGGTTTCTAAGAGTTATTTGACCAGCGATTACGGCCACCTTTACAGCCAGTAATCCGGACGCGAACACCTTTGTATTTGCTATCGCCGGAGAGGCGGACGCAAATGCGTTCAACCCGGCTGTCGAGCTAGTGGCCACATTCACCATAACTGAGGTCGTGGGCGAGAGTGGCTCAACGGTTTCAACACTGTTTTGTCCGACAGACTCGCCAGATCAGCTAGTGACATTCGACCCGACCGATAATGATTTGGGAGTTAAGTTCACTGTTGCTTCTGAAGGGCAAGTCCCCGGTCTGCGCTATTACGGCGGCGCAGTTGACGCGGTTGACGCAGATGACACAGATGTGCGCGAACTGAACCTGTGTGTCGACGTTGGCACCAAACTTGCCTGTGTCATGGTGCAGTCCGACCCCGGTGAAAGTGGTTGGCAGGTCGGCACCCTTTCGACATCAGTCGACCTGCAGGCAGGCTCATCCTAGGTTGTTTCCTACGGCACGACTAAGAATTATGCACTTGGTGGAAGCTTCTTCAGAAGCGATTGGTCCGGGTCGGACGAGCAACTGACAGCTCTCGCCGACAGTGGTCAAACCAGCAATGGTGTATGTCCTGCGAGCGTAGTCAATCAATTCCCAACGTAAAGCTTCAACGCCTCCAACTATTGGGTCGACGTGATCGTTGAAACATGTGTCGCCGCAGTACACGAGGACGAATCTATCTTCTGTACCCAAACCCTTTTGACCAACGTGAAATCGTACTTTGCCTTCCGTTTCGGGGTTGGACCGAACGGAGAGTAAAGGGGGCATTGTCGCAGGCTTTTTCGAAACGTGAACTTGTATCGAGGCTCACGAAGTTTTTTCGGCTAACGCGGGAAACAGTTTGAATTGACCGGTTCTGACTCCGAACTGGCCCTTTCAGATCACCCGAGCATCGGTCGAAACCGAGGTTTGATGATGGTGTGTTTTGCGTGTTCCTCGAACACCCCGGGCGCGTCAAAGCCTCGCCACCATACGTAATAATGGCCAACTAAGTTACTATGAGGGTCCTATCGGAATGTCGAAGTGAAGAGCCTACTATCCAAGAAGCAACGGGCGTTGCCGAAGGCTCGGGAATCCTGAAAGGCCCGCCCAATTGACCGGAACCTCGACACCTTCAGAACCATTTTTGTTACTCAGACAAATCCCGAATGACAAAGTGCTTTGTCGTTGTCTCGACAACTTCCCAGTAGCCTTGAAAGCCGTTTGGGATCATGAAGCTGTCTCCGGTGCGAAAATCCTGCCGCGTCCCGTCTTTGTGAATCAAGGCGCAATGCCCATCAACGATATAGCAATACTCATCCTTGTCCGTGAACGCGTGCCATTTTCCAGGAGTTGATGTCCAAGTGCCTGCCGAGAGTGCTCCGTCGGGGCTGGTGAAGTGTATCCCCACCTTGTGGAAGGGATCCCCCTCTACCACGCGATCTGGCAGATCGGAAAGGCGGCGTTCGCTGCGGGTTGCGGGTTCGTCGAACAGGTTGATGACATGTATGTTCATCACGAAACCTCCGGGTTCGGTTGCGTCTTTGTTTCATTTGCTTCGGCTTGGGCGGCAGTTACGGCGATCATGTGCAAAATATCCTCTGCTGAGCATCCGCGGGACAGGTCATTGGCGGGCTTGTCCAGCCCCTGCATGATCGGACCAATTGCCACTGCCCCTCCGACCCGCTGCGCAATCTTGTAAGCAATATTGCCGGTTTCGAGGTTGGGGAAGACAAAGATGTTTGCGTTGCCGCCCAGTGGTGAATCCTCGGCCTTTTTCGCCGCAACCTCGGGCACGAAGGCTGCGTCAAACTGCAGTTCACCGTCGATGAGAAGGTCGGGTGCAGCGTTCTTGGCCAGTTTTGTGGCCTCAACGACTTTGGACACGGCTGCACCGCTGGCGCTGCCACGGGTCGAGAAGGACAACATCGCAACACGCGGAGTATCCTGCGTCAACGCCCGGAAACTATTGGCTGAATCCAACGCGATCTGAGCCATTTCTTCTGCCGAAGGATCGACAACAAGACCGCTATCCGCAAAGACATGCGCACCTTTTTTGACGTGATGACCTTCGCAGAACAGCATAAGGAAAAAACTGGATACAAGCTTTTCGCCGGGTTTCACACCGATGACCTGAATGGCAGTTCGCACGATCTCGGCCGTGGTTGCCACAGCACCGCCAAGGGTTCCGTCCGCAAGTCCTTTCTTCACCATCAGTGCTGCGAATACATGCGGCTTACGCGTTTCAACAATGGCCTGTTCCTGCGTAATGCCTTTGTGCTTGCGCAACTCAAAACGCAACGCCGCCAGTTCATCAAAATGTGCTGACGAGGCGGGGTCTGCGATTTCTATTCCGTCATCTGGTTGGGCGCTCAACGATGCGAATTGGCCCAAGATGACATCTTCGTCCCCCACCAGCACAACGCGTGCGACACCCTTTTTCCTGGCTTCAAGCGCGGCTTCGACGACACGGGGGTCAGCCCCTTCTGACAGGGCAATTTTCTTTTGAGATTGCGCTGCATTCCTGAGCAGTTCTTCCAACGGCTTCATGGTATTTCCTTTCAAAAATGCACGAGGTAAACGCCCGCCAGAACCAGAACGGCGATAAAGACGGTCTCAGCAACGATCAGTGCGATGGCCTGCCCCCCCACATCCAGAATACGTTTGAGTGAGGTTTTCATCCCAACCGCTGCGATCGATACCAGCAATGCCCAACGGCTTAGGCTGGCCATCGCTGACGAAACGACATCAGGGATGAAGCCCAGTGAGTTCAGGGTGGCGAAGATCAGGAAGCCCACCACAAATAATGGTAGGATCGGGGGTCGTTTACCTTCTCCTTCACTGAACTCTGCGTATCGGCGTACGAGCGCCGAAATCACCAGAACGACTGGCGCCAGCATGGCAACGCGGATCAGCTTAACCATTGTCGCGACTTCACCGGCTTCGTCCGAAACCGAAAAGCCCGCGCCGACAACCTGCGCGACGTCGTGAATTGTACCGCCCAAAAATACGCCCGAGATTTGATCGTCGAAATCATAAGTTTCAGTCAGGATCGGATAGGCGATCATCGCAACCGTGGACAAGACAGTCACCGACAGGACGGTAAAGATCAGATTGCGTTCGGAGTGTTCGTTCTTTGGCAAAATGGCGGACAGCGCCATTGCAGCGGAGGCACCGCAAATCGCAACCGAACCGCCGGTCAGAATGCCAAACCGCCAGCCACGTCCAAGCAAACGCGCACCGAGCAACCCAAACAGGATTGTCAGAATGACGCCCGTGATGACAACTGCGATCAGTTGCGGCCCCAGGCCGACCATTAGTTCAACCGAAATACGTGCGCCCAACAGCGCAACACCAAAACGCAGGACGCTGCGTGCGGTAAAATCGATGCCGGCTTTGCAGCTTCCGGTGTCTTCCTCGGCCAGAAAATGAAACGCTATGCCAAGCAATAGCGCCATCAGCATTGCCGGTGCACCGTAGTGTTCTGACAGAAACTGCGCCGCCACAGCCACGACAACGGAAATCAGAAATCCATGGCCGTTCTTGCGAACGAAATCTTGCGCCCACGACAGGGGCATCCGGGATGCATTTAACGCCTGCATCATGTTTCCTTTGTGCGAAAATTGCGCCCTCCTGGCCGGAAAGCTCAATGGAACCCGGGCCCGATTAGGCCCGGGTTTGACATCTGCTTAGGCGACCCCGGCCTGTGGTGTCATGTCGTTTTCGCTGATACCGGCGACTGCGACCGGTTTTTTCATCGCGTCACGACGGAAGGGCTCGCCCAGTTCCT
>NZ_JBQFZU010000062.1:0-7274 GCF_056542405.1 Ruegeria sp. AD11(2025) | reverse complement strand
TGGCTCCTTTCCTAGCAGTCGATGACAACTGCACTTTGGCACATTCGATGCCGGTGGAGCAGGAGCCACCCACCTCATCCGGTTAGGGCCGCCCGCGAGAGCGGCCCGTTGATTTTAGATCTCTATCGCTTCGGCGATTGCTAGGGCATCCTCGAGTTCGACGCCGAGATACCGGACTGTACTGTCCATCTTAGTATGGCCAAGCAGAAGCTGAACAGCGCGTAGGTTTCCGGTCTTCTTGTAGATCTGAGTGACCTTGGTTCTCCTCATGGAATGGGTGCCGTAGGCGCTTGCTTCGAGGCCGATCGACGTGACCCAATCGCGGACAATCCGTGCATATTGGCGTGTCGAGATGTACAGGCGTTCATGAAATCGGCCGGGCCAAAGGTACTCCGAACCGACCATCAGCTCATCTTCCATCCACTTCTCAACAGAGGCACGTGTGCCCTCTGATATCTCAAAGCGCACGGGTTTCTGCGTCTTGCTTTGAAGGACCGAAGCCCGTTCCTTAATCTGACCCGATGACATGACATCGGCGACCTTCATCTTCACCAGATCGCAGCCGCGAAGCTTACTGTCGATTGCCATGTTGAAGAGCGCAAGATCGCGATGATTTTCGGCAAGCTCGAGGCGAACTCGGATTGCCCAGACATGTTTTGGTTTCAGCGGTCGCTTCTGGCCGACGATGCGTCCTTTGTTCCAGGCTGGGCGAAGAGCACGAATGGCAGGTAAGTTTGGTGTTTCCATGGTTGATCCTCCGATCCGCCATGCCCGCCCACAACGACAACCCAACGTTGACTGGAAAATTTTATCACAGCATGCCGCGCTGCCTCCAAGGTCCGCGATGAGCCCAAAGCGGAATTGCTTTGCCACGAACATTGGCAGCTAAAGAAACGCAAGTAACTAACTCCGCGGATATGAAGGTGACCGTTTGCTGAATGCGCGACAGGTATTTGAGCATTACCTTTTTAGTTGTGCGTGTATGCCTGTACCTGTGCTTTCTATTCATTAAGGCTTTTCAAAATCTGACGAATGGGCTGACAGAAGCAACCCACCGAGCTAACTTCATTGCAAAGAGGAGGGGTGAATGGGAAGACGTCTCACGACGGTATTGGCCGCCGACATTGTGGGCTATTCCGGGCTGATGGATCAGGACCGTACTGGCACAGTCGCTGCATTAAAGACCTTCCGCGAGGACACGTTTCTCCCGATCGTGGAAGATACCAATGGTTCACTGATCAAAAGCATGGGCGACGGCTGGATCGTCGAGTTTCAATCACCATCTGAAGCAGCAGCTTGCGCGATTGCAGTTCAGTCCGCCCTCAAACCTGACCACATCAAACTGCGCATCGGGGTTCACACAGGGGAAGTGGTAACCGATGGCGATGACATTTTCGGCGACGGCATCAATGTTGCGGCGCGTCTGGAGGCTCTCGCGAAGCCGGGACAAGTGCTCTTTTCGGATACGTCACATAACAGCCTTGACCGTAACGATGCGGGATTATTCGACGGCGGAGAGCAAACCGAACTGAAAAACATCACGCGGCATGTTGGAATCTGGTGTTGGCCAAAGGGTACGAAAGCCAATCTCGCGATCAAAGCGGATGTGAGGCCGGGAATCGCAGTGCTCCCATTCGACAATATGTCGGGTGATCCGGAGCAGGAGTTCTTTGCCGATGGCATAACGGAAGACATCATAACTGAGCTATCTCGGTTTCGTTGGTTGATGGTCGTCGCACGAAATTCTTCTTTTGCTTATAAGGGGAAAAGCACGGACATCCGCGACGTGGGCCGCGACTTAGGGGTTCGGTATGTACTGGAAGGCTCCGTTCGGCGTTCCGGGCAGCGCGTCCGCATCACGGGACAGCTCATAGATACCGAAAATGGGAGCCATTTGTGGGCGGACCGCTTTGACGGTGTGCTCGACGACATCTTTGATCTTCAAGATCAAGTCACCGAAGACGTAGTTACAGCTATTGAACCATCGGTGCGGCACGCTGAAACAAATCGTGCGCGTGCAAAACCCACCAAGGACTTACAGGCATACGAGCTCTACCTCCGAGCTTTATCACATTTCCACTTGCTGACTGACCAAGACAACATAGAGGCAATACGACTGACAAAACTGGCTTTGGATCGAGATCCGGAATACGCCTCCGCAGCGGGCTTGCTAGCATGGCTTCATATCCAACGTCTTGTGCAAGGTTTGGAACCTGTAGATCAGGGACCCAAGTCAGCTGTCGCGGCCGCAGAGCAGGTGCTGCGGAGCGATCGCGCGGACGGCATTGCAAAGGCTTATGCCGCACATTCGATCTCTATGCTGGCACAAGACCTGTCCCGCGCGCGGACAGCCTTTAAGGAAGCATTGTCGGAAAATCCCAACGCGGCGACGGTCCACATGCTCGCCGCTGCAAATCTTTATTTGCTGAATCGCCCTGACAAGGCGCTGGAACATGCAGTCCGGTCTGTCGAACTCAGCCCAGGTGATCCATTGCGGCACGCCGCTTTCATGGGACAGGGTGCCGCCTTGTTTCACTTGGGACGTTATGAGGAAGCCGCGCAGGCCTGTCGCGAAGCCTTGTCTGTGCGTGCAACCTTCCTGATGAGCCACCTGATGCTGATTGCCTCGCTCGCTGAGCTCGATGACATAGATGCGGCAAAAACAGCGGCTGTCAAATTGAACGAAATCGCTCCGAATGCGGCTTCGATAACCGAGACAACACGTTTACCATTATTCTCTATTCCAACCTGCGCTGATCGCTGGCGCAGCGGGTGGAAAAAAGCAGGGTTGCAAGTGTGAAGACAAACGGCACCCCCCCGGTTCCGACAACCATGCATTCGGTAAAGGATATTTCGCCTTTGTCTTGAAAATCAGTTGCTGACCAAAACTCTGCCTGGCTGGCCCTCCTCATGGACACGGAACACCAAAATGGTTGCCCCTTCGTCCCCTGAGCGAGCGGTGTGCACTTTTTTCAACGGAACGATGCCTACGTCACCTGAAAAAGCTTCTTGTTCGCCTTCGCCGTCTAGGATGAGGGTGACGCTGCCCTGCAGAATGTAGGCAAATTCTTCACCGGGATGCCAATGCATTGGTAAAGTGAGGTTTGGTGGTAGGGCAACATGGCTCACGACAACCTCCAAGCCCTCAGTGCTTTTGAGCGACTCGGTTAGCAAGTCCTGAATAAGCGGTTTTTGCAAAGTCGCTGGATCCCGCACATCGTGCGACATAGCCGCAGCGGCACCAGTCACGACAATCAAAAAAGCAAATATGATTGGTTTCCACATCTAATCCCCTCCTACTTTTAGAAGATGATGGCATTGGGACCTTTTCGAAATCAATGCTGGTGTGCACGCGGTTAACCGCGGCGTTCCAAATTGTTGTGTCAAAGGCTGTTCCAGGGTCCGCAAAGTTCGCGGAGCGCTTCTTAGTGGACGGTGCGGCGAGTGGCGGCTTAGTCCTGCGATCTGTGAATTCGAACCAGACCAGATTTTGCGCTTGCAGCGAATGACCGCAAAGCGGGCTGCGACCGCAGAATCTTGCCTGGGTGCTCAGTGTCCGGAATGGGCCGTTGAAAATGTCTCGAAAAACAGGGCAGGGGCTTATGCTGCGTCAGCTCCGAGTTTCGCAAATCCGGGATGAAATCACCATGGCGATGACGGACCTCGGCGGGGAAGTTGTCATCGAAATCGAGGACCGACCTCCTGGTAAGCGAGAGGGCCGCGTCCGCGATCCTTTCGGAAATGTTTGGATACTGAGCAAGACAATTGAAACTCTGACAAACGAGCAAATTCAAAACCGCTTGGTCGGACAGCTTGGTCTGATCGACATCACGGTGCTCACCTCTTGCAGGGAAACTGACCAAAGGTATGCTTTGTCCATGAACATCCACGGCTTCGATCACATCGTTCTCTGCGTTCATAATGTCGACGTAACGCTTGAGTTCTATCAACAAGTGTTAGGCATGACCCCGCGAGAGGAACGCCCCGGCAAATGGTCCCTACACTTCGGTTCAAACAAAATCAGTCTTCAAGGTGTGGGCACAGCACCGGATCTGGCGAATAAAACCGTTCCGGGAAGCGGTAATTTCTGCCTACTGACCGACACACCAATTGAGGAAATCACCGCGACGCTTCGCGCGCATGACGTCACTATCGTGGAAGGTCCTTCTGAGAAACTGGGCGCCGTCGGCAGGCTTATGTCCGTGTACTTCCGCGATCCAGATGACAATTTGGTCGAGGTAAGCAACAGGCTGGCGTAATAAACGGAGTGCAACACGATGTCAGCCACGCAACCAGGGTCGGGAACGAGCACTAGCTTTTCGAATTTTGCATCGTAGAGAGTAATCATTGTAGCCTCGATGTCGAAACCAAGAGCACAAATCAGCTGGCTGATCACAGCTAAGGTAGGGGCCATGAGGCTCTAAGAACTGGAGAGCAGTCATGCCCAGAACGGGATTCATAGATCATATCGGCATCGCGGTGCCGGATCTTGCGGCGGCGAAGGCCTACTATGATGAGCTAATGCCGATCCTTGGCCTCAAGGAGTGGTTCAAAACCGAACCGGCATTCAACTACGGACCGGATGGGAAACTCGGGACGCAGCTGTTCTTCTACCAGGCGAGGGACGATGGGCACTATTTGCGCCACGCTACCGGGCTACAGCACCTGGCATTCTCGGTGGAAAAGCGTGAGATCGTGCATGAGGCGTACAATTGGGCACTCTCGCGGAAGTCACATATTCTGGACGAACCCCAGGAGTTTCCTCAATACGGGATCCACTATGCGGCCTATTGGCTCGACCCACACGGCATTAAGCTCGAGGTTGTCTGCCACAAAGATGGTGAAAGCAGTTGAGACATCAAACTATCACCAGTGCTCCAAATGCGGAGCTTTGACAAACTGTCGAAAAGCGCTGCGCTACGTCCTCCCAAACGTCTGGCGGTGTAGGTCCGGCGAGAGCCCAATGCGGGCTTTGCCAACCTTTCAAATCACCATCATCCCCGACCTTTTCAGTTCGAGTTTCAATCCCTAGCGGGCAAGGCAACCTCGCCTTCCCAGTCAGAAATACGGTGCGGTAGCGCCAGGAATTTTGACGCCACACGTGTTTTGGTCGTTCCACTTCCAGTCATCCCCGAGTATTTGCCGGTCGAGGAAACGATCCGCCAGTTGTTGACGCCGAAGGCAACAACCTCCCATCTCATGGTGAACGTGTCTTCTTCTTCACCATAAACGCAGACGCCACCGCCACTGACACCGCTGGGTCCGCCGAAACCCGAGCCAACGCACCGGACAAACCCAGGATCGATTGGTCCCTCGTCAACGGTATAAGTCCCATAGTTGTCCTCTTTCCAGAACACGTCCTCGCCCGCGGAAATTTGCTCTTGGTTGACGACATAGAAGTTCGTTACCGACACTTTCTCTGCAGCAGTCAGACAATGAGGTGCAATAAGAACTGCGGGGATTAGCATTGAACGCAACATGTTGTTTCCTTCGACAGTGGGGCAAAGCCAGCATGATAGAGCCTACGGAATTTATTGCTAGGAAGGGAACTCGTAGCCAGACCTGCAGAGTCAGCTTTGTCCGCTGACTGTGAGTCCGTGCGTCCTGAGAATTTGCGCCTGCAGCGAATGGCCGGTTCTACGGGCCGCACCGCAGCGGCGACATGTGTCGGTGAACGGCAGTTCAGGGCCGTCCGCAACAATCCCTCAGACTGAACTTTCGGCTGATGCTGCAATGCATCCGATGGCCTCGAAGAGCCCAAAGCAACATATGCTTCAAAAAAGAGAATGTCGGCTTTGAAGCGCACGCCAGTTTTCGTATGCACAGAACAACCAGACCTAATTTTGGGAACAATTGATGTGTAGTACACTTGCTGTCGTGGGGCTGATAATTCTTTTAATGTTTGGAGACGTTGCATCTGCTGAAGAAGTTTATGTCACCGCGAACGGCGAAAGGGTGAACACCCTCGACGTTTTTCAAGACTGTGATGTTTGCCCGGAGATGATCGTTCTACCGCTGGGTGAGTTTCAAATGGGCTCAACGGTCCGAGAGGCGAATGCTGCGCAGTTAAGCGGATATTTAACCACAAATACCTATTTAACCACGAAACTCGACCCATCTGACTACGAATTGAAGCTCAGACAGTCCTTTACCAACCTTGGCATCGATCCAGATCGACCTGAAGAGGGTCTAAGACAATATTATGCAAGTGGAAACGTCGTCCAACAGGATGACCCCCAGTATTCTGTCAATCCGTTTCTGCACGAAGTGCCCATCCATCAGGTTACTATTGATCTGCCTATCGCTATGGGACGCAACGAAGTTACGCGCGAAGAATGGGCAGCTTGCGTTGAAGACGGTGGCTGCGAGATGGGACAAAAGGACCTTCCGCGCTATAAATACTCTTCGTGTGAGAGCGCCGTGGATTGTACTCCAAATCCAGATACACGCGTTAGGTTTCGCCTTCCCAAGGGACCACATGCAACCCATCCACGCAGCCCAATGACTGGCATGACTTATTATGAGATGCTTGATTACACGTCGTGGCTCAACAAAAAGGTGGGGGCAAATGTCTACAGGGTTCCGACTGAAGCGGAATGGGAATACGCAGCACGGGCCGGCACAACAACAAGGTATGCGCAAGGCGACACTCTGACATTAGAACAGGCCAATTTTCTAAACTACCGCTTCGAAGATGTGGATGGTGAACGTGTTTGGAAACTTGATTTTGGAAGTGCCAGAGAACTTTTGCCGGTAGACAATCTCGATGCGGCAAATGATTGGGGGCTCCGGCATATGTCCGGTAACGCCGGTGAATTCACAAGTTCCTGCGGAGAAGGACCGCATCGCGGCTTAGAAACGTCCAGTCAATACTTGGCAGTAGATGCAGACCGTCCCGATTGTAAGCGTTCGATAAAGGGAGGTGCGTATGCCGGGCCGGTAGAGTTAGCAAGACCCGCCCGACGCGTTGCCATTTCGAGTGATTACTGGGCGCCTTGGAATGGGTTTCGTGTCGTCCGCGATTTAACCCCGGAGCAATAAAACAGCCTTTGGTGACGCCCGATACAGTGGCCGCTTTGTCCGCAGACCACCAGTTCGCCGTGCGCTCAATTTTGCAGCCGCAGCGAATGTCTGGTCTGGTGAAGCTGCGCCGCAGCTCTTGACGACAACGGCAAGGGCCGGTTTGGGCCGCCTGCGAAAGCGACCCAACTGCACTAGATTTCAATGGCTTCGGCGATCGCTAGAGCGTCTTCAAGTTCGACGCCCAGATATCT
>NZ_JBQFZU010000061.1:0-7638 GCF_056542405.1 Ruegeria sp. AD11(2025) | reverse complement strand
CGGATTTCCCCTGCACATCACCAACCCGAGCTATGGTAAGCCGGAACCAAGGCAATTCTTCGATCGTCGGTTGTTGTGGCGGTGTCCAGAAGATCTTGGAAAGGATGTCGCGGCTGTGCCGCCCCTGGACCGCGATGTTGTGCAACTGGTCCGTCGAGTTACGCACCCAGACATTCATATTTCGCTTTAGTGCCTGTTCCTGCAGCCACAATCCGCTGGTGTCGTTGCCTCCAATCCAGCGGAAATTGGTCTCACCCAGCCGGTAGACCGTGCCATCGTCTATCATACCTCCATGTTCGTAGCACATGGCCGTATAGACGACCTGACCAACGCTCAGTTTTTTCATGTTGCGGGTCACGCAAAGCTGCATCAGCTCTTCTGCGTCAGGTCCGACAATCTCGTATTTCCGCAGAGGGCTCAGGTCCATGACGGCGACCTTATCCCGGCAGGCCCAGTATTCAGCAATGGCACCATGATTGGTCATCGTGTTGGGCAGCCAATAGCCGTTGTATTCGACGAAATCACGGGTGTGCCGTCCAAAGCACTCGTGAAATGCTGTTTCCTTAGTTTCTTCCACATCCGCCTCCGCAGATTTTCTATAGCCGTAGGATCGTGTAAAATCCTCGGTCGCCTTGTAGGTTCGCACTTGAACATCGGTTGGGTTCCAGCCGTTTGCCGGATCGATGTCACAGGGACATCCAGTGCTGACGCAGACCAAATCAGTCAGTGCCCGCAGCAGGACGAAATCACCGGGGCGAGACCAAGGATCGTCCATGCCTATTGCATTGGTGTCGTCCAGTATTGTGTTGAAAAAGAAGTTGATCGCAGGCCATCCACCACGCGGTTTAATGCCATACTGATCCAGATCCTTGTTGATGTTTTCCGAGCAGTTCACGTGGCCCGGATATCCAAGATCTTCGTAGTATCGCGCCGTGCACGCGAGACCGAAAGTGTCATGGCGCCCGCACGTATCCTGAACGATCTCGATCAGAGGTTCCTGGTCGACCGACCAGTACTTCGAGAATATGCCCGGTTGTGGATACAAGCTACCCATCAGGCTGCGGGTCGTTGTCGGGTCGATTTCGCGCTCGATCCCCTGATCCAGTGCGCGGCGGCTGAAGGCTTGAAAATCCGAGCACTCTCGTCCACGAACATCCACGATCTGAATGAATTCGCCTGCCTTGACCTCATAAGACTTGGCATTGCCGGGCTGAATGTTGATGTCCTTCAGAGGATCAGCCAACGGATCAGGTGGGCCGACAAGGGGCTTTTCCAATCCGGGTGCAGAGCGCTGAATATACAGGATGATATCCGTGGGCGGGTTGTTGTCCTCTGGACGCATTGCCATGCCAGGTGCGGCGACAATCAGAAGACCATCACTTTCCACCACGAAATGAACCATATCTCCGGGACGAGACCCATCGGTGAATGCGCGAATTGCGTCGCCTTTTCCGATGTCGAAACCCGCGACTTCCAAAGCTTGCAGTACCTTTTTCCCCGAAGCGGAACCATTTGCCAGCGTAGCAATCAACCCTTCGGGCCGCCCATGCCCCTGCGTGCCCAGCATGGCCGCATCGGAACTCCGGTCAGGGGCAAAGAAGACCATTTCCGCTGGTTGCATCCCATCGCGATCCAGCAGCGTTATGGTATCGCCCTTGGATACCGGAACAGCGCGTGACCCCATTCCGGGGACCGGGTGGCGCTCTGTCCCATGCGGCAGGATTGGAAGGCCGGGGGCCAGAACTCCGCTGCGTTCGAATGGCACTTCGAAAACCGGCTTAACATTCATAGTGCTTCTTCCTGAATGGCTTGGGTTGCACCGCGGTGGGTGACCACCAAGAGGCATCCCGCCTCGGTGCGTGAATAGTGGCTGGACCCCGCAGCAAGGCTGACAAAGTCGCCGCTGCGATAACAAAACCCATCGTGATCGGTCAGATCACCATCGAGGACGAAGAACTCTTCTGGCCCGTGATGGATATGAGGGTTGGAGCGTGTGCCGGGCGCCATCTTCATCAGATAGCTGCCTTGCCCGGTTTCTTCATCAAAGCTGACGTTCTTCCACCAGATCTGCTCGTCTAGCAGGCCTTCCATCCGCATTGGGACAAACCCTGTATCGTCGAATCGTGCTACGGTGCGTCTGTTCTGTAGCTTTGCCATCTCAGTCGAGCCCCAGTCGTTTTTTACGCTGTTCCGCCCAGCTGCTGATGGCCATGTCAAAGGTCAGCGCCATCAGCGACACGTTCAGACCAAGGACAAAATTCTTGCCCAACTCTGTGCCTGCCAGTGTGCGCTGCAATTCCTGTCCCAGGTCCTGCGTACCGATGAACGCCGCGATGATGACCATGAAGAAGGAAAACATGATTGCCTGATTGAACCCGACCGCCATTGTCGGCAGCGCCAGAGGGAACTGCACCGACATCAGCTTTTGTCGACGGGTCGAGCCGGACATGTCGGCAGCCTCGGTCATTTCCGGCGGTACGCTGCTGAGGCCAATAATAGTGTAACGGATCAGCGGCACAGCGGCAAAGATCAGGATCGAGAAGACAACAGCCACATCGTTGACGCCGAACAACATGATCGCGGGGATCAGGTATATGAAGCTTGGAAAAGTTTGCGCGGTGTCGCAGGCCAGCAGGATGCTCTTGGACCAGCGAGTGGACCGAGCAGCGACAACACCCAAGGGGATACCGATCAGTGTCGCCAGCGCGACTGCTGAAATCACAGTGTAGAGCGTGATGACCGACCGATCCCACCAGCCCGAAAAAGCCACGATCGTAAAGAAGACTGCGGCATAGATACCGGGCCTACGACCACCGACCCAATAGGCAAAGGAAACAACCAGCAGGATGAAAGCAGGCGTCGGAATGGCAAGCAACGTGTTCCGGAACGGGATCAGAACCTTGACGTTCAGGAACCAGCGCAACCATTCGGTTGTCCCTTTGATGACATCGATTGCCAGGAATGACTTGATCACCACGTCGATTTCCTTGCCCTGGCTCAGATGCTGCTTGCGGCCGACCTCGGCCAGGATCGGGAAGATCTGCGACAGCAGAGTGAACCCAACAAACAGACCCAGCGCAATCAGTGAGGTCTGATGCCGCTTCCACCACGGCGTATCACGTTCGAAGTGAACAGGCTGTTTGACGACCCAGGCCTTGGACATCCGATCGAGCATGACGGCCAGAAGAACGATGGTCACACCAATCTCAAAAGAACGACCTAGTTTGAAGCTGCCCATCATCGCCAATAGCTTGGCACCAAGGCCGGGCATGCCGATGAAGGCGGTCAACACCACCATAGCCAAGCACAACATGATTACCTGATTAACGCCAACCAAAATCTCGGTGCGTGCGGCTGGAACATAGACATGGCGCAGCATCTGCCAACGGGTACATCCAGACATCTTGCCTGCTTCGATCACTTCGGGGCTGACCTTCTTCAGGCCCAGAGTGGTCATCAGGATCATCGGCGGGATGGCAAAGGTAATCGTCGCAACTGCACCGGCTGTTGGCCCGACTTTGAAGAAGATCACGGCGGGCAAAAGGTATGTAAAAAACGGTAGAGTTTGCAGAACGGACAAAACCGGTTTCAGCATTCTTTCGAACCAGCCGTATTTCCACGCAGCGATACCCAAGGTCAATCCCAGCAGAAAGGCCAGT
Organism: Ruegeria sp. AD11(2025); assembly: GCF_056542405.1. Classification (NCBI taxonomy): domain Bacteria; kingdom Pseudomonadati; phylum Pseudomonadota; class Alphaproteobacteria; order Rhodobacterales; family Roseobacteraceae; genus Ruegeria; species Ruegeria sp. AD11(2025). The sequence goes on along the minus strand of NZ_JBQFZU010000061.1, from coordinate 3,979 downwards.
GGTGCCGCAACCACAATGACGGACATTGTTTGCATGGCCATCTTCCACTGTCCGATCGCGGCGGTCCAGATGAAGGTTCCGGCCCCCAAAACGGCCAGTCTCCAACCTCCGACAGCATAGCCGATCACGGCTGCAACAGCGGCGATTGCCGACCATGGGATTGGCCCTAAATAGGGCCAGCGACGCTTGCCCTCCAAAAGGTTAGCTGATGTGTCCAACAAGAACTCAAGCGGGCCTTCAGCGATAAAGCGGGTGACGTAGATTAGGCCAAGATCGTTTTGAATGAAGTTAAAAATAGCGTCCAAAACCTGTGCAGTTGGCGGGATTGCAGCCTCTGGAATCCGGTTCAGCCATTCAGGCAGAATACCAACAGCCTTGGCAAGGATCAGCGCAATGGACGCAACCAGCAGTGCAGTAAGCACGCGAGTACGCCCCCACGGTTTGTCCGAGGTATCCGGCAGTTCAGTGGACAGTGTCGCCATCACTCGGCTCCGAGCAGAACATTCAACGCTGCGTCACGTTCCAGAACGCCGGTGACAACGCCTTTGTCATCCGCGACCGGCAACAAGATGCGGTTGTCATTGACCAAAACCCGTGCCAGTTCGTGGATGGTTGAACCGCCATTGATTGGCGCGCCTTCCAATGCGTGTCCGTTGACCGGTTTTGCCAGTCCTTTCGCGTGCACCACGCGGGCTTTGTCGATGTCCTCGGTGAATTTCGCCACGTATTCCGTGGCGGGCTTCATGATGATCTGATCCGGCGTATCGCATTGTTCTACCGCGCCATTGCGCATGATCGCGATCCGATCCGCCAGACGCAGCGCCTCGTCAAAATCGTGAGTAATAAAGACGATGGTTTTGCCCAGCATCTCTTGCAGTCGCAGGAATTCATCTTGCATTTCACGACGGATCAACGGGTCAAGGGCCGAAAACGGCTCGTCCAGAAACCAGATATCCGGCTCAATCGCCAAAGAACGGGCAATGCCGACACGTTGCTGCTGGCCGCCGCTAAGTTCGCGCGGAAAATACTCTTCACGGCCCTCAAGGCCGACCAGTTTGACAACTTCCAAAGCGCGTTCGCGCCGGTCATGGCGATCCTGGCCACGCATTTCCAAAGGGAACGCCACATTGTCCAAAACGGTACGATGCGGCAGCAGGCCAAAGGACTGAAACACCATGCCCATCTTGTTGCGCCGCAACTCGATCAGTTCGCGCTCGCTCAGGCTCATAATATCCTGACCGTCGACCTCAATGGTGCCTCCGGTGATGTCATGCAGGCGCGAGAAACAGCGCACCAGAGTGGATTTTCCTGATCCCGACAGCCCCATGATGACCAGCATTTCACCCCGACCAACCTCAATCGATACATCCTTGACCCCGGCGATGTAGCCGTCAGCGCGAATCTCGTCGAAACTGCGGTCTGCCGGCATGGACTTCAGATAGCTGTCGGGCGAGGGCCCAAACAGTTTCCAAACGTTTTTGGCTGAGATTACAGGCGCTGTGGTGGACATGGCTGCCATTCTTTCTTGTTAAGCGTGGCCTTACTGCACTGATATCAGTAAGGCCACGCAAGTTTCGTTATGTGTGGCCGAGTAATCAGCTGCAGGCGCTGATCCAGGGATCAACAACAGCACGGTTGGCATCCAGCCACTCAGTTGCCGCATCTTCCGGTTCCAGTTCGTCAGTATCGACCAGCTTTGCCATTTCCGCGATCTGCGGATTGGTGAACGAGATATTGGTCAGCACACAATACGCGGTTGGCCACTTGTCCTTCATACCATCCCATGCCGCCTTCTTCAGATAGCCGGTGGCAGGGTTGCCGCAATCATATAGCGCATCGGGGTTCGGACCTTTCGAAGGATCCTTGTCGCAGCCATCTTCCCATGCAGGGAATTCAACAAACTCACCGGGCCAGACGGCCTCGGCAAAGTTGGGTGTCCAGTTGAAGACCAGAACCGGTTTCTTATCCGCTTCTGCCGCGCCAATTTCCGCCCACAAGGCCGCCGCCGAACCCGCGTTGATAACGGTGAAGTTCAGATCCAGCGCTTCGGCACGTTCCTTACCGTGCTTCAACCAGTCAACCGGACCATCCAGATACCGGCCCTTGTCGCCGGTTTCCGCTGTTGCAAACAGGTGCGCACAGTCGTTCAGAGCTTTCCAGTCGGGCAGGCCTGGGCAGGATTCCTTGGTCCACATCGGATACCACCAATCCTCCCGCGTGACCGCATCATGATCGCCCGCATCATGCAGACCACCCTTGTCCAGCGCGGCGCGGAACGATGCACCAAACGCGCCTTCCCAGACTTCCATCTCAAGCGTGACGTCGCCCAAGCGCACCGACTCGTACACCGCCTGACTATCTGTCGTGACGTATTCGACGTTGTCGCCAATCTCTTCAAGTAGCTGGCCGGTAACGTATGACATCACGATCTGACTGGACCAGTTGTGAATTGGGATAACGATCGGATCGCTGCTGTCTTCGGCAATCGCTCCGGTGCCCGCAACTGCTGCCAAGGTTGCAGCAGAAATTAGATTTGTGAGTTTCATGTTTGCTCCCTGAGTGAAGTTCATTTTTGAATTGCGGACTCTTCCGGCCCCGAATTTGTGCATTCTGCCTAAAATCACTCCAGGCGCAGAACAGAAATTTGCGAGGCTTTGCCCACAATTTCTTGAGGCTAATCCAGTTTTTCGCTATTTTAACAGCCAGTTGCCCGATCGGGATCGAACTGATGCGGGCAAATATTTTTGATTGCGAACACGTAAAGATCGGGACCCTGCCCACGGATGTCGAAGAAAGCACCTGTTACCGGTAAGATTCTGCCGCCGCTCGATTACCTTCTGGCATTTGAGGCCGCTGCAAAGGCTCAGAGCTTTGCACATGCCAGTAAGGTGTTGAATATTTCCGAGACTGCCATCAGCCGCAAAGTGCGGTTGCTGGAACAGCATTACGATGTACCCCTGTTTGTCCGCGGGCATCGATCTGTTTCCCTGACCCAGCAGGGTGCCATTTTGTTGGCAACCGTGGAAAAATCGCTGGAGCTGATGCGGGATGTCAGCCGTGATATGCTGGCCAAACATCAGGCTAACACTGTATCGATCTCAGCTACCAATTCCGTAGCGTCGCTCTGGTTGATGCCGCAGTTGCGCAAATTCAATAAATCCAATGGCCGCATCCGTATTTCGCTGGTGTCCTCAGACAGCGATGCAGAATGCCTGTCTGACTCTATGGATCTGACGATTTTGCGCGGGGATGGCGATTGGCCCGGATATGATGCTCAGCTTTTGTTCGGGGAAACGGTTTTCCCGGTCTGTAGCCCAGAATACCTCAAAAGTAATCCGAACGCGACTGTTCTATCTGCTCTGCCAGAGTTGGATCTGATTGAAGTGACCAGCAGTCATGCGGAATGGATGACATGGCATACTTGGCTTAGCGGCAATGGAATTTCTACCGCATCTATGGAACGCGCTGTGGCCTTCAACACTTATCCTCTCTCCATACAAGCGGCAGTTGATGGTTTGGGGGTCGCATTGGGTTGGGCCCATCTTGTTGACCCGCTGCTCGAAAGCGGTGCGTTGGTCAGACCAATCCATGACGTCTCGGTGCGAACACAGTCGGGGTATTATCTTCTGAAAAGCCCAACGCACAAAACCTTTCCGGAACGCCGCATCGTAGAAGATTGGTTGTTGGGGCTTAGCGCAGGGCGCAAACGTTACGCGTGATTCGATGGTGCCATCGCGCGATAAATACCCATTTGGTCAAAGCCTCTGCAACTCCGAGGTTGACCGAAAGGAATAATTATTTACCTTAAAGAAAGTTTTCGATTCCTCTCCCGGTCGCATATGCGGGCGGGTTTGAATTCGTTCGACCTACTTTGCACGGAGCCCAGAACCCAATGAGCTATAAATCCGACATCGAAATCGCCCGCGAAGCGAACAAGAAGCCGATTCAGGAAATCGGTGCCAAGATCGGCATCGATTCT
>NZ_JBQFZU010000060.1:0-7857 GCF_056542405.1 Ruegeria sp. AD11(2025) | reverse complement strand
TCATCTCCACTCCTTGGCGGTTACGATGAGCCAGAAACCCTCTCTTATCAAATCGACCTAAACTGTCCCATTGGCGCTGACGTCAGACAATCAGTAGGGTAAAATCCACGTCATGAGTAAATCTTGCTTCAAGTGTCTGCAGGTCCATTCCTTTTCGTGAATATAGGTACTGTTTTTCTATTTCTTCGCCATACACAACTTTAACGTTTTGCATTTTTTCGAGCTCTTGCCGGGCTAAGTGCCGAATGTCGACCCGTCCTGAGGTTAGTCCCGGACCACAGACGAAGACTTGTGACTGTACCTTTTGCGCTTTGTCATTGAGAAGGGTTGGTTGGATCAACATGCCTCACCGTAGCTGAATTTCTGCGCCGGGCTCAAGTTTAGATTGTTTTCGGACTAACTACGAAGCCGCCCAATTGCCGCAACTCTAAAAGTGAACGCAGATTGCAACTGCCAAGGGGCAAGCAAAAAACGAGGGAAAGGTTAGCGCTGTTTAAGTAGGTTTGAAAAGCCGGTTTATTTGAGCGAAAGATCAAATTAGTTAGAGCGTGCTGCAACTGCAACGTGTATCCACTTGGTGGTCCCTTCTGTGTTCTTAACTCAGTTGTTAAGGCTCAGGAGTCTCTGCTCAGCTTACGATGAAGGACTGTCGGTTTTGGATCCAAGGGAAATTCCTGCTGCCAAAAAGGAAGAACTTTGGGTGGCGGATCACCAGTTAGGTTTTGGTGGAGCCTAGGGGAGTCGAACCCCTGACCTCTTGCATGCCATGCAAGCGCTCTCCCAACTGAGCTAAGGCCCCTTCCAGGTACTGCCGAAGCAGTGGACGGACGTTTATGAGACGGTGGCTGGGAGTGCAAGTCCAAAAATGGATTTTGCCAAAAACTTTCCGTTCCGCGTCCGGGGGTGGGCATGAGGCGGCGAGAGGCCGCCCCTGACCGGTCTTAGTTTTCGTCTTCCGACGACATGTCGGTGATATCGTCCAGCGAGACGTCATCATTGTCGTCGTCATCATCGTCCAGCAGATCATCATCCAGATCAACATCGACATTGTCGTCATCATCCAGAACAAGATCTTCTTCCGAGGCGTCTTTGCGCGCTTTGGCCGAGGCTGCATCTTCCGCATCCGCAGCGATCATCCGGCTTTTGCCGGTCTCAAGCTCCACGATCTCGCCGGTGTAGGGGCTGATGATCGGGTTCTTGTTCAGGTCGTAAAACCGCTTGCCGGTTGTTGGGCAAACGCGCTTTACGCCCCATTCTTCCTTGGGCATGTCAAATCCCCTTGATATCAGGTGAGTCGTATCAACGATTCAGGTCACGTGCCACATGCAGCGGGCACTGTCAAAGCCTTTGAGCAGGAGAAACAGGCATATGGGAGATCACGCACTGCCCGGGACACCTCCGGTGCCGCTGACGTTGCGGAAATCGGCGCGGGCACGACGGATCAGCCTGCGGATTTCCCAACTGGATGGGCGGGTTACGCTAACCTATCCGCAGGGCGTGCCCGAGACCGAAGCGCTGAGCTTCGCCCGCACCAAGGAAGAGTGGATACGTCAGCATTTGCAGGATCGCCCTGACCCGGCCGTTGTTCAATTCGGCAAGACCATCCCTATCGAGGGCGTAGAGCGGCGAATCGTGCCGGCAAAGGGCCGTCGTGTTCTGTTGCAAGGTGATGAGATCGCCGTGCCCGCAGGGGCCGAGGCCCGGCGTTTGGCGCGGTTTCTCAAGGAACTGGCGCGGGATCGCCTGACAGGGGCCTGTGATGACTACGCCGCAATGCTGGGCCGTTCTTATTCCACCCTGACCATCCGCGACACCCGTTCGCGGTGGGGGTCGTGCAGCTCAGACGGAGGGCTGATGTTCTCCTGGAGGCTGATCCTCGCTCCGCCCGAGATCCTGCACTACGTCGCAGCGCATGAGGTGGCGCATCTGGTCGAGATGAATCACTCTCCGGCGTTCTGGGCACAGGTCGAACGGGTTTTCGGTGACTACAGTGACCAGAGGCGCTGGTTGCGCGACAACGGGGCCCAGTTGCACCGATACAGATTTGATGCCGCCGTGAGTTGACCTCGCGCCCGTTTGTGATCACAAATTGGGAATGTTGACCACACGCCCCTCCGACTCTCAAGGCGCGACACATGACCGGGTGTATCGCACGTTGCGCTCTCGAATAATGCATGGCGAGATGGCGCCGGGGCAGGCGCTGACCCTGCGCGGGATCGGCAAGGAATTCGGTGTCTCGATGACCCCCGCGCGTGAGGCGGTGCGGCGCTTGGCAGCTGAAGGGGCGTTGTTTCTGTCAACTTCGGGCCGTGTTTCCACGCCCGAGTTGACCAATGACCGGATCGAGGAACTGGCCGCCCTGCGCGCATTGCTTGAGGTCGAACTGGCCAGCCGCGCCCTGCCTCGGGCGCATATGGCGCTAATCGACCGGTTGCAAAGCATCAACATGAACGTGGCTGAGATGGTGACCAAGCGTGACGCCGTTGGGTATATCCGCACCAATCTGGAGTTTCACCGCACGCTCTATCTGCGGGCACAGGCCCCGGCGATGCTGGCGATTGCTGAAACCGTGTGGTTGCAGCTTGGTCCCACCATGCGCACTCTGTACGGCAGGTTGCGGCGGACCGATCCGCCGCATAACCACAAGCTGATCATCGCGGCGTTGCAGGCCGGAGACGAGCCCGGGTTGCGACTGGCGGTCCGGACGGATGTGACACAGGGTCTGCGGTTGCTGGTCACCTAAGCGGCTTGTTGCCGAAGGCCTGAAATCGCTCCTGAGATGCTTCGTCGTTGTGGCTTGAAGATTGGGTCTGGGTTAATCTGGCCCAAATCACAACAAGAGCAGATTTCAGTCATGATCAATCGACGGACATTTTCACTGGGTCTCGGGTCGGCCCTGCTGAGCGCCTGTTCCACCGGTGCCCCGACCAACACACCCGCGTCGCGGATGCGACCGGTGCCAAATTCTGGATGGGATGCTTGGGTCGCGAGCTTCAAAGGCCGAGCGGCGGCACAGGGGATATCGCAATCCACCCTCAACAGCGCCTTTCGGGGGGCAGGTTATTTGCCCGAGGTGATCGAACGCGACCGCAATCAGGTTGAATTCAAGCGGTCACTCGAGGACTACCTGGCGATTGCAGCCTCGGACGAGCGGATCGCCACCGGAAAGCAGATGCTGGTGCGGCACGCCGGAACCCTGTCGCAGATCGAGGCGAAATACGGCGTCGACAAAGAGGTTGTCGTGGCTGTTTGGGGGTTGGAGAGCCGATATGGCGCGCGGCGCGGGGATGTGCCGGTGATTTCGGCAGTGTCCACGCTGGCCTATGACGGGCGGCGTGGTGCGTTCTTTGAAAAGCAATTGGTGGCGGCCCTGAAGATCATTCAGGAAGGCGACACAAACCCTACCAATATGACCGGCAGTTGGGCCGGGGCGATGGGGCATACGCAGTTTATCCCAACGTCCTACCTGGCCTATGCGGTGGATTTCACCGGTGACGGGCGGAGGGATATCTGGTCCGAGGATCCGACGGACTCACTGGCCTCTACCGCCGCCTATCTGGCGCGCGCCGGTTGGGTTCGCGGACAGCCTTGGGGTGGTGAGGCCGGTACGGTTTCGGGTGCGCCTGTTGCGGTGCTGCAGCCGCAAAAACCGGGGCCGCGCATCGCGGTGTTCCGCAATTTTCAGGTGATCAAACGCTATAACAACTCAGACAGCTATGCGATCGGTGTTGGCCATCTGTCTGACAGGATTGCGGGTGGTGCACCGTTTCAGGCCTCGTTCGGGCCGGACGCGACCGGGCTGACGCTTGAGAACCGCAAGGAACTTCAACGCCGTTTGACGTCGGCTGGGTATGACACGCAGGGCGCCGACGGGGTGATTGGCAAGAATACCGAAGCCGCGATCAGCGCGTACCAGCGGGCCAATGGATTGGCCGCTACCGGCAAACCCTCTGTCGAGTTGCTGCGGCGGTTGGGCGGTTAGGCCGCCAACCCTTTCGAGCCGATATCCAGGAACTTCTGACGGCGATCCTTGATCAGGGCCGCCGCATCCTTGCCGTCCAGCTCTTGCAGCATGGCGGCAATTGCGGCGCGAACTGATTCAACAGTCGCCTCGCGGTCCCGGTGGGCACCGCCCTTGGGCTCGGTGATGATCCGGTCGCAGACGCCCAGCTTTTGCAGGTCCTGCGCGGTCAGGCGCAGCGCCTCGGCGGCTTCGCGCATCTTCTCGGCATCCTTCCACAGGATCGAGGCGCAGCCTTCGGGCGAGATCACCGAATAAACCGAATGTTCCAGCATCGCGACGCGGTTCGCCGTGGCAAAAGCCACAGCCCCGCCAGAGCCACCTTCGCCGATGATCACCGACACCAGCGGTACACCGATCTTCAGGCACATCTCGGTCGAGCGAGCAATCGCTTCGGATTGTCCACGTTCCTCGGCGCCCTTGCCAGGGTAGGCACCCGCCGTATCAATCAGAGTGATCACGGGCAGGCCAAACCGACCGGCCATCTCCATCAGGCGCACAGCCTTGCGGTATCCTTCGGGGCGCGCCATTCCAAAGTTGCGTTCGATCCGCGATTTGGTGTCCGAACCCTTTTCGTGGCCAATCACCATCACCGGCTGATCGTTGAACCGCGCCAGACCGCCGATTACCGCCAGATCGTCAGCAAAGTTCCGGTCGCCGGCCAGTGGAGTGAATTCGGTGAACAGGGCATCGACATAATCATTGCAGTGCGGGCGCTCCGGGTGACGCGCCACCTGGCATTTCCGCCAAGGGGTCAGATCATCATAAAGCTCTTCCAGCAGCTTGGCCGCCTTGGCGTCCAGCGCAGCGGCCTCTTCGGCCACGTCCATCTCTTCGTTGGCGCGGGCCAGCGCACGTAACTCCTCGGCTTTGCCTTCGATCTCGGCCAGGGGTTTTTCGAAATCCAGATACTGGGTCATGACGCCTCTCAACGCGGAATTTCCCTGCTATATGACCTGTGGTTGCGCGGGATGCAACTCAGCAAGATTTGTGGAAGCAGGATATGCGACCACGGATGGGCAGAGAGAAGGAAGGACACAAATGCCAACCAGCTATGAGAACCGCATTTTGCGCGTGCTGGCCTACATCCACGACCACCCCGCCGGGGACCTGTCGCTGGATGAGTTGGCCGATGTAGCGGCGATGTCCCGGTTTCACTGGCACAGAGTGTTCCGCGCCCTGACCGGTGAGACCTGCGCGCAGGCGGTGCGTCGTATCCGTCTGCACCGCGCGGCGGTTGGGCTGGTTCGGTCTGACACGCCGGTGACGCAGATCGCAGCAGACGTGGGCTATCCCAATCTGAACTCCTTTGCGCGGACCTTTTCCGAAGCCTACGGCAGCAGCCCTGCCGCATTTCGCAAGGCCGGGCAGTTCTTGCCCGTCCATCCACATTTCAGAACCGGAGAATATCCAATGTATCCTGTCACGACCCGAACCGAACCCGCCCGCCTCGTTGTCGGCCTGCCGCACAAAGGCGCCTATGCCGAGATCGGCAAGAGCTTTGCGGCCTTCGGTGCCTTGTGCGAATCCCGCCAGTTGTGGCCGCAGGTCGGGCCGGTGATCGGCATCTATCTCAATAGCCCTGACGCTGTGCCCGTTGACGATCTGCGCAGTTATGCCGGAGCCGAATTCCGCGGTGATGATACGCCCGAAGGCATGGAGGCTGTGCAAATCCCTGGCGGCAAGACGGCTGTTCTGACGTTCAAGGGTCCTTATTCCGGGCTTGGGGCCGCCTATCACAGCCTGTTCGGCAACTGGCTGCCAGAATCGGGCGAGGAACCTGCGGACCAACCTTGTTATGAAATCTATCTGAACGACCCGCGCGATACAGCGCCCGAAGAACTGCTGACGGAAATCTGCCTGCCGTTGAAGTGATTCAGTTCGGCCACAGGACCGGGTAAAGCGATGCGACCAGCAGCGCAGCCATGGTCCAGTTGAATACTACCAAGCGGCGCGGGTTCGTTAGGATCCGCGCCATTTGCTGTCCCAGAACGGTCCATGTGCTGACCGAAGGCAGGTTTACCGCTCCAAAGATCAGCGCCACGATTACGATAGCCTGCAGCGTATGATCCGGGGTGTAGGCGGTAGTCGCCGTCAGAGCCATGGCCCAGGCCTTGGGATTGACCCATTGAAAGGCGGCGGCCTGTAGGAAGGTCATAGGATCGCCTTTCGTGACCCCGGCCTTGGTCGGTGCTGCATGCGCGATTTTCCATGCTAGGTACAGCAGGTAGACCACTGAGACGAGCTTCAAGATCGTGTAGCTGACCGGGTACCGGTCAAACACCTGTACCAGCCCGGCGCCGACCAGCAGGACCATAAGGGTGAACCCCAACCCGATTCCCAACATGTGGGGAATAGTGCGGCGAAAGCCGAAATTAGCACCAGACGCCATAAGCATCAGGTTGTTCGGTCCCGGCGTGATCGACGAGACGAAAGCAAAGGCGATCAGGGCCAGAAGAACTTCATAGGACATCGCGCACATAATCACTGATCAGCGGGCAAATGAAATTGCGTTATAGTGTGTGACTACTGTAGATTTGCAACAAATGACGAAATTTGATCACATAAACCAACAAATATTGCGCGAATTGTCCCGCGATGGTCGCGTTAGCAACCTTGAACTGGCGGATCGCGTTGGCCTGTCGCCCTCGGCCTGTCTGCGCCGGGTGCAGGAGCTTGAGCGCGCGGGCGTGATCTCGGGCTATCGCGCGGTGTTGAACCCGGCGGCGCTGGGCTTGGGATTTGTGGCCTATATTGGTGTTGGTCTGGGAGAGCATACCAAGGCCGCGCAGGAAGGGTTCGAACGTGCCCTCCAACGCGCGCCGGAGGTGGTGGAATGCCATAACATCACGGGCACCATCGAATACCTGCTGCGCGTGGAATGCGCCGATCTTGCGACGTACAAGACCTTTCACACCGAGGTATTGGGAACCCTGCCACATGTCACGTCGATCACATCCTATGTGGTGATGGGATCCCCAAAAGACATGCGCGCCTGACCGGGGCAAACGTGATCTTTAACCGCCTTGCAGGGCAATTTCTAACCACCTAGTGTCATCCCAACGGCGCCCATAATGGGGAAACTCTGCAAAAGCGGCGCAAACTCAGGGAGGTCAAAATGAAACCACTAAGGATTGGCGTTATTGCCGTTGTGTCAGCGATGATAGCAGGTGCCGCGATTGGCGCGCCGCTTAAACTCAAACCAGCCAGCCCGCAGCCTTCGGGACTGAAAACTGGACTTGCGACTAACTATGCTTGGCTGGGAAGTCCACCTCGCAAGATTGACTCACTCACCGAAGCCAAAGCGTTGTTGAATGAAAAAGGAGCGCCAGGACAGCCGCTTCGGGGTCTTGACTACAGCGACACCAGCAAAGGCGACCCTGTAATGACCCATCCTGAACACTACAACGTTGCTGCGGATATTCGCGGGTTCATCAAGTTTGACGCGCCTGGTCTCTATGAGTTGGAGACGCATTCAAATGATGGTCTCGAAGCTTGGATTGGGGGGCAAAATGTTGGTGGCGCCAGTTTTTCGCAGCCTTGTTCCGCCAATGAGCGCGTTGAAGTCGAGGTGCCTGAGGCGGGATGGTACGAACTGAAAATGATCTACTACCAAAAGTACGGAACGGCCTGCCTTATGATGAAATGGGGAAAGCAGGGCGATAAGTTAAGCTGGGTTCCAAACAACGTGTTTGGCTACAAATGAAACTTAGGGGCGCTATTCTGCGCCCCCGGTTTCTTTTTGGCCTAGGGTCAGGACTCATAGCCAATAGATGACGAGTGCTGCGAGGGCGATGGCTGACAGGAAGACCTTCGGGCACCTGTCGTAGCGGGTC
>NZ_JBQFZU010000059.1:0-8140 GCF_056542405.1 Ruegeria sp. AD11(2025) | reverse complement strand
CGCCTCCCTGGGGTGCCTGAATAAGTTGGTAATCCTGTTTGTTTGCTGTGTTTGATTTCCTTTGAATTATTTCAAACGCATGATGCGACATGGCAAGTGGTTGAAATCATTGATCGCACGTTTTAAATTGCTCTAGTTTAGAAGCCATCGCCCTGCGCCGACATGTGCCGCTGGCAGAATCACGTATTAGGCGGATAGCCTCCAAGGCATTCAACTGGGATGTTTGCAATCCGAGCGCCGGATAAGTGCAATTCACTACACATAGGGGTCGATTTCACACGTTCGAGCCAGTCGGGCCAAACACACTTGGGTTCGTGAACCTGCGGATCTCGATGCCTTTGTGTAAAAAGTGGAAGGAGCGACGAATGATCAGACGGCAACCGCCGCCTGTTAGTTATGGGTCGGTAACGTCAACCAGAGCTTTAATGCCGCTGACAGGAACCGAAGTCTTCCCTCGAACACTCCTATTCAAAACAACAAATTCACCGGTTTCAGCTTCGGGAACGTGATTGCTGAGGTAAAGGATATCTTGTTTTGGGATTAACAGCTCGATCTAGAGGTCTCCGTAGGCTCTGTTTCCTTCAGCCGTAAATCCGTTTAGTGTGTCCATTTCAACCAAAACTGTGTCCATACCTTTATGAACGGCTTTGACCTTGTCCTGCCATATCCCAGCGGTGTAGTCGCCCCCTCTCAGCGGTTGGTTCAAAGTGAAGCGGGAGTAGCCGAGGCGAAGGTTTCTCTTAAGAACCACGCTATCGCTAGCTGTAGCGGCTTGAGATCATAAACCCTTGGGCGCGAGATTATCGGGGTTTCTGGCTCAGATTATTTGAGACTGTAAATTGATTTGGGATCACATTAGTTGCGATTGGGCTCAGAATAAATGAGACGGGCTCACATTGTTGAGACTGGGATCGGTTAAGTGAGAACGTGCGCGCGCCGGAAGCTACCGTAGATCAGGCATGATGGCTTTCGCCTCAGCCCGGTTAACTCCGCCAGTAAGCGGCAACCGCGTCGCTGCACTTTCGCCATCGTGGTTCTGCGCCTGGTGATACCCGATTAGAACCGTCTCTACTGGCACCCAAGGGAACTGTGAGTTTCAGTTCAGGGTGTTCTTGAACGGTATCGGATGCGCAATGAAAGGGGCTGGATCGCCATTTTCATCGACCACCTCGATACCGTAGAGTGTGAGCGGCCGTTGCTCTGGATAATGCGTAGGCCGCTTTGTCCATTGAAAGCCATCTCCCTTGGGGAAACGGGTCACTTCAAAGGCGTCAATTAACTCGCCAGATTTGGTGCCGTCGCCTCCGTGCATGGATCAACTCACCAGTCGTTTTCCGGCTTTGGCAGCCTTGCGCTGCTTGGCTTCCATTGCCTTGCGCTGTTTGCGGTTGAGCGCACGGGTTGGCTGACGCATCCCGTCTGCCGCAGCCAAAGGCTTTTGGGAGCAGACCGGCGTGGCTTTGCGATGTTGCGGAGAAGCCTTCGAGCCATCTGGGGCAGGCAGTCTCGGGCCGATTTGCTCCCATTCGCCCGCGGCATAGATCTCTTCAAGCGTTACCTTCGAGCGCCTCAGGATGTAGTCTTCGGGCTTTGGAAGCTGTTCCGAGAACGTCCAACTCAACGGCACCTTTGCACCTCCAACTCCGGAACGGATGTAGCCGTCTTCCGTAATCTGAGCACCGTTTGCGTTGAGAATATCCAGAACGCAATGCTGCTCCCCGTTCTCAAGAATGACGCGCGTCCCCAATCGGACTTGTCCTTGCTCCCGGATGGCAATTTGCCCATTGGGTTGCTTGTCGCCCACCACGGCATGAACCAGACGGTCTTGGATCGAGCCAACCTCAAATCCGGTTGCGGCGCGGATCTGAGCGCCGTCGCTTTTCATGATCGTGCCATCGGTGCGGAGAATATCCAGCAAAGGCACATGCTGGCCTTTGAACTTGCCATCCGCGCAGAAGTAAGCGTGACCGGGCGTGACGCCCGTGCCCCAGAAATCGAGAATATGCTTGGCTGTGTTAGTCATAGTCCGCGTCACGGTTTTGGGTGCCAGTCGACCTCTATCGTCATAGGCGACAACCAGATCTCCGATACGGATTTCGCTGATAGGCTTCTCCCAAACTTTCGAAAGCACCAACTCTTCGTCATACGAGCCGTCATCTCGTGGCTTAATCGAAGGATCGGTCGGCCACATCTGGATAGGGGTGTCTTTAACAAAGCAGTGATCCTTTACGGACACAAGATTATATGTACCAAAATCACCAAACTCGATCAGCTGATACTCTCCGGAAATCAGCAAACCGTCCTCGCCTACAAACACAATTTCATAAGGGGTTCCCGGCCCGGCTATTATTCTTCCAGCCAACCGAGCAGCTTCCAACACCGGATTCCATGTGTTAGGGGAATAGTCGAATTGCTCGTTAAATGGCCTGATCTGACCCTCTACAAGAATATTCCCGTTTTCCAAAGTAGTAACGGTTCCACGAAAGCCAGCGGCAGTATTACCCCAAGTGAATGCTTCTTCAGATGCCAGCCCATCACTGCCGTAGTATGAGTGTGTCGCAGTTGCCCGCTCAGCACCGGTCTCTATCCTGATCGCTCGGTTCGTTTCGAAGCGAACTGTTGAGCCAGCGGGAAGACCGTCGACCGCTTGGCCAAACGGGGTTGCAAAATCTCGCGGTGAAAATACGTTTCCACCCCCTGACGTCATATGAGAAGACATATCGACGTAGACAGTTTCACCGTTTCCGTTTCTCCAATGTTCATCGGCTTGTTCACGTGACAAACTGGTAAACGGGTCACTTCTAGTGCCGCTTCCGCTCATTTTTGTATCTCCTCAAGATCTGAACAGAGAAATGAGGCCGTTGGGCTCATCGCAATCATATAGAAATAATCTGTTGTGGCACTTGCTGTCTGGCATAGTCCAAACATTGAAGCACCTTGTTGCTTGTCACGCTGATCTCCTTGCTGCAGACGACAGTCGTCGTATTCAGCAATCCCACTGAGGCCAGCTTCAGACATGTGTTTGAAGTAGTAGGATGTTGTTGTTTCTAAATAAGCCTGTTCATCTGGTTTGTAGATCTGAACAAAGACAAACCAACAGACTACAGCCGCGGCAATAAAAACTACAGAAAACAGGTATATTCTTGGCATTGTTCTGAATTTAGACATCGGTTTAAACGTTGTTTGTCAAGACGCTAACCCAATCATCTGTTCCTGTCACGTTCAATCTACAGGCGAGCGCCCGAAGATCTTTGACCCGTCAACGCCCTCTCCCGGAATTGCACCGGCACTCGGAAAACGGACGTTTTCCTTGTGGTCTCGGCGGCGGTCACACGGTGCCGTGAACATCACCAGAAAAACCGTTGCGGAAATCTTAGTGAGGTTGCATGGTGCATCCTGTCTATTCTGGCGGGGCGAGTTGCCATGCTCATCGGATATGTACGGGTGTCGAAGGCGGACGGGAGCCAGCTCCTTGATTTGCAACGCGATGCGCTGATTGAAGCCGGTGTCGATGCCGAGCGCATCTATGAAGACAAGGCATCCGGGCGGAAGGACCATCGGCCAGGGCTTGATGCCTGCATGAAAGCGCTTCAGCCGGGAAACTCTCTGGTGATCTGGAAACTGGATCGCCTTGGGCGCGACCTCAAGCATCTCGTGGCAACGGTAGATGACCTGCGAGAGCGCGGCGTTGGCCTTCGCGTTCTTTCCGGCGCTGGTGCTGAGATTGATACGACAACCGCGAATGGCAGGCTCGTCTTTGGGATCTTCGCCAGCCTCGCCGAGTTCGAACGGGAACTCATCGCTGAACGCACCCACGCCGGGCTGGCAGCAGCACGTGCGCGGGGCCGGAAAGGTGGGCGACCGCGCAAGATGGATTTGACCATGTTGCGCATGGCAATGAAAGGCATGGCGGATCGTGAGACCAACGCTTCAGATCTGGCAAAGCGCCTCGGGATCACCACAACGACGCTTTACGAATATGTAAACGGGGACGGAACCGCGAAAGCGCCTGGTCAGAAACTGCTGGACGGAAATTCCGTATGAGCAAAGAGGGCGGCATTCCGGCAGAAGCCCTGCTCGATTTGCGTCGTCGGCTGGATGATCTTGCACCTCGTGATCCAGGTCGGCGGGTTTTGATTGAAGGCGTGGCCAGCCTCTTTGGTGTTTCTCGGGCCACTGTATATCGCGCTTTGTCAGGGCAACTGCGACCGAAGGGGTTGCGTCGCGTGGACCGGGGAGAGCCGAGAGCTGTGCCTCGTGCCGAATTGGAGCGATACTGTGAGATCATCGCTGCCCTGAAGATCCGCACATCGAATAAGAAGGGGCGGCGTTTATCGACCGCACGGGCCATCGAGCTTCTGGAGGATCATGGCGTTGAAACGCCCGAAGGTTTGGTTCAGGCCGCAAAGGCGCAACTGAACAAGGCCACGGTCAACCGGTATCTCCGTCTCTGGGGATATGATCATGCAAGAATGACCAGAGCACCAGCCGCTGTCCGGTTTGAAGCACGAACCTCCAATGCTCTTTGGCAGTTTGATATCAGCCCATCTGACCTGAAACAGATCGAACAGCCATCCTGGATTGATCCAAACCGCAAAGGTCTTCCCGTACCCATGCTGTTCAGCGTGGTTGATGATCGCTCCGGCACCTCCTTTCAGGAGTATCGCTGCGTCTATGGCGAGGATGTGGAAAGCGGCCTGCGTTTCCTGTTCAACGCAATGGCACCGAAGGACGGAGATGAAACCCAGCTGCAAGGCATTCCGGAGGCGATATATCTGGACAATGGACCCATTGCAAAAAGCGGGATCTTCCACACTGTCATGGAACGGTTGGGCGTGCGCGTGATGACCCATGACCCTGCGGGTAGCGATGGCCGACGACCGACCGCGCGATCAAAGGGCAAAGTGGAGCGCCCGTTCCGCACCGTGAAAGAAGCCCATGAAACGCTGTATCACTTCCACAAACCGGAAACCGAGTTGGAAGCCAATGCCTGGTTGGCGCGCTTCATTGGTCAATACAATGCCCAGCCCCATCGTCGTGAGCCGCACAGTCGGATTGAAGATTGGGTAAAGAACCTGCCGTCAACCGGTATCCGGCAAATGTGTTCTTGGGAACGGTTCTGCACCTTCGCGCGAGAGCCTGAAACCCGCAAGGTTGCCGGGGATGCCCGCATTCGTGTTGATGGCGCGTTCTACGAGGTTGATCCCGATCTGGCGGGTGAGACCGTCACCCTCTGGTGGGGTCTGTTTGATCACGAACTGTTTGTCGAGCTGAACGACAAACGCTTTGGTCCCTATCGACCGTCAGGTGGGCCTATTCCACTACATCGCTACCGGAAGCCCAAAAAAACACAAACTCAAGCGCGGGCCGACAGGATCGGGGATCTTGCGCAGAAGATCTCGGTGCCCAGATCGGCGCTTGCCGGGTTGGATTCAAGCCTGGCCAAAGCCGCAGACGTACTGCCGTTCGCCAGCCAGGCCTTTGTCGATCCGGATCCCTATGGAGAGTTCACCTATAGCAGCCGATTGGATGCGCTGCGCGGGGTCTCGGATTTGCTGCACAAGCCGCTGGCCCGCCTGACAGACGAGGATCTGTCGTTCGTGAATGATCTTGTCGACCGCACGCTCGACAAGACGGAAATCAAACAAGGAATAACTGCCCGGTTCTCGCCTAAGCGACCGGCCGCTGAAGAGGAGAGCGAGTAATGCTGAATGCCGAGATCATGGCGCGATATGGGCTGATCAAGGACTGGCGAGCTGCCGGATTCTATGAGACCGAGAACCATCGTCAGATCACCCACACCGTCCGGGCGGGCATTGGAACCGGACGCCTGATCGCTGTGACAGGCCCAGTTGGCATCGGCAAGACTGTGTTCCTGCACCGGTTGCAAGATGAAATTGCGCGCGAAAAGAAGGTCACTGTCGCCGAAAGCCTGTCGGTGGACAAAGCCCGCACGACCGTTCCGACGCTAATCTCAGCCCTGTTCTACGATCTCTCACGAGAGAAAGAACCAAAGATTCCAACCCAAGGTGAAAAGAGGGAACGAGAACTTCAGAAGCTGGTAGCCCGCTCCGGAAAGCCCGTGGCGCTGTTTGTCGATGAGGCCCATGATCTGTATGGAAAGACATTGATCGGGCTGAAACGCCTGATGGAAGTGATCGCGCGCGGCGGAGGCAATCTGTCCGTTATTCTGGTCGGCCATCCGAAGCTGCGAAACGACCTTCGCCGCCCAACGATGGAAGAGATCGGGCATCGCACTGATATCCTGCCCTTCGAAGGATTGGGGGAAGAGTCCCGAACCTATCTCGACTGGCTTTTGGACCAGTGTACCGAGGACGACGCTCCACTTGACGAGATTATCGAACCGGCGGCGCTGGACCTACTGGCAGAGCGCCTGACCACACCCTTACAGTTTGCCGAATATTTAAACCGGGCATTGGAGGCCGGGTTCCGCATCGGCCAGAAACCAATCACGCCGGATATTGTGTCGGCCACCCTGGCCCCCGACTTTGATGACTTGGAGCCACGTCTCACCCGGCAGGGCTATTCTGTGAAGGTATTGGCGGATCAGTTCCAGTCCAAACCTGCCGAGATCAAACGCTTCCTGAGCGGGCAGCTTGAACCCGCGCGGACCCGCGAATTGGCAGAGCGAATGCGGATGGCGGGGTTGTCGCTATGAGGTCATGTGGATGGTCTCACCCCACCGATCCCAGTCTCAGAAATGTGAGCCCGTCTCAATTATTCTGAGCCCGTTCTCAAATAAAGTGGTCCCAAATCGAATTATAGTCTCAAATAATCTGAGCCAGAAACAGCGATGATCTCGCGCCCAACGGATTATGATCTCAAGCCGCTACACCTATGTGGCGGTTACCGGTGCGAGATCAGCTGCAACTCCCTTACACTTTTTACCGCGATCAGAACGGACGGCGCGAAAGCAGCGCGGCCGACCGTCAACTGTGGTTCGCTTCCGGTTGAGGCTCAAACAACGCCTCCGGCCGATGCCCATACCTTTGCCCGCATTTCTACCAACCCACTGACTGCCTGACGGGCAGGGCGGTGCCTTGCCTCGATTGTGCTCAAGTCCCTCACAGGAGAGTTTCAGAATGACAAACCAGTCCTCAGATACCCAGCCCGCCCTTCGCCCGCTTAATGTCTCGGTTCGGGCTGGTCGTTTGACCAAGTTCAAGGGGCGTGTGGCGAGCATTGCACCAGGTTTGTTGGTTGTGGCAACTGCTGCGGCGCTTGTCATCGGAGGAGCGGACCAGGCTGATGCTCAGGCGGCCCCCGCTTGCGGCCAAATAATAAACGGCGTCGTCAGAGTGTGCCCTGACGCCAGCATTCCCTCTCCGGGTATCACTCCCCACAATGGCATCGAATACAATGCCGGGCCAGATGGGCTCACTCTGATGCTTGATGCCCCAGACAACGCAGACAATTACGCACCCATCACGGTGGAAGCTTGGGGTGTCTCTGGGGCGGCAGTGCGTGGGGCGGATAATACTTCAGGCGATATCGCTGTGCTACTGCACCACGGGAGCGTTACCACTGATGGTCCGGCGCTTAACTACAATAACCACGGGCTTGAGGCGTATACCGAGGGCAGTGGAGATGCGACCGCGCAAATGAATGGCGGGGATGTCACCACGCATGCTGTCCTTAGTTACGGGCTTCGGGCGGAGATCAAAAACGCGGGGAGTAACGCCACGGCGAAGGTGGAAATGACCGAAGGGCGTATCAATAGTCACAGCGGATCAAGCTCTGGGCTTTCTGCAGGAACCGACTCCATTGGTGGCGCGGCGATCGCTGAAATAAGTGGCGGCACAATCACCACGCACGGCGGAGCGTCTCATGGGATTGCTGCGTCGGTCAACAAAAACACGGGGAGTGCAGCCAGTGCAACGGCGCGCATGACCGGAGGGCTGATCAGGACGCACCAGAACGTTTCCCATGGGGTTTTGGCAGAGAGCAATGGGGGGGTGGTTGAGGGCGATGTCCGCGCCGAGGTGCTCGCGGAAATGAGTGGCGGCACAATCATCACGCGAGGGGAAAGAGATTCCCATGGGGTTCGAGCGCGCCTCTATGACAATACGGCGAATAGCAAAGCTACGGCGACAGCGCGCATGACCAGGGGCGTGATTAG
>NZ_JBQFZU010000058.1:0-8718 GCF_056542405.1 Ruegeria sp. AD11(2025) | reverse complement strand
GGTGGTGTTCAGGGTCAGGGTTGCCCCATACGCACTCGTGGCAGACACCGCTGTCATCGTGAGCGCATCCCCCTCGACATCGCTGTCGTTGGCAAGAAGGGTGGCGGTATCAAACAGGACGACAACATCTTCTGTGATGATATTCGGACTTAGAACAACAACATCATCAATCGCGGCAGGCGCATCGTTTCTTCCGTGCACAACAACTGAAACGCTTGCGGTGCTCTCCCCACCATTCCCGTCCGCGACCGTATAAGTGAAGGTATCCGTCAGGGTCTCGCCAACTGCCAGCGCCTGCGCAACCGCAGCACCGGTGGGATCGTAGCTGATGGTCCCGTCAGTGTTCAGTGTCAGGGTGGCCCCATGCGCACTCGTGGCAGACACCGCTGTCATCGTGAGCGCATCCCCCTCGACATCACTGTCATTGTCCAGAAGCGTGGCGGTCTTAATCAGGGTCACAGCGTCTTCGGTGATGATGTTGGAGCTTTGAGCAACACCATTTGCATCGAATATACGGGCCTTGATGGCCCAATCAGAAGTATCGCCTTGCTGCCCGTCTCTAGATTGCCAGGTGACGACGAAATGGCCACTGGCGAGGGCTGTAACACTTGGCTCGGTTTGAGTGTCATTAGTGAATTCATTGACCAGGAATTCACTGACGATCTCGTTACCATCCGCATCAAAGATGCGGGCCTTGATGGCAGAGCTGGAAGCATCCCCTTGCTGCTCGTCTCCAGTCACCCAGGTAACAACGAATTCGCCATTGGCGAGGGCTGTAACGCTCGGGCTGATTTGACTGTCATTGGTAAATTCATTGACCAGGAATTCGCTGGCGACCTCATTTCCATTCGCGTCAAAAATACGGGCCTTGACAGCCCAATCGGGCGTATCACCTTGCTGCTGCTCATCAGACATCCAGGTGACAACAAAATGATCATTGGCGAGGGCCGTAACGCTCGGAGTGCTTTGCCAGTCATTACTAAACTCGCTGACCAGGAACTCGCTGACGATCTCAACGCCGTCCGCGTCAAAAACACGCGCTTTGATGGCTCCACCAGGCACATCGCCTAGTTGCTGGTCATGAGACATCCAGGCGATGACAAAACCGCCATTGGCGAGGGCCGTAACGCTCGGACTGATTTGACTGTCATTGGTAAACTCATTGGCCAGGAATTCACTGGTGACCTCAACGCCATTCGCATCAAAAATACGCGCCTTGATGGCATAATCAGACGTATCAACCCGCTGTCCTTCTCCAGACTGCCAGGTGATGACAAAATGGCCATTGGCAAGTTCTGTGACGCTCGGGTTGAGCTGCCAGTCATTATTGAATTCATTGACCAGGAACTCACTGACGATCTCACCGCCATCCGCATCAAAAACACGGGCCTTGATGGCCCAATCGGACGTGTTACCTGGCTGCCCGCCTTCAGACACCCAGGTGACGACAAACTGCCCATTGGCGAGGGCTGTAACGCTCGGTTGAGCACCATTGTTGAATTCATTGACGAGGAACGCACTGACGATCTCACCGCCATCCGCATCAAAAATACGCGCCTTGACAGCCCAATCGGGCATGTCGCCGTGCTGCTGCGCATGAGACATCCAGGCGACGACGAAATGCCCGTTAGCAAGTTCTGTGACGCTCGGGGCGCTTTGACTGCCATCGGTGAACTCATTGACCAGGAATTCGCTCTGGTCAACAACATCATCCACTGCAACAGGCGCATCATTGGCTCCGTGCACAACGATGGAAACCGTTGCGGTGCTCTCCCCGCCATTGCCGTCACTGACCGTATAGGTGAATGTATCCGTCAGGGCCTGGCCCTCTGTCAGAGCCTGAACAGCGTCTACGCCGGTTGGGTCATAGCTGATCGTCCCATCGGTGTTCAGCGTCAGGGCTGCGCCATGCGCACTTGTGGCAGACACAGCTGTCACCGTGAGCACATCCCCGTCGACATCGCTGTCATTGGCAAGAAGCGTGGCTGTCTCAATCAAGGTGACAGCATCTTCGGTGATAAGATAGGGGTTTTGAGCAACACCGTTTGTATCAAAAATACGGGCATTGATCGCAGAACCGGACGTATCGCCTTGCTGCCCGTCATCGGACTGCCAGGTGACAACAAAATCGCCATTGGCAAGGGCTGTTACACTCGCGTTGCCTTGAAAGAGATGGTTAAATTCATTGACCAGGAATTCACTGACGATCTCGTTACCATCCGCATCAAAGATGCGGGCCTTGATGGCAGAGCTGGAAGCATCACCTTGTTGCCCGTCATAAGAGTGCCAGGTGACGATGAAATTGCCATTGGCGAGGGCGGTAACACTCGGGTCGTGTTGGCCGTTATTGGTAAACTCATTGACCAGGAATTCATTTACAATCTCAACACCGTTCTCATCGAAAATACGGGCCTTGATGGCCCAATCAGTATCACCTTGCTGCCCGTCGTTAGACCTCCATGTGACGATGAAATGGCCATTGGCGAGCGCTGTGACGCTCGGGCTCCCTTGAGTGTTAGCGGTGTATTCATTGACCAGGAATTCGCTGACAATCTCAGCTCCACTCGCATCAAGAATGCGGGCCTTGACGGCACCCCCAGACGTATCGCCTTGCTGCTGGTCATCAGACTCCCAGGTGACAACAAAACGGCCATTGGTGAGGGCTGTCACACTCGATGACTCTTGCTTGCCATCAGTGAACTCATTGACCAGGAATTCATTTACAATCTCAACACCGTTCTCATCGAAAATACGGGCCTTGATCGCAGAACCAGACGCATCGCCTTGCTGCTGGTCATCAGACGTCCAGGTGACGACAAAACTCCCATTGGCGAGGGCTGTCACACTCGAGAACGCCTGACCGCCATCGGTAAACTCATTGACCAGGAACTCACTGGCGATCTCACCGCCATTCGCATTAAAGATGCGGGCCTTGACGGCAGTACTGGAAATATCGCCTTGTTGTCCGTCAGAAGACTGCCAGGTGACGACGAAATCGCCGTTGGAAAGCGCTGTAACGCTCGGGCTGTTTTGCCAGTCATCGGTAATCTCATTGACCAGGAATTCGCTGACAATCTCAGCTCCACTCGCATCAAGAATGCGGGCCTTAATGGCAGAACCAGACGCATCGCCTTGCTGCTGGTCATCAGACTCCCAGGTGACAACAAAATGGCCATTGGTGAGGGCTGTAACACTCGATGACTCTTGCTTGCCATCTGTAAATTCATTGACGCGGAATTCACTCGTGCCAACAATATCATGACCTGCCACAGGTGCATCATTGGCAGGTGTGATCTCAAGCGCAAAGGTGTCGCTGGCTGAAAGTGACCCGTCACTGGCCGTTACCGTGACACTCAATGTGCCATTGAAGTCCTGGGGCGGTGTGCCTGAGAAGCTGCCGGAAGCCGCATCAAACACCAGCCAGTCCGGCAGGGCCGTGCCATCCGTAAGTGTCGCACTCAGGGTCAGCGCATCGCTATCCACATCCGTGAATGCGTTCGCCGGCAGCACAAAGCTCACGGCCTCATCTTCCACGGAAGCCTGATTGGACAATGCAAGTGCCACAACAGGGGCATCATTGGTTCCGTGCACAATGATCGAAACGGTTGCGACGCCCACACCGCCATTGCCGTCATCGGTCGCATAGGAAAATGTGTCGATAAGTGTCTGGCCCTCTGCCAGGGCCTGAACATCAGCTGCCCCGGTGGGATCGTAGCTGATGGTCCCATCAGTGTTCAGCGTCAGGGCTGCACCATGCGCACTTGTGGCAGAAACCGCTGTCACCGTGAGTGCGTCCCCGTCGACATCGCTGTCATTGGTGAGAAGCGTGGCGGTATCAATTGAGGTCACAACATCTTCGGTGATCGGAGTGGGACTTTGCACAACATCGTTAACTGCGACAGGTGCATCGTTGACAGGGGTAATCTCAAGCGCAAAGGCATCGCTTGCTGAAAGAGACCCGTCACTGGCCGTCACCAGTACATTGACCATGCCATTGAAATCCTGCGGCGGTGTGCCTGAGAAGCTCCCTGCAACCGCATCAAACACCAGCCAGTCCGGCAGGGCCGTGCCATCCGTAAGTGTCGCACTCAAGGTCAGCGCATCCCCATCCACATCCGTGAATGCGTTCGCCGGCAGCACAAAGCTCACGGTCTCATCTTCCACGGAAGACTGATCAGGCAATACAATCGCCACAACAGGCGCATCGTTGGCTCCATGAACAACCACGGAAACACTTGCGGTGCTCTCCCCGCCATTACCGTCCTCGACCGTATAGGTGAATGTATCCGTCAGGGTCTGACCCTCTGCCAGGGCCTGAACAGCGTCTGCGCCGGTTGGATCATAGCTGATCGTCCCGTCGTCTGTGTTCAGCGTCAGGGCCGCGCCATGTGCACTCGTCGGAGACACATCCATCACCGTCAGCGCATCTCCATCCACATCGCTGTCATTGGCCAGAAGCGTGGCGGTCTCAATCAGGGTGACAACATCTTCTGTGATAATCTTGTGACTTTGAGCAACACCGTTCGCATCAAAAACGCGGGCCTTGATGGCGAGGTCCCCATCGCCCTGCTGTCCGTCATGAGACTCCCAGGTGACAACAAAACCCCCATTGGCGAGGGCTGTCACACTCGGGTTCTGTTGCCAGCCATTGGTGAATTCATTGACCAGGAATTCACTGACAACCTCATCGCCATTCTCATTGAAAATGCGGGCCTTGATGGCAGTACCGGACGTATCCCCTTGCTGCTGGTCCTCAGACATCCAGGTGACAACAAAATGGCCATTGGTGAGCGCTGTAATACTCGGGTATACTTGCCAGCTATCGGTGAATTCATTGACCAGGAACTCACTGACAATCTCATCGCCATTCTCATTGAAAATACGGGCCTTGATGGCAGAAGCGGACGCATCCCCTTGCTGCTGGTCATGAGACCCCCAGGTGACAACAAAACCCCCATTGGCGAGGGCTGTCACACTCGGGTCCTCTTGCCAGAAGTTGATGAATTCGTTGACACGGAACTCACTGACAATCTCATCGCCATTCTCATTGAAAATACGAGCCTTGACGGCAGACCAAGACGTATCCCCGTGCTGTTGGTCCCAAGAATGCCAGGTGACGACAAAATGGCCATTGGCGAGCGCTGTAACGCTCGAGTATAGTTGCGCGTCATTGGTGTATTCATTGACCAGGAATTCACTGACAATCTCATCGCCATTTGCATCGAAAATGCGGGCCTTGATGGCAGAACTGGACGTATCCCCTTGCTGCCCGTCAAGAGAATGCCAGGTGACGACGAAATGGCCATTGGCAAGGGCTGTCACGCTCGGCCAGCCTTGCATGTCATGGGTAACTTCATTGACCGGGAACTGACTGACAATCTCATTACCATCCGTATCAAAAATACGGGCCTTGATGTCAAAACCAGACGGATGCCCTTGCTCCTGATCATTGGACGGCCATGTGACGACGAAATGGCCATTGGCGAGCTCGGTAACGCTGGGGGTCAATTGACTACCATTAGTAGACTCATTCACCAGAAATTCACTGACAATCTCGACACCATTCTCATTGAGAATACGGGCCTTGATGGCAGTTTCAGACGTATCGCCCGGCTGTCCATCATCAGACTGCCAGGTGACGACGAAATGGCCATTGGCGAGAGCGGTAACACTCGGGTCGCTTTGAGAGCCATCGGTGAAGTCATTGACCAGGAACTCACTCGGATCAACAGTATCATCAGCCGCGACAGGTGCATCATTGACCGGGGTAACATCAAGCACAAAGGTGTCGCTGGCCGAAAGAGACCCGTCGCTGGCCGTCACCATCACGTTGACTGTTCCATTGAAGTCCTGGGGCGGTGTGCCCGAGAAACTCCCCGCAACCGCATCAAACTCCAACCAGCCAGGCAGGGCCGCACCATCCGCAAGCGTCGCGCTTAAGGTCAGCGCATCGCCATCAACATCCGTGAATGCATTGGCCGGTAATACAAAGCTCACAGATTGATCTTCTGCTGAAAACTGATGAGGCAATGCAAGTGCCAGAACGGGTGCATTGTTCATTACGGTCATTCCTTTATCCAATTCAAGCTGTGAGCAATTGAGATGATCTCATTTGCATGCTGTACATGTGAGTGATGAGTGAAAACCTGTTGTTATTGTACTGGCTAACGTTCCAAAGTTTTACTGATTGGGTTCCGCTGCGCGATTGACCGCGAATACGTCCAGCCAATTCGTCCCGCATCCAACACTGGATCCAGATCGCTGAATTGGAAAATACCATGATTCTATATTTGAATAGGAAAAGGCTATGGTGGGGTCTGCACCTGTCAGACTGTTACTTTGTCAATACGGCCTGAGCAAACAGTCGCCACAAGCACCATTATCGCACCAGAAGTCTGCAATGGTCTTCTGGTCAGGGCGAGTTGCCCAGTCAACCACATCAGTTCGACGTTCCGCCCTGCATTACGTTCTAACCAATGGCCGTGCCTGGCTCACCCAAACACTGACCGCTATCGCAAACGGGCATAAACAGTCCAACATCAGCAGCCTGATGCCCTGGAATTACGCCACAGACCTGTAATCGGTGCACCGCCTTCACTTTATCCTGAAAATGACGCAGAAATCTCAGCGGCCCAATGCATGTACCGGCTGCTGTTCTCCGCCGTCCCTGAGGCCCTGGTTCAGACCTGCATCGTGCATCTGGTGCGCTATGCACTGCGCAGCTCTCTCGGCAGATGAAGTGGCCGAAACATCTGCCCGTGCGGCTCAAAACCTGTGACTGAGGGCAAATCCAATGTAGGGATTGGGGTCACCGCCTTGTGCGCGATATCCCGCGTTAAACAGAATTTCCGGTCCGGGCGCTTCTGAAGCAAGCTGATAGGTCAGGCCAATATCTATCGGCCGCACTGAAGATGTAATCTGCACAGTTTGAGAGCTTCTTGTCACGCCCGTGCTTTCCTGACCGGCCACTGCTGCAACCCTGTCCCGGGGGAGGTCGATTGAAATCTCACCAGAGGAGATCTGGAGCGGACTGGATATCGACAAGCGCATCGTGCCTGGGCTGCCGAGAAAGCGTTTCTTGCTGATTGAGACGCTGCCGGCACGCCCCGTCAGACTTTTGCCGCCAGTGACCAGGCCTGCCTGTTTGAAATCTGTCCTGCTTTGCGTGCCCGATACCGTCAGGAGCGTGCCCTGCCCGACCGCAACAGATCCGGATATTTCCAAGAACGAGGTAGAGCTGCGTCCGTCCTGACCCGCGGCTCCCATGAAGCGGGATCCAAGGACTGTGCCGTTTTCTTCTATGAGGCCGAACTGGGCAGAAAGGCCTGACCCATCTTTGTCTTTTGCTTCAAGCCCTATGCTGGTCCTTGAGAAGGAGCCCGTGGATGATCCGACCGCGTGGTCAGTAATAAGGGCCAGCGCTTGTGTGAGTTCAAACTTGTGCCTGAATGAGTAGTCTTCTGTCAGAAGCTGTCCAAATGGATCTGCGTCTGGATCTATGTCGCCGAGAGTTATCTCATAGGAGAACACATCCCCATCAAAACGGAGACCTGTTCCGTGATCTGAACGCATGAGTGTGAGGCTGTCGCTGACCTTTGTTTCCCTTGTGATCGCAAGGCGGGGTCTTGGCGCCTTGAGTTCGGAGACCAGGGCACTGGCAGCAAGCTCAAATCCGCGCGTATACGCATCTGCAACCATCAGGGTCTGCCCTGCGAGGGCCTGGTTGAGGGCTGGCGCCAGGGCGCCGCTGGCGACGATGCCGGTTTCGGCAAGAGGCATGGCGGCGCTCTCGGTGGTGTTCCCCTGGTAGACAACAAGCTCACCCATAGGAAGCATGGCGCGTTCCAGATTGAGGAGACCCTGCCCGTAGATCGGGTCAACACCCGGCTCACCGAGATCTTCAGCTGCAGCGAACATAATCTCAGCGATTACGGGGGCGGTCAGGTGAGGCCACTGGCTCTTCAATACGGCATAGGCTCCAGTGACGTAGGGGGCGGCCAAGGACGTTCCCCCCAAATGATCGATGACGGTGCCGTTGGGGATTCTCAGGATATCTACGCCTGGTGCAGCGAGGCAAAAATCCTGTGCGAGGCCACAATGGTTGGAGAAACCCGCTATGTTTTTGTCTTCATCAACAGCGACGACGGCGATGAAGTGGTCCTTATATTCGGGCAGGACAACTGGAATGCCTGCATAGAGTCCGACCTCGGGCAGGCCGCTGTTGCCTGCAGCAAAAACGATCATCAAGTCTTCGGATTTGGCTCTATTCAGGGCGGTGATGGTTGCGGGTCCTAGAAAATCTTGGAGCGAAGCGCGATTTTCGTCCGAAGATTGAGTTGTAAACTCAGTGATTATCCTATCGACGACCATACCATCGACAATTTTGTCCTGACCCCAGCTGTTGTTCATGACATGCGCATCGGCCGCGATTGCGCGGTTTATGGCATCAGGCCACATAATTCTAATCGTCGTCGTCGGATGAATTCCATTGAAGATGACAAGCTCAGAGTCAAAGGCAACGCCGTGCAGGCCTTGACCTTTTTTCCTGCCTGCAGCGATGTTGGCAACATGCGTGCCATGACCGGAACGGCCATGACCGTCAGGTTCAGAAATATCGCCGGGGTCGCCGACATAGGAGTGGCTGTTCTCAAAGTCGATTTTCCCTTCGAATTCTGGGCTGTCGAGATCGATGCCTGTGTCCAGGATTGCAATCTTTAC
>NZ_JBQFZU010000057.1:0-9376 GCF_056542405.1 Ruegeria sp. AD11(2025) | reverse complement strand
AGATATCTGGGCGTCGAACTTGAAGACGCTCTAGCGATCGCCGAAGCCATTGAAATCTAGTGCAGTTGGGTCGCTTTCGCAGGCGGCCCAATCCTGCCATTGAGCAATATCCGTGATCGCTGCGACGCGGCCCGCCGAAGCCGCCATTCGCCGCAGTCGCGAACTTGAGAATCTGGCGAACCAACAGTCTGCGAAAATAATTGCCTCGGCGCTTCCCTCTCGAATAACTGTTGCATGCGCTTTGTAATCGCGGTGTGAGACACCTCAACTAAACTCTGCAGCAAATCCGTTGTGAGTAGCCGACAATGCACTCCAAGGCTTCGCACTGTGGATCAAATAATTAAACGTTGCAAAAACCAACGACAATGCTCAGGGGGCGTCTTATCCGGCCCGTTTTCCAGATGGCCAAACTGTACAAATCCCCAACGAAGATAGACCTGTCGGGCCTTAGGGTCTGAGGTATCGAGCCACACGCTGTGACAGTCTCTCGCCTTGGCCAAGGTACAGGCGCGGTCGAACAGGGCTCTTGCCAGCCCCTGACGCCGAAACGGTGGGGCCACCCAAAGTATTTTTAGCAAGAACCAACCGTAAGATGTTGTACCCAGAAGCCCGCCTTTCAGAACTCCATCCTTATGGCAGACAAGTTCAATTGTGCTGTTGACCCCTTGCGGTCGACGGCGGCTCAGTTCGTTCAACAAGGAGGCTTCTAATTCCAGCGCGAGATCTTCGCTGTCTGTTTCCTCAATCAGCCAAGCCATTTTGAATAATCGCTAACCAAAAGATGTGTCGGAGAAGCATCCTCCTCAACCTCTGAGAAACGTCCAATGGGCTCACGAAAGATATTGTCGGTCTCATCGTCATTGACGGTCGAAACCTCACCAATCAGAACATCGCCACCGTCGCCCCAGAACGCGTGCCAATCACCAGGGCGTAAAGTGACGCTTTCACCGGGCGCCAGGCGCAGTTTCTCACCCGCACTAAAGTTGTGGCAGATGCCGTCCAACCAGACCACACCACCGCAGTCTTCTGCAAACCCACCCGCGCCATCCGAGCCGAAGAGTTCAACGACCAGGGTCGCGCCGCCGCGGTTGATGATATCTTCAGCCTTTAGAACATGCGTGTGCATGGGCGACAGCTGATCCTGCCGTGAAATCAACAGTTTCTCGGCGTAACACATCCCCCCACCTTTGGCCAAATCACTCTGCAGACCGTTGCGCAACGTGAAAAGAAACAGCCCCATCCTATCAAAATCACCGTCACCATAGTCGGTGATATCCCAGCCGCAACGCGCGTCGATCACGTGACGGGCGTCACGTTCACGTGCCTTGAACTCCTCGGGTGACCAATAGGCGAAAGGTGGCAAAGTAAAACCGTGAGAGCGAATTACGTCGTCGGCGTGCGCCATGATCTCGTTGATACGTGAGCGCTTCATGCGGGCACTTTTTGAACCTTGAGGATTTCGATTACCATTGCAGCCGTCCAGGTAAAGTCTCCGCCCCCACATGGTTCGCCGCTGACTGGATCATAGTATTCCGCAAAGCCACTTTTCTCAATCAGACGCATGCTATCTGCTAGAAGACGTTGTGCCATAGCCTCTTGGCCCGCCAGGATCAGACCATCGGCGATCATATAATTCACAATGAGCCATGATGGTCCTCGCCAATAGCGCCTGCTGTCAAAGGAGCTATCCGCAGGGTCATGACTTGGCACCAAGTAAACACACCGCTGGGACAACAAGTTGATCCTTGCCACCAAAGCTTCAGCACGTGCAGTTGGCACTTGTGCAAACGCCGCAAGTATTCCGCCGACCGTAGGCGTGTCCTGCAAAATTCCCGCAGCGCGGTTGTAGCATGTATATTGCCCAAGCTTTGGGTTCCAAAGACTTTCCATCGCAGCACGACCCTTTGCCGCCATCGCGCGTGCTTCAAGGGCCATATCGGGATCACCTATGAGTTCGGCGAGTTCCGCGACATCGTCGCAGGATCGTATCAGGATGGCATTAAACCCCGGATCAACGAGGCGGAAAGGCGAAGCGTCATGAAGTTTTGCGTTGTCCCAACCCAAACGTCGAAAGGTTTGGACCAACCAGATATACCTTCGGTACTGCTCGTCCGTCGGACGATGATCAGGGTTGGCGTGTGTTGTATCGCGCCGTGTAAATGATGCGACCCCCTCCATGGGAACGCCTTCTAGCGCCTCGTCCCAATCTACCGAGTTATCTCGACCAGATTCCCACGGGTGGATGATCGCCACGAGACCAGAGGCTTCGGGATCACGATGCTTGTAAAACCATTTATGCCAGGCATGAATCTTGGGCAGTAGATTAGCAAGCCGCCTGCGCGCCAGAACTTTGTCTTCAGAGCGATCAAATATTTTGCGCAAGGCAAAGCCAGCGACGGCTGGCTGCGTAATACCTGTCGTGGGTACGACTCGGTTTGTTCCCCAAACGTCGGGGCCAGGGAAATATCCATCATCAGGTTCATGGAAAATGATATGGGGCACCATACCGTCGGCCCATTGATGAGCCATTAAGGTCTCGATTTCGACCCATGCCCGATCAATATCGTAGTGCGAAAAGCCAAGCGCAGATAGAGCGCTGTCCCAATTCCACTGGAAGGGGTAGAGACCATGGGTGGGCACGGTGTAGCTGCCCCGGTCATTTCCGTCCATGACTTTGCGGGCCTGATCAATCAGCGCTTGGCTCATTGTGCTTCTCCTTTAAGCGACGGCCAAAGTGGTTTCTGGGTCAAACCAACGCCCTCTGCCCTCTTGGGGCGCCAGCGTAAGTACATCGCCGGGCTTCACGCTAAGCTCACTGTCCAGAACAGCGCGGAACTGGTGCCCGTCGACATCACAGGTTACCAGCAGATGTGCGCCCAAGGGCTCAACAACCTTGGCGCGTGCTGCAAAGCCTGCATCCGTGATGCGCAGATCTTCCGGGCGAATGGCCCACTTCAGATTTTTGCCACTTGCCGGTCCATCAAAGCTCTGTCCCGCCACTGTCCAGCGACCGGAGCCCGCAGCTTCAGCGGGGAGGAAATTCATCGGTGGATTGCCGATAAAACTGGCCACAAACTCGGCCGCTGGATCCCTATACACCTCGATAGGCGAGGCTGCCTGAACGATTTTGCCCTGATGCATGACGCTTATCCGGTCGGCCATTGACATGGCTTCGACCTGATCGTGTGTCACGTAAATGGCGGTGGTTTCGCTTTCGGCCAAAACACCTTTTAGCTCAGCCCGCATTTCCATCCGCAACAGAGCGTCCAGGTTCGAAAGCGGTTCGTCCATCAGTATCACATCAGGTTCCATTGCCAACGCCCGGGCAACCGCCACACGCTGGCGTTGTCCGCCTGACAGCTCGCCCGAATAGCGCTTTAAGAGCTGCTCGATGTGCATCAAACCTGCCGTACGCTCGACGCGGCGCTTGACCTCGTCATCAGGCAATTTTTGCATCCGCAGACCAAAGCCGATGTTCTCGAACACCGTCAGGTGTGGAAAGACCGCATAGTTCTGGAACACCATCGAAATGCCGCGATCCTTGGGCGATAGGTGATCCACACGACGCCCTCCAATCCAGACTTCACCGGTTGTAGCCGTCTCAAGTCCGGCGATGATACGTAGTAGCGTAGACTTACCACAGCCAGAGGCCCCCAGAAGGACCATGAATTCCTGGTCTGCGATGGTCAGGTTGATGTCGTGAAGAGCTTGGTAAGATCCAAAGTTCTTGGCGACGTTTTTGATCTGTATTTCAGCCATAACAGTTTCCTTTCGGCCACCGCTTAGCGGTTGGCGATGCCCCACATGGCAAAGAGATATTTGCGCACAGCGAAGATGAAGATCAGTGCAGGCACCACGAGGATGAAGCCGCCTGCGAATTTCAGGTGCAACGGAGCTTCGCCCAATGTCTGCAATAGAAACGCGGGAAGCGTTCGGTTCTCGATGGTCAGCACGGCGGCCGCGAATACTTCGTTCCACGAAATCACGAAGGCGAAGATCGCCGAAGCCGTGATACCTGGCAACACCAGAGGCAGGATCACCTTGGTAAATGCGGTCAATCGCGTGCAGCCCAAAGTCCAGGCTGCTTCCTCCAGCTCCAACGGAATGCCGGAGAAGAGCGAGAAGGTGATTAGCACCGCGAACGGAATCGCCAGGGTCGTGTGCACAAGAGACAGGCCAAAGGCCGTGTCATCGAGTCCTGTGCGTATAAAGAGAACCGCAAGCGGAAGCGCCAGAAGCGGAAGCGGGAAAGCCCGCGTCAGCAAGATCAGCAGCCGGAACAGCTCTTTCCCGCGGAATTCAAACCGAGAGAGAGCGTAGCCAGCCGGCGCTCCGATGGTGATTGACATCACCATCGTCAGCACAGCAACCACCACCGAGTTCCACAAAGCCATCAGCATCCCCTGGAACCCCATGAAGAAGTTTATGGATCCCATATTGAACTCCGGAATGAAGCTCTTCGGGAAGCTGTTCACCGTTTCCGGTGAAGACATCGTGTTCACGAACAACAGGTACAGCGGTACGATCACCCAGGCACACAGCAAGATCACTCCGGCCCGGTAGATCCCCCTGCCCGCCTTGCGGGCGTCAGGTGCTACAACATCAGCTACAGCGGTCATATCGTTGCTCCTTTCGGGACACGCAGTGCGCGCATGATGAGCAGAGTAAAGACGATCGAGATGATCAGAACGATGATCGCCAGTGCAGCTGCTCCGCCGCCATTTTGCAGGTCAAATTGGTAGGCATAGATTTCGCCCATGAGCACCGGGAAGAGCGTGCCACCGAGCGCTGCAACGACTGCAAAGACTTCAAATGCCAGAATGACGCGCAGGATCAGTGCTGTTTGCAGCGATGGACGCAACATTGGCAGGGTGATCCGGGTGAATTGCTTCCACCGAGAGGCTCCAAACACATCGGCGGCCTCATAATATTCTTTGGGGATCAAACCGATGCCCGCCACCAGGATCACAAGCATGATCGCGGTTGCGCGCCAAATCTCGGCCAGCATAATCGCCAGGAAGACGATCCAGGGGGATTGATAGCTAAGCAAGCTCACAGGTTGGTCCGTGACACCAAGTCCCACCATCATCGAGTTCAGGAAACCCGATTGCTCGAAGATCGCCAGCCAGATGATACCGGCAGCAAGGTCAGAGATGCCAAGCGGAATTGTCCAAATGTACAGAACCAGATCGCGGCCCTTTTGCATCTTCGTGACCATCGTGGCCATCAGAAGGGACAGTGCCAGCTGGATCGGCACGACAGCAGCGGCCAGAAGGAATGTATTCTTCATCGAGATCGGGAACTTCCAGTAGCTCACAACCTCACGAAAGTTATCCAGTGAAAAACCGTTCTCAGTTCCAAACGCCTCCTGCGCAACCAGCACAAACGGGTAGAGGAAAAACATACAGAGAAACAGGGTCACCGGGAGGATCAGAAAGTATGGCAATAGCCGCGCTTCCATCGGACCGCTCCTTTGAATTGGGAAAATGCTGGGAAACGGGCCGCCGCCAAAGCGGCCCACCTATTTGTTTGGACTTATTCGACGGGACATGGGCCGTCTGAAGGCGCATCAGGGGCCCAGCAGGGAGCGCCAGTTTCGTTCATGATCTTTTCAAGCTGTTTCTTCTGATCTTCCAGAACCTGCTCGATGGGTTGCCCCGCCAAAACAATGCGCTCGAACGTGTCCACATAGACACGGTTGAAATCACCACCCATGCTGCCCAAGCCTGCAGGCAATAGTCCAGGATTGGCGTCTGCCGATCCGCTCATTGTGGCAACCGCTTCGCCTGCTGCCTTGACAGAAGGCGGCAGATCGTCTGGCAGTTCGACATCAACAACAGGAAAGAAGTTGGTTGCCTTTAGGGTCGCGATCTGCGTCTCAGGCTGCATCAGATAAGTTACCAGAGCTTTCGCGCTTTCGGCATCTGGCGCGGTTCGCGGGATGGCAACACCTGCCAGAACAGGCATGAAACCGCGACCAGTCGGACCCGCAGGTGCCGGAAAGGCAACGAAGTCGTCAGGGCGCTCGTTGAAGGCTTGCGCCAGACGTGAGGTGTGATCAAAAACGATCCAGGCATCGCCGTTCAACAGCTGTTCCTGCATGAAAGAGAAGTTGGTCGATGCAGGGTTTGTGTGGCTCCATAGTTCTTTGAATTTCTCCCATGCCGTCACGGCCTCTGGCGACGCAAAAGTACGCACAACACCATCTGTGTAGGACGGATAGAGGTAGCCCTGGAAGAACCGATGCTTCAGCCCCTTGGGACCTGCAGGAAAGCCGAATTTCTTCTGGCCGGTCGCTTCTTCAACATTGGCCGCCCAGGCAATCAACTGGTCATAAGTCAATGCATTGATATCTGCACCTTCAGGCAAGTACTGCAGCGCTTCAGTGTTCGCGGCCATGATATAGCTCGCTTGCATCCATGGCATGTAGTGAAGGCTGTCAGTTCCAAGCTTGGCCAGATCGTTAAAGGTGTCTGAGGCTGACGTGACACCCAGATCGCCGAGATCCATCAGGTCTTCGGGGTTCATCGCCGAGAAGTTACCATGCAATGAACCCAGCAAATCAATGCTCCCCGAACCAGCTTGTAGTTCGGCTTGCAGACGTGTCAGCCAAGGCCCATCTTCGTTCGGCTGGTAATCAACTTCGCCATCAAATCCGCCGAGAACCTCGGTCCGCATCGCCTGCGCTTCTTCAGCAGGTCGGGCCTGCGTGGACCAAAACAGGGTTTCCGCCTGTACGGCAGCGGCACCAACAAGCATGGCAACACCGGATACGGCACCCGCCAGTTTCGAATGAATAGACATGTTTTCCTCCGTTATGCCTGAGGTTGACCGAAACCTGGCAACCTCCCTCCCTCGCCGACGAACTTGGATTAACCTATGGCGAATGGAGGCACTATGATACAACGTTATATCACGAGTCAAGCCTGTGACTATCTCACGCTATTCATAATTTACTTGATATTTTTTGAGTCGCCTGCAAATCTAGAATAACGTTATATCTAAAACTGCTGCCATAATGAAAAAGCCCACCCTATCCAGCGTTGCCAAAGAAGCGGGCGTATCAGTACCCACCGTCAGTCAGGTGATGCGCGACACCGGCCGGATTTCAGAGCAGACGCGCCAGAAAGTCCTGAGCGCCGCGAAGCGACTGCGCTACGTTCCAAATCACGCAGCGGCCACTATGCGTTCAGGTGAAAACCGTGAAATAGGGTTTATGCTTAACACCTTGGCAAACCCATTTAATTCTGAAGTAGTCAGCAGCGCCGTGGACCTTCTTGAAACTGAAGGTTTCATGGTTTCGATTCTCGATGCGCAAGACGAACTTCAACGCCAGGCTCGTCTCATGGAAGCGTGCATCAGATTTGGTCGAGGTGGATTGATATGGGTTCCGGCGATCGAAACAAACGAAGAATCATTGGAGCTTATAAAGGCTCATAGCGTACCCACGGTCACCTTCATGCGAAAGGTTTCAAAGTCTCTTGACTACGTCGGCGTTCTAAACACTGAAGCTCTCAGTCAAGCCACCCAGCATTTGATCGATTTAGGGCACAGGCACATTGCCTATTTTGGCGGTACCGAGCAAACATCAGTACGTGAAGAGCGTATATCGGGGTACCTAGACGCTCTTAAACAGTTGGATGGCGTTCAGCCAATTGTTTGGCCTTGTGAAGAGAGCAAGCGCGCTGGTTTTGACGCTATCGCGGCACTCCGCAAGCAGCACCCCGAGGTGACAAGCATCGTTTGCAATGGAGATGTCGCCGCACTTGGAGCTTGCTTGGGATTGATCCGGTCCGGGTTAAAGCCAGGACGTGATTTTTCGGTCGTGGGCTTCGATGACATCGAGGATGCCAGTATCTCTACCCCAGGCCTAACTACCATGGCGATCAATCCCAAAATGCTAGGCACGCGCTTGGCAGAGATCCTGCTGGACCGAATGCGTTCACCAAATCTCCCTGTTCGACATCTCGAATACTCCGCAACGCTGAAAGTGCGAGAAACCTCAGGAGTCGTGTCCAATCCTTAAAAATGTTTCAGCTCAGACTGTTACAGCAGCAGGTCGATACTCGTCCAGCACGTGGAGCGAAGGACTAGTTTGCGTTGCGTTGCACCCTAGCATCTCGACATCGTTTTCCCCGTAGATATCGAACAACCTTATGTCGGATGGAAGCAAGAAAAAGCACTCAAGGAAGGTTGGCCCAAGGGTAACAACCCTCGCAGACCTGTCCGAACATACTGGGCTTTCTAAGAGCACCGTCTCGCGAGCACTTTCCGGCTATTCCGATATATCAACGGAAACAAAGCAAAGAGTACAAGATGCGGCGAAAAAACTTGGTTACTATCCGTCAGCTATCGCAAGATCCATTAAGAAAGGTACGAGCCAGTCTGCAGCCATTATTTTGCCGCAGGGGTATGAGGAAGCGAATGCACTAGCAACGCTCGAATTGATTGAAGGGATTAGCAACGAGCTTCTGTCAAGGGATTGGACGTTGACGGTTTGTTCGACGAACGGTCTTGAAAGGCTTTCAGAAATCCAGCGCCTGATCATTCAAGAAAAACGCGTCGATGGTTGCATCATACCCGCTCCGACCACCAACGATTCACGCATTGAAATGTTAACTGAATTTGGGGTGCCTTTTGTCACCTACGGCCATGTCGACGGTTTGAGCAGCCATTATTGCGATGTTGATATCGATGGGTGCATCGCTAACTCGGTGTCCATACTTAAAGGTAGCGGACACACCAGAATTGCGTTTGTCGGGCTCAAAAAGAGCAACATCGAACCCGATCATTGGTTGCAAAGCTTTCATCGGTCGATGAGCCAATCTGATTTGGCCATGGTACCAGGGTTTCAGAGCGCCTGTGGTTCAAACATGCAAGAAACGAAACAATTTGCTCGAGTGTTACTATCGTCGAAGAACCCGCCAACAGCATTCTTGTGCGCAAGTGATGCGGCTGCGTTCGGAGTGTATGCAGCGTGTCGGGAATTAGAGATTTTGGTCGGTGACCAAGTTTCGGTTGTTGGGTTCGGGAACCATAGAATGATCGATTGTCTCTCTCCCGGCTTAACCAGTTATTCAGTCAATTATCGAAGGTCAGGCGCTCAACTGGCGAATCTTTTGATGGAGCACATTCAAAACACAGAAGCACCAAAAAAGCGCAAGCATCTCGAAAAGGCAGTCCTAGTCCGTCGGGATTCTATTGGGTTTCCAGCGCTAGGCTCACGGGGTTAATCCTACCTTTTCCCGCGCGGCCATGGCTACCTCACGCGATGTGGCAGGCGAAAAGGTTCTGATGGAATGGACATCCCCTGATCTCTCATCTGGTAGGTTTTGGAGATGGAAACCATCAGGAGGTTAGCAAAATGGCGGATTTG
>NZ_JBQFZU010000056.1:0-10135 GCF_056542405.1 Ruegeria sp. AD11(2025) | reverse complement strand
CGAGATCACCATCTGAGAGCTCTGGCTCCATGCTGTCGCCAGTCACGCGGATCACCGACAGATGATCCTCACTTAGCCCGCGCCGCTGAATGGAAGCCCGACTGTAGCTGTAGTAACCGGAGCCGACGTCGGCCTCCACTAGCGAATCGAAGCCAGCGGACGCCTGCGCATCGAAGTGCGGAATGGCGACAAACTCTTCAACACGATCATTGGGTTGAAGTGCCAAAGCTTGGTTCTCATGAGCATTTGCTCCGACACTCTCCGTGATCAATCGGGCGCCTCGCCCGGTTAGAAGCCACGTTGGTGATATGTCCAAATGCTCCGCCATTGCTGCTAAAAGCTCAGCGCTCACCTTCCTGGAGCCCGAGAGATAGTGCTGCATGGTTCGGTAGTTCGCTCCGATCTTATTGGTAAAATCCTGCAAACTCAAACCGCTAGCAGATACGGCCTCTTTTAGTCGCTCATTTATGTCCATTTGTTCTTATGTCGCTTGATTATAGGAGCATTTGGTCTTATTTGTGATATTACAACATACCGACGCACCCCAGCATTGCGAGGACACTATGTCAGCAAGAAGCAAGCCGTTCCAGCCCGGAGCGGTTCTATGTGAGATCATCGTTGGCGCATGTCGCGCCTCAGACCTCGGCGGGCGTGGGAAGCAGAACATCCACACCAGCACCACTCCCGTGGCTACCTGCGGACAATCTGGGGACGACACGGGCCAGGCGCGCCTCAAACGCCGGAAGCGCATGGCACCCCGCGATGCGGTGCTGAGCGAGGGAACGCGTCACGGAACGCGTCCCCGGTGCCGGAGAAGGGGCGGGCGCCCCGAGACGGTGGCGGTGTAAGCCATGGGGCAGGCATCGCGCAAATTCGAACTGGTTGAGGCCAACGCCTCGGGGTTGACCAATCCGCCGCTAGAAGCCGTTGGTCAACCTGTTGGTCAACCATTGGTCAACCACGAAAAATGGTTGCCGATGAATGACCTGGTCGAGTTGTCTGGGGTATCCAAACAGGCGGTCAGCAAAGCCCTGCAGTCGCGCAAGTGGCGCGGTGTCGATCTTCTTGTCAGAGAAGTTGAAATCGGGCGTGGCGGTGCTGGAGGTCGAGCACCTCAAGCGCATGTAGACCACTTACCCGCTGATCTGCGGGAGGCCTGGTATCTGGAGCGTGGCATCGTGCTCCACGCAAAGCCCGATGTGGCGACCGGCGGCACCTGTCTTGTACCGGAGCAGGCCCACCAAACGGATGCACGCTTTGAGGCCGATCTGGCTTTGGCGCGGTGGCGGCAGGAGGTGATCCGCCCGGCCCTGGCCTTTGAGAAGGGCTCACCTGAGCGGGCGGCGGTGATCGAGGGCCTCACCCGGGAACCGCGCCTGTTCCCCAACGGGAAACGCAAGCTGATCTCCAAGCAGACGCTCTATAACTGGCTGCGCGACTATGAGGCCTTTGGTCTAAATGGTCTGGTCCGCAAGCGCCGCGCCGATCACGGCGTCCGGCGCCAGACGGTCACCCGCGCCTGGGATGCGTTTTTTGAGGCGCATATCGATGCGGCCACGCAGGCCGGGATCGGCGCGGACCTGACCACCTATATCCGGTCCCTCTGGGCAGCGGGGGAATGCGGCTGGCGCGCGATCTCGGAGAAATCCACCACCCGCCTGATCGAGATGAGCCGAGACCTGCGGGTCGTGCCCTTCGAGGCGCTGGAGCTGGGCCGGTGCGGCGACACGAATGCCAAAGGCACCCAGTTCGGCCTCTGTAATGTGAACCGCCGCCAGGTGGAGCATCACCGCCAATACGCGCTTCTCGCGATCAAGGACAAAGACAACGCCACCTTCCAGGACAGGTATGTGCCCTCGATCCGGCGGGACTATGCCACGTTGCTGCCACGTCAGATCGTGGTGGGGGACGTGCACCCCGTGGATATCATGATGCGCCGCGCCGATGGCACGGTGGTCTATCCCAAGGCGATTGCCTGGTACGACGTAGCTACCAATGAAATCCATATGACGTTCGTGCTTTGCGAGCCCGGTGAAGGCATACGGCGCGAGCATGTGGCCCAGAGCTTTGAGGCGATGGTCGCGGAATGGGGCCTGCCCGAGATGCTCTATCTCGACAACGGGTCCGAGTATTCCTGGGATGCGATGATCGGCGGGTTCACCCAGCTCTCCAGACTGACGCAGGGCGGGCTCAAGGTGTTTGATCTCACCGGTGATCCGAAGGTCGCAGCGCGCGTGGCCGAGGGCCGTGAAGCCGTGGTGCGGTCGATGCCCTACAATGCGAAGGGCAAGCCGGGCATTGAGGGTGCCTTTGGCAACATCGAGCAAGTCTTTTTCGCCACAATCCCAGGCTGGACCGATGGCGACCGCATGAACAAGAAGACCCACGCCAAGGGCAAAGACCCGGTGGCCTTCGATGGCGATGCGAGTGCCTTTCTGGAGACCGCTGGCAAAGCCTTGGAGTGGTATCACAAGCGCCCTCAGCATGGGCGGCTTGCAGGCATGAGCCCCAATGAGGCCCTGCGCAATTTCATTGATCAGGGATGGGGCAAGACCACACTCTCGCACCCCGAGGTTCTCGCCCTCGCCTTTGCCGAGGAGGTCGAGCGCATGCCGGATCGCGGGCGGGTGAGCTACACCCCCCGCCGTGGCGAGACGATCTATTTCTACGACGATGCGCTCCTGGGCCTCACCCACAAGATCACCCTCCGGGTGCCCGCCTTCAATCCCGCGTTTGTGTTCTGTTTCGCCAATGGTGAGTTGATCTGCCAGGCCTTCCCGGAGCGCACCTTTGGTGTCCTGGATGATGCAGGCGCTCGGGAGGTCAACCGGCGCGGCAAGGCCTTCCGCCGCCAGATCGCTGAAAAGCGCAAGCATGTGGCCCTGTTGTCGCTGACCGAGGAAACCGAGCGGCACATCGCTCATATGCCCGATGCGCCGGAGGCCCCGGTGGCTGCAGTGGTCGATGCCGGGATCATCGACCGCATGGTGCGCATGGATGCCGAGGCGCGCGCAAAGGCCCTGGCCGAGGCCGCCAATACCGAGCCGCGCAAACCCATTGAACAATGGAAACCGCCGACCCCCGAGGTGGTCAGGACTTTCACATATGCGGAGGAAGAGGATTGAGGAGCTTCGTCGAAACGGAGATGGCGGGCCGGGCGCGCATGATGTGCGAAACGGTGATGTCCGTGCCACAATACAGCCGCCTGGGTCAGATCACGGGTGATCCGGGCACCGGCAAGACCTCGGCGACCTACTGGCTGGCCGAGACGCTGGGGGCCATTCGTATCGAGGCCTGGGCAGGCATGAAGGAAAAGACCTGCCTGCAAGAGCTGGCGCATGCCTTTGCCAAGGCCGGATATCCCATCGATGCGAGCGGCACATCCAACACCCTGATCCAGCGCCTCATCCGGCAGGGGACCGAGGGCAAGCTGATCATCGTGGATGAGGCCAATCACCTGCGCTGGCCCACCCTTGAGATGCTGCGCTCGATCTCTGACATCGGCGGCGCGGGGCTGGTGATCGCGGGCACGGACTTGCTGGCCAGAAAGTTCATCCACCCGCAAATCCGGGTGTTCCTGGAGCAGTTCCGCCAGCGGATCGGCACCAAGAAGGTGGTGATGCAGCCGGTGCAGGAGGCGGGCGAGATGGCCGCCTATGTCCTGGCCCCGCGCTTCGGGAGCATCACTCAGAAGAGCGCCACGGCCTTTCTCAGAAAGACGGGGGGCAACTGGCGCTTAGCGATGGCCCTGGCCGATGCCTGCGCCCGCCTCATGGAGAATGAGGGCATCGACAAACTCGATGAGCGCGTGGTCGAGACCGCTGCCGCATGGATGGCGGGAGAGAGTTGAGGATGGCCGTTCCCGAAACCGTCCAGGAGCTGGTCTCCCTTGCCGCGCCCCATGCCCTTGATGGCGCGCCCTTCACCGCTGC
The DNA here is from genome assembly GCF_056542405.1 of Ruegeria sp. AD11(2025). Taxonomy (NCBI): domain Bacteria; kingdom Pseudomonadati; phylum Pseudomonadota; class Alphaproteobacteria; order Rhodobacterales; family Roseobacteraceae; genus Ruegeria; species Ruegeria sp. AD11(2025). Next base: position 6,203 of record NZ_JBQFZU010000056.1, on the reverse strand, counting down.
GGACCGGCTGCACAAGGCCGCCGATGCTCGCACCGCCCACGCCATCCCTGCGGGGTATCCCAACCCACCGGGCTTGGCACCATTGGCGAGACCAGCACCCTCAGCGCAAGCGCAGGATTGAAGATCACGTTCATGGCATACTCCCATGCTCTAACGCCGGGGCACTCGGATCATGATCAGGCAGCGACCCTCGGTGCTTTCAACTCGTTGTTATTTCTGTCAAATTGGGCGGATTCTGTTGAAGAACTCGGTGCAATTGACTGCCAGATTATCGCTGGAGAACCAGCGCGAGTTGTTTGGTCCGGACGCTGGCCCAGTCGTCTCGCAAATGGGCTGATTTGGCGGGTCAGATCATCCCATGGCCTCCGTTTGGGCGGTCCTGGGCCTGAGCTTGGCGAGCTTTCTGAGGTTCTGTGCGATGGCAGCGAGCAGGAACTCATCTTTTGCCCCGTTCGGGCCGCGCAATCGCAACCTGGTCAGGTTCAGGATGCGTTTCAGATGCGCGAAGAGCATCTCAACTTTCTTCCGTTTGTCACGGCTGACCTTGTAGGCTTTCGTCTTCCGGCTCGATCGCGCGAAGTCCCGGGCGTCCTCGTGCTCTTCCCGGCTGATCGATCTGCAGATCGCATTGGGGCAGCACTTCTCTTTCGATGGGCACCCCTGACAATCGGATTTTAGAGCGCGATACTTTCGGGTGCCGCGGATGTTCTTGTCGCGATTGGGATCGGAGTAATTCCGGCGGAACTGCTTCAATGCGAAACCTTCGGGGCAAATGTATTGGTCGTTGGCCTCGTCGTATTCAAACTCAAAACGGGTCCATGCGCCGTCCTTGCGGTTCGAATGATCGATCACTGGAATGAAGGGGATGATGCCGCGTTTCTTGACCAGCCACCCCAAGTTGTCGCTGGATCCATAGGCCGTGTCCGCGGCAAGCCAATCCGGCCGGATGCCGAAGCGCTGTTCAGTGCGATCCAGCATTGTTTGCGAGGCACCCACCTCGGCCTGTCGGATCGCCCGCGTGGCTTCAACATCCATGATGACTGAGCTTTTTGTGTCGATCAGGTGGTTCGTGGCATAGGCAAAGTAGGGACGACTTTCCTCAGCTCGGGTCCACTGAGCTGCCGGATCCGACTTGGCGACGAACTTAGGTTGTACCGGCGAGGCTGCACCGAAGGCCGCATCGTCTAGCGTTTCAAGGTACTCTCTGGCCGCGCGATTGCCCGCAGCTCGAGCGACGTCTTCGCTCCAGTCCTTAGCCGCAATGGAACGGGCTTTGTTGGCATCCGCCGGTATCAGGCTGGCGTCGACAGCAAAGCCTTCGCCTGACACGAGGTCCTCCTTCAGGCAGCGCTCCACCGTCGCCTCGAAGATATGGCGCAGCATGTCGCTTTCCCGAAGCTTGCCATGGCGGCACCGCGAGAACGATGAATGATCCGGCACCTTGTCCTCCAAACCGAGCCGGCAAAACCAGCGATACGCAAGATTGAGATGCACCTCCTGGCACAGTCGTCGTTCGGACCGAATGCCCATCGCATAACCAATCACCAGCATCCGGACGATCAGCTCGGGATCGATCGAAGGGCGGCCCGTGTGGCTGTAAAAGGGCTTCAGCCTCTCCCGCATGTCGCCCATGTCGAGGAAACGGTCAATCTCTCTCAATACGTGATTAGGCGGCACATGTGCGTCCAAATCGAACTCATAGAACAGCTGCGCTTCAACCTTTTGAATGCCCATCATCGCCCGATCCTCCCAATCTCGATAAATCAAGTGAATCAAACGACTTGCCGCACTGCAACACAGAGTTCTTCAACACCATGGGCGGACTCCAGTCATTCGCTGCGAACGCGATTGCTCCTTCCAAGAGTCTGGATTGCGGCCATTCAAATGTGGAATTGCTTGCGACTCCGGAAATCTGGCCGCTATATTTTGCAGGCGAAAATTCGCGAATTCCGGTATGCGGTATATACCGGAAGTATAGTACTATACTTAGATAGAAATTCGCTATTTCCGAGAATTTTGTGTACTCTAATGTAGTATGAACGATTCGAGACCACCGCTGGCTCGCGGGCGCGCCCGCCTCACTACAGTCATTCAGGCTTCAGGGGATGTCGTGCGTATTGACGATGCAGTGCGAGCTTTGGATATCGACCGTCACCAGGCCGCGAAATTACTCTCAAGATGGACCGCCCAAGGCTGGCTCAGGCGAGTTGGTAGCGGGGCATATGTACCTGTTCAGCTTGATCTTCTCGATGCGAGGCAGGTCTTGCAGGACCCTTGGATTCTTGTGCCGACGCTATTTGAGCCATGTTACATTGGGGGACGGACCGCTGCCGAGCATTGGGACCTCACCGAACAGATATTTCGCGATGTTCTTGTGTTTACGGCCCGCTCGGTTGCCGGCCGGACAGTCGAGCGGCAGGGTGCGGTCTTTACACTCAAGCACATCAAGAATGAGATGATATTCGGGACGAAAACGGTTTGGCGTGGCCAGACCCGTATTCCGGTGTCTGATATTAACCGCACAATCATCGATATGCTCGATGATCCCCGGGTTGGCGGGGGCATTCAACATGTCTCGGAGTGTTTTGATCGCTACCTACAGCGGCCTGATTGCAACCCTGATCTGTTGATCGACTACGCTTTGCGCCACGGAAACGGCGCGGTCTTCAAGCGGCTCGGTTTTCTTGCTGAACGCCACGAAAAGGGCGGAATAGTTGCCCGCAAAGCGCGCAAGCATCTCACCAAGGGGCATGCCAAGCTGGACCCGTCTTTGGAGTGTCCGCGTCTCATCACACGTTGGCGCTTGCGTGTGCCGGATAGCTGGATGAAGGACGCCCCGCATGATCGATAAGCGCGAAATCCTTGGACTTGCCAGTACGCAGGGCCTTACCCCGCACGTGGTGGAAAAGGATTACGCGCTTGGCTGGGCGCTCGCGGGTATCTATGCGCATCCTGAGCTATCTGAATCCTGGGTCTTCAAGGGCGGTAGACCGGATCGAATTATTTTGGATTTCGGACCGCCTTAATTTGGATTGATCCGGCTTCAATCGCTCGGTCTTTTCGTCTGGGTTGAGGTGGTGAAACTCCTGCCACTGATCTCATGGCGTGCGCAGGCCGCACCATAGCCGATGTCTATTCAAACATAGGATCGGAGTATTTCATAATACAGTAACCGGGTTCTAAAGTTGGGCAGGAAACGAATGGCCCGCCTACCGAATGATCGGTCAGCAATCCTCAATATCCGCAATACATTCAGCTTGTTACTTGCGAGCCGGGTGGGTCGGGCGGTTCATCGGTATCAACGGCGCGCGGTCGCAACCAAGCAGTTACAATCTAACAGCTAAAGAATAGCAATCATCATGCGCCTGTTTAAGACGTTAGCCCTGACCACGACGGCCATTGTCACCTTTGCCACCTCCGTCGCGGCGAGTATCTACTCGGATCAACTCACCTCCTATTCAAATCAACAGGCCTTGCAATTCCTCGTCAGTGAGCATGCGCGCGATCCATCAACCTTCGAGGATGCACGCAAGTACATCCTCCTGAGCCGACCAGCGATTATGGAGGACTACCTCAACCAAACCTTAGACCGGGCACCAGACACCCGTAGTTTTTCTCTTTCGGAGCTAAGCACAGGGGAGACCTTCGGAATTGGTTCGATCGCCCTTGGGCTCGCCGCAGTTGGGCTCGCAGCTTCTCTCGCAGGCGGTGGTGGTGGAGACTCTGAGACAGGCTCCGGCCCAAATCCAGGCACCGGTATTCCAAACCCAGGTCCCAGCCCATCACCTTCTCCAAACCCCAGTCCAAATCCAAGCCCAGGTCCCGGCACTCCAAACCCGGGCCCCAACCCAGGCCCCGGTCCCAACCCAGGCCCCGGCCCCAATCCAGGTCCCGGCCCCAACCCAGGCCCCGGTCCCAACCCAGGCCCCGGCCCCAATCCAGGTCCCGGTCCCAATCCAGGTCCCGGTCCCAACCCAGGCCCCGGTCCCAATCCAGGCCCCGGTCCCAATCCAGGCCCCGGTCCCAATCCAGGTCCCGGTCCCAACCCAGGTCCCGGTCCCAACCCAGGCCCCGGTCCCAACCCAGGCCCCGGTCCCAACCCAGGCCCCGGTCCGGACAATCCCGCTTTCTTCCGGACCGAAGAATTCAACGCAAACTATGCTCTGTCTCTGATTGGAGCCGATGAAAAATACGCTCAAGGCTGGCGAGGACAGGGCATAAAGATTGCAATCCTGGACACAGGTATTGATATCGACAGTCCAGAATTCGAAGGGAAAATCGACTTTGAGAACAGCCACTCTTACTTTGTCGGAGACCCCGACGATATTTCTGAACCTGACGGTCATGGCCGTTCCGGTCATGGCACGCATGTTGCCAACATCGCTGCAGGCAGGAAAAACGGTCAAGGCCTGCACGGCGTTGCCTTTGAATCCGAGCTTGTCATCTTCAATGGAATAAGAAAACGGGGCGACTACACCGAATTTACGATTCCGATCGAGAGCATATGGGCTGATGCCATAAACCGCGCAATTGACGCTGGTGCGCATGTCATGAACAACAGCTGGGTTCGAACCAAAATTGTCGATGATTTCATCGTCGAAATGCCAATCACGGATTTCACAACTGAAACTCCGGACGAAAATAGCAAAAATCTCAAAGAATTTCTTGGCGACAAAACCATCACCGCCCTGAATAGAGCCAAATCCGAAGACTTGATGACCGTTTTTGGCGCAGGCAACGGCGGCCTGCCCGACGTCTCAGTCACTGCAGGCATTCCGGTCGTGCTGGACGATTATCTCGGTTACTTCATCGCCGTCGTTGCTGTCCGTGAAGACAAGAGCCTATGGCACTCCTCCAACCACTGTGGCGTCGCAATGCACTTTTGCCTCGCTGCGCCAGGCGCACGTGTCATTAACATCCCCGACGGCAACGGCTTCGTTCATAAAGACGGAACATCCATGGCCGCCGCCTATGTCACTGGAGCCTATGCCGTATTGAAGAGCCAGTGGCCTTTGCTGACCGCCCCCGAAATCGCTCAGATTTTGTTCGAAGCAGCCGAAGATCTCGGTGACCCGGGTGTTGACCCGAAGTACGGGCATGGCCTTCTGAATCTGGCCAACGCCATGCATCCGATGGGTGAGCTTGTTGTCTACCAGGGCAACACCACCAAAAGCGAAGCGATCCCTCTCGCCAAAACGGGCATCGTCGCCAGCGGTGCCCTCGCTCCAGCCCTCAACCAGGCCCTTGCAGGACAAACTGTGATGGTTGCAGATAAGTATACGCGCGGATTTGAGCTTGCTGCCAGTTCTTTGGTCTCTGAACTCAAGGCGCCAAGACCTCGTCTCACGATCGCAAAGGAAGTTAAGGTCAGCGACACCCTGACAGTCATGAACTCACATCACAGCACCGGTCTCCGTCTTGATGGAGGTGTTTTTTCCTACGAGATGAATCTCGGAGACGAGGATCCAGGCGCAGATCCATTTGGACAGCTTCTTACGGAAGACTACTCATTCGGACACGCGTTCAAACTCACAGAAGCGCTGGCGCTGACGACGGACCATGCAATCGGGTCATCCGCTGACTCTTTCACAAAGACCAGCATAGGGCTTGAAGCCAAAGACAGGGATGGGTCAGGCTTTTCTGCCCAGTTCGGCCTTATGGAAGAAAACGGGACCGTGCTTGGGTCCCGCTTCATGGGAGCCGCAGGTCAAGACGGACGCAGTGCGACATCATTCCTGACGATATCGGGATCTGTTGCTTTTGGCCAAAACACGCTCCTGACAGTATCGGGTACGCAAAGCAGGACGGATTTCCGGCAAGAAGGTTTGATCACTGGCGGCGAAAACCTGGTGGGGCGTGCTGGCAGCGTCTCAATCAGCCAGCAGCATTTTCTCGGCAGTCCGGGTACGATGAGCTTGTCTGTCTCCAGTCCGCTCCAGATCTCCTCTGGTGAGATCTCAATCGACCTCCCTCAAGACAGGGTTGCAGCAGTAGCCGGCCAGGAAAGCACGGGCGTGACAAGAACCTCTCAAACTGTGGACATTACATCTTCAGTGCGACCGATAGATATTGGCCTGACCTACCAGATCGCTTCGGATGCTCCTGGACCGGATATTCTATTTAACGCGGGATATCGCGCACGAGGCGGTGACCAAAATCCCTACATTGGATTTGCGCTCAGTCACAGGTTTTGAAGCGCAGTG
>NZ_JBQFZU010000055.1:0-10659 GCF_056542405.1 Ruegeria sp. AD11(2025) | reverse complement strand
GAACGCCTCCTGCGCCGCCTTGAGCGCTCCAACCTGCACACCCGTCGCATTCTTCGCCGCCAACTGCAAAACAGCCCCATACATCATCGGGGCCGCCAGAAAGAAATCCCGTAAGGTCACATGTGACATCTCGCTGACCCGCGCACCCCGGTTCTCTCGCAGATCGACATAGCCCTGACCCGCCAATTGACGCAAAACCTCGCGTAATGGTGTGCGCGATAGCTCAAACTCCTCTGAGAGTTTCGACTCGTCCAAGTCCGCGCCCGGGCGCAGCTCAAGCGTCATGATGGCCGTTTTCAGGTAGTCGAAAAGCTCCGTCTTTTTGCGCTTGGACGCATCCTTCATTCCAATCTCCATCGTTGCTTCTGAACCAGTCAGGTCAAGATGACGCTGTTATTCAAGTTGAGCAACCATATTGCGCAAATTGTGCTACAACAAAATACACATTGTGTACAAGAAAAAATTGTGCTGTATGCATGAAATGTTCTTGAAGGGGAGAGTCTGGTGGCCACACAATCGGAAGAGGCCGTGATCGATTGCCGCAACTTGTGGAAGATTTTTGGTTGCCGCGCTGATGAGGCGATGAAATCCGTTCAGGAACAAGGGCTTGGAAAGCTGGACGTTCGCGATCGCTTTGACTGCATCGTCGGAGTTCAGGACGCGAGTTTCACCGTCGGACGTGGTGAAATCTTCTGCATCATGGGGTTGTCGGGCTCGGGTAAATCGACCCTGATTCGCCATGTGAATCGGCTGATAGAACCCACATCGGGCCAATTGTTCATTGAAGGACAGGACGTCAACAAGCTGTCCGCGCGGGATCTGCGAGAAGTGAGAGCCGAGAAGATCGGCATGGTGTTCCAGAACATGGCGCTGATGCCTCATCGCACCGTGCTGGACAATGTTTCCTTCAGTCAGGAAGTTCGTGGCCACGACCTGAAAGAGCGTCGCGAAAACGCGATGCGCGCGATTGACGCGGTGGACTTGAATGGCTGGGATCAAAAATACCCTGATGAACTCTCTGGCGGGATGCAGCAGCGCGTAGGTCTGGCCCGGGCGATTGCAGCCGACCCCTCGATCCTGCTGATGGACGAGCCGTTCTCGGCCCTCGACCCTCTGATCCGCCGTCAGTTGCAGGACAAGTTCATGTCCCTGTCCGCGGAGATGAAGAAGACCACGCTGTTCATCACCCACGATCTGGACGAAGCGATCCGCATCGGGGACCGCATTGCCATCATGAAAGATGGTGCGCTTGTACAGGTCGGTACGCCCGAGGATATCGTCACCAATCCCGTCGACGATTATGTGGCCGACTTTGTGGCCGGCATCTCGAAGCTCGAACTGATTTCCGCTGGCAAGATCATGGAGCCGGTGGAAGCGTTCGAACAACGGCGCGGACCAGTTGATCCCGAGGCTTGGCCCGAAGCCCATCCGGACCATTCCCTTGACGACCTAGTCAACCTGTCCATTTCGACCCAACACCCGGTTGTGGTCAAGGCGGACGGCAAAGCGGTTGGGATCGTCACCAAGAACGCCCTGCTGCGTGGCATTCAGGGTGATGTCGACGACCCGGCAACAATGAAGCACTGAGAGGGCATCATGGCAGAGAAAGAATTCAGTATACTCGATCCCTTCTCGTCAGTGGATCTTGGTATCGCCGAAAGCGCGGATGGCGTCAAAGGTTGGGCCATCGCCAACAGGGGTATCATTCAGCCCATCAAAAACGTTTTCAACGAAATGATTGTCAGCATCGACACGGCTTTGAACGCGGTTCCGCCGCTGATCATGCTGATTATCATCACGCTGATCGCATGGCAGGCGGCAGGGCGGCGCACGGCCATTCTTGTTGCGACCGCGATGACCGTGCTGGGCTTTTTGTCACCCAATGCGTGGGGTCTGGCAATGACCACGCTGGCAATCGTCGTGTCAGCGGTAATCCTGTGTTTCTTCATCGGTCTTCCGTTGGGCATTCTTGCCGGAAAGAACGACCGTTTCGAAGCGGCCATTCGCCCCATTCTGGACACCATGCAAACCATCCCGGCCTTTGTGTATCTGGTACCGGTGGTCATGTTGATCGGCATCGGCAATGTCTCGGGCGTGGTGGTGACAATCATCTTTGCCTTGCCGCCCCTGATCCGTCTGACCTCGTTGGGCATCCGGGGCGTGAACCCGTCGGTGGTTGAAGCCGCCCGGGCTTTTGGCGCCAATCCGCGACAAGTTCTGTTCAAGGTCGAGTTGCCCTTGGCCACCCCGACCATTTTGGCAGGGGTGAACCAGACCATCATGCTGTCGCTGTCAATGGTTGTGATCGCTTCGATGATTTCGGTCAAAGGACTTGGCAACGAAGTGCTGCGGGCCATGGGCAGGCTGGATGCCGGCAAGGCTCTGGTTGGTGGTCTTGGGATCGTGATTCTGGCCATTGTTCTGGACCGGATCACGCAAGGCATGGGCCAGTCGGGTCGCGAGCGCGGCCATCGCCATTGGTATGAAGGCGGCCCCGTCGGCGCAGTCATGCGCCTGATCAAAAAACCACAACCCGAAGAAACACCTGAACCACAGAAAACGCACTAATCAACAGTGAGGATCCTAAAAATGGTCATCAAGTCCACGTTGGCTGCTATTGCCGCCGCAAACATCCTGAGCACGGCTGCCTTTGCCGACGGTCACCTGCCCGGCGAAGGCGTCACCGTGCGTCCGATCATTCAGCCGATCACCGAAGAGCTATTCCAGCACCGAATCCTGTTCAAGGCTCTGACTGATCTGGGCTACGATGTTGCGGAACCGGAAGAGGTTCAGGCGCAAACGCTGCACCTGGCTCTGGGAACTGGCGACGCGGATTTCACCGCGGTCCATTGGAACGGTCTGCATGACACGTTTTTCAAGGAATCCGGTGGCGATGAGGTTCTTGAAAAGGTTGGCACCCTGATCGATGGCGCGTTGCAGGGCTATCTGATCAATAAATCCGCCTACGACGCTGGTGTGCAAAACCTTGGCGATCTGGCCGACCCCGAAAAAGCTGCGCTGTTCGATGCCGACGGCGACGGCAAGGCCGATCTGGCAGGCTGTGTTCCCGGTTGGGGTTGTGAACGCGTGATCGAGCATCAACTCGACGAGTTCGGGCTGCGAGACACGGTTAACCATAACCAGGGTGAGTATAACGCGATTATCGCCGACACGATTGCACGCAACGAAGGCGGCGAAAACGTGCTGTATTATACCTGGACCCCATATTGGGTGTCGGGCGTTCTGATCCCGGGCGAAAACGTCGAGTTTCTGGCTGTGCCTTATTCTTCACTGCCAGATGGCGCGACAGCCGAGACCACCTTTGATGGCAAGGACCTAGGTTTTGCCGTCGACAGCATCCGTGTCGTGGCGACCGATGACTTCCTGGAGGCCAACCCTGCAGCCGCGAAGCTGTTCGAGGTTGCCAAAATTGACATCAACGATATTTCGGCGCAGAACAAGATGATCGCGGACGGCGAAGACAGCTCGGATGACATCGACCGCCATGTTGATGAGTGGATCGCGGCAAACAAAGCTGCGTACGACGGCTGGCTGAAGGCTGCCCGCGGCGCTGCGCACTAACCTCAGGGAATATCCCTGCTATTGAAACTGCGCGGTTCGTTCCGCGCAGTTTGTTTTTGAACCGATGACCACCATGTCCAATCCACAGCACTTTGTTTTTCTGCTCATCGAAGAGTTTTCGCACCTGGCGTTTTCCTGTGCGATTGAACCTCTTCGCATAGCAAACCTTGTGCAGGGTGAAGAGCTGTACAAATGGTCGATCTTGTCCGAAGACGGGGAATTCGTCACCTGTTCGAACGGCACTAAAACGGTTGTGGATGGCGGATTAACAAGTATTCCAAAATGTGATCGTTTGTTCGTTTTGTCAGGCATAAACATGCAGGCACATGCGTCGCGTTCACTGCTGGCCGCACTTAGACGCGAGCGTGCCGGGGGCACTCGGATCGGAGCGTTGTGTTCCGGAGCCTGGCTACTGGCAGAGGCAGGCTTTCTGGACGGCACTGATGCGGCTATTCACTGGGAGTACCACGACAGCTTCATGGAGGCCTTTCCTGAGGTCAATCTTGTACGCAGTGTGTTTACCGTCGATAGCAAATTCATAACTGCATCCGGCGGCACGGCCACCGCGGACCTGATGCTATATCTGATTGAGAAGGATCACGGCCATGATCTGTCCGTCGCAGTGTCTGACCAGATGGTCTATAACGCCGTTCGCAATGCCACGGCAGAACAGCGTGTTTCGATCCAGTCTCGAAATGGAATGCGAAACGCCCATTTGGCCAAAGCGATCCAGATTATGGAAAAGTCGATCGAGGCACCGGTTTCGCCGTCTAAGATAGCGACGGAAATTGGGATATCGACGCGTCAGCTGGAACGTTTGTTTGGAAAGTACCTCAATGCGTCCCCCAAAAAGTACTTTATGGAGATGCGACTAGACCGAGCGCGTAAGCTGCTATTGCAAACAGAAGCCTCGGTTACGGAAGTTGCATTTGCCTGCGGCTTCGAAAACCCTGGCCATTTCGCGCGGGTGTACCGCGCCCATTTTGGGATTACCCCACATTTGCAGAAGAACAAGATCGGATGAATTGCGATCTTATAGATAAAACAGCCAGCTAGCAGAGTTGCCGGGTACAAATCGACTACTCCGGCTTCTTATTGCCACAGGCCACATCGCGTGGGTTTCTAACCCGAAAGCGCCGCGGACACGCATTTTCCACCCTATACATCCGGTTGTTCTCTCGGTAAGAGCTGCGCTTCGATTATGATCCGTGTGTTGGACGCTCTGAGGGTGACAGCATCACCCAAGAAAGCCGAGCCATGAAACAGACTCTCGCAGATGCGCTGAAGCGCAAAGGATATGACACACTGACCCCTGTCCAAGAGGCCGTGACTGCGCCAGAGCTGCAGGGCCGGGACATGTTGGTATCGGCGCAGACCGGATCGGGGAAAACCATCGGGTTCGGTCTGGCCATTGCGCCGACCATTCTGGGCGACGCGCAAGCCTTCGATACCGCGGATGCGCCCTTGGCACTGGTCATCGCGCCGACGCGAGAGCTTGCCATGCAGGTCAAACGCGAATTGGGATGGCTTTACTTCGATGCGGAAGCTTTCATTGCCTCATGCGTTGGCGGCATGGACATGCGGGATGAACGCCGGGCGCTGGCCCGGGGGGCGCATATCGTTGTCGCAACGCCGGGGCGGTTGCGCGATCATATCATGCGCGGCTCAATCGATCTGACCGCTGTGCGTGCGGTGGTTCTGGACGAGGCCGACGAAATGCTCGATCTCGGGTTCCGCGAGGATCTGGAGTTCATTCTCGAGCAAACGCCGACCGACCGCCAAACGCTGTTGTTCTCAGCCACGGTTCCCCGCGCCATTGTCAGCCTTGCCGCCGGGTATCAACGCGATGCCGAGCGGGTCAGCACTGTCAGTGAACGGACGCAGCACGCTGATATCGAATACCGCGCGATGAGCGTGGCCCCTCGTGATGGTGAAAACGCGATCATCAACGTGTTGCGGTTTTATGAGGCGCCAAACGCCATCGTGTTTTGCAACACGCGCGCCATGGTCAGCCGGCTGACGGCCCGACTGTCGAACCGCGGTTTCTCTGTCGTGGCGCTGTCCGGGGAGTTGACGCAAAGCGAACGATCCAACGCCCTGCAAGCCATGCGTGACGGGCGTGCCCGCGTCTGTGTGGCAACCGACGTCGCCGCCCGCGGGATTGACCTGCCGAACCTGGATCTGGTGGTCCATGCCGAGCTGCCAAATAGTCATGAAACCCTTCTTCACCGCTCGGGCCGAACTGGGCGCGCCGGGCGCAAAGGGGTCAGCGCTTTGATCGTTCCCCCTGCTTCGTTCAAAAAGGCTCAGCGTCTGCTGAAATTCGCCAAACTGACGGCCGAATGGGGGGCTGCCCCTTCTGCCGACGAGGTCAACGCGCAGGACTTGCAGCGGATGTTCGGTTCGGACGATTGGCTGACGGAAATAACTGAGACCGAACGCCCATCCATTGATGAGCTGGTGGCAAGGTTCTCGCCGGAACAACTCGCCGCGGCCTATGTCCGTCAATACCAGCGGCAGCATTCCGCACCAGAAGAGTTGAGCGACGTCAAGGACGCCAGTCCAAAGCCAAACGCGCCCTTTGGCCCGAGCGTCTGGTTCTCACTGTCGGAAGGGCGCAATGACAATGCGTCTCCGCGTTATCTGCTCCCCATGATTTGCAAGGCGGGGAACATTACCAAATCTGATGTCGGCGCGATCCGTATTGCTGACGATGTGACCTATGTCGAAATTCGCGAAAGCAGCGTTCCCGGGTTGTTGGACGCGATCGGGCCCGAGATGAAGCTCGAGGGCACAAAAGACATCGTGAAGCTGGATGCCGCACCCGATTTTTCAAACCCTGCCAAGACAGGCCCCAAACGGGGCGCAAAAGGCAAAAGAGGTCCGGAGAAAACCGGGCAAAAACCGCCTCGCCTTACCAAACAGAAGCCTGCGAGGGCGCAAAAAAAGACGGAACCCAAGACTTCTGACAAGGTGAAAGCTGAACCCAAGCCCAAACGCGACAGCCTCAGCGGCCCTGGCAAAAAACCGAGCCGCCGCCCGAAAGGCCCGCCGCCACCCAAAGGTAAGCCAAGCAGCAAGAAAAACCGTGCTCGCGCGGCCGCCGCTAAGGGTGGTAATGCTATGCCAAGGCGCCCGAAATAGGCGAAACGTTTGCCAAAGTTCAATGGAGCATGCTTTGCTACACTGTTTTCGGATAGCTGCTTGAAAAGAGAGATTTTTTCCAATCCGGCAGCTGATCTGGTCAATGCCACTATGCCGAGGATGGTTAGTGTTTTCTTCACAGGCAGATGCGACGCTTCCTCCGTAAGAATGAACTCAAGCTTCCGTGAGGCCGCCCTCTCATCGTTGCAAGTAGCGACTGCCGTGCAACAGGTATCTCATTCGCCATCGTTCCCATTTATTTGAGAATGTTGGCGAAGAGCTCTTTCCGGGCGTTGGTGGCATTTCTTTTTGGTTCGCACGGCAAGATGCAAGTTAGTAAGTGTTGACCAGTTTTCGAGTTTGAACAACCAACAGGTCGGAAAAAACTTGGCTTGTCGGGGACGGTCAACTGTCGCGATTATTCAACATTACGCTAGGTGTCACCTGAGCCTATCCAACTGAACTGGTCCACCACTATGTTTAGGAAACGGAGGACCGATTATGGCAAACACGCTACCGCGCTAATCAGCTATTTCCTTTATCAATCGTGTCTCAAGCAATTGGCCATTCCGGTACAGAACTGGGTACGCAACAGACGCGATGTGACTGTTGAATTCACGAAACGCTCGTAACGTTTCCAGATGAATATCGCTGGTCTCAAAGCTTTCCGTTGTCCCGTGTTGCAACCGGCGTAGATGTCGTTTCCGGCTCTCGCGCTCCACCCGCTTTATTTCGGTTTTCTCTAAGCTGAGAAGCCGCGCGCTTTCCAGATCGTCTGAGATAAGTACGTTCGATGCCAGCTTCATATTAGCCAGAATACCCTCGTGCATCTGAACCAGTTCCGACCAGCCTTCCTGCGAGAAACTCGAGCCCTTGGCACGTAGTTCACTTGCCAACACGGTTAGGCGCTTTGCCACAACGTCACCCGCCGTTTCAAGCCGGATCGCAAGTTCCATAAGATCGCGCGCGGTTTTTGCATCCTGTTTTTCATAAAGTTCCGCCGGCATTGCGGCAACGAATGTCCGAATACCTGACAGGCACTGGTTTACGTCTTCGTCAATGGCCCGAACAGACCGGATCTGTTCTTTGTCTCCGCTGCGGTACAGTTCAAGGACGGGGCGGAACATGGTCTCGACAAGATCGCTCATCCGCAGCAGTTCTCGTTTGAGGCTTGGTATGGCCTGGCTGGGAATCGCGGTACTTTCCATGTCCAACGCACTAACCGGTCTTGTGGGTTGAGCACGCGGTTCTTTCTTCTGATTTGGCAAGAGCGTTTCTAACAGTTTCTGCAAACGGGCACAAAACGGAAGAGCCAGAACCAGAAGCGACAGATTGAAGGCAAGATGGGTGTTGACGAGCATCTGGCCCCCTTGCGGGTTGCCCAAAAACCCGGTGCGTAGGGTCAGGTTTGCAGCAAACAGGGTAATCAAAGCCCAGCTGCCCCGCAGCGCGAGATTGGCATAGGGTATCCGCCTGGCCGTCGCAGGCATCCCACGTGTCAACCAGATCGGAATGAAAGCCGAACCGAAATTCGCGCCAAAAACTAGCGACATGCCCGCGGCAAACGGGATCGCGCCAATCTGTACAAGCGTCACGCACATAAGAATGGCCGCTACTGACGAGTGCATCACAAATGCCAATGCTCCGCCGACGAGGAAGGCGGTGACATAGTCCCGGGCCAGATAATCGGCCACGGCAGGCAGAAACGCGCTATCGCGGATAGGATCCATCGCCTCTCGCAGGAACCTAAGTGAGATCAGGATAAAGGCCACACCCATCAGGATACGCCCCAGCTGTCGGGCTTTCTTGGCTTCGGTCTTGACGAACAGATAGCCGCCGACGGCGAGCAGCAACGGAACAAGCCAGTCCAGTTTGAACGAAAGGATCTGAATGACTAGAGCCGAGCCCAGATCGCCACCCAGCACAATGGCCAGCCCAACCGGAAAGCTAAGCATTCCGCTTGCAGCAAATCCCGAGCTTAACAGGGCTACCGCAGCCGAGCTTTGCAGCACCATTGCCATCACCACGCCCACCAGCGAAGCTTGCAAGTAACTGCGTTGCTGCGTCATCACCCGCTGGAAGGACGCGCCATAGCTGCGTTCGATCCCGGTACGCACCATGCGCACCGCAAAAAGCAGTAGCATGGTTGCCCCGGCCAGACTGATCAGAAAGGTGACAATTGCCATACTTCACTCCGACTGCAAACTCGGCTCAGGTCATCGCAGTTTTCATTCGAGACCCTGTAAATAGTGTTTCTTCTGACACGGCATCGCGCGCGGGCGTTCCAGTCGATTCTTTAGTGCTGCTTTCATTTAGGCACTGATCCGTATGGCTGCCGCTTTTTCGTTTAATCCTACAATGCGCGGCGGATGTGGCTCAGCGGGTCAAATCTCGTCTTCGATTGCAGCAACAACGATGTCGATCGCCCGGTCCAACTCCGCTTGGGAAATTATCAGCGGCGGCGACAGGGTCAGTACGCATCCCTGGCTGATCTTGTAGCTCAGCCCCGCCTCAAGACAGGCATAATAGATCCGTTCCGCGCGGGCGTTTCCCGGCGCCTTCGTGGTGCGGTCTTCGACGATCTCGATACCGAACATAAGGCCACGGCCCCGGATATCTCCGACGATGGGAACATTCTGCAGTGCGTCAATAAGGCGGGTCATTGCGTGTTTGCCCAACTTTGCTGCGCGTTCGACCAATCCCTCATCCTCGATGATCTGCAGCGTGGTCAAGGCGGCGCGGGCGGTAACGGGGTTCTTTTCGTGAGTGTAATGCCCGATGGCAAAATCCCCGCACACATCCAGGTTCTTGCGTGCAATGCAGGCGGCGATGGGCAGGATACCTCCGCCCAATGATTTTCCGATGGTGACAATGTCGGGAACGATCTCGTCATGCTCGAACGAGAACAACTGCCCGGTCTTGCCCAGCCCGGTCGGAATCTCGTCCAGGATCAGCAACGCGCCATGGCGGTCGCAGATTTCGCGCACTCGTTTCCAGAAACCCGGAGGCGGCACTATGGGGACGGCACGCATCGCTTCGGCCACCACGGCGCAGATGTCGCCTTCGCGTTCCAATACATAGTCGATCATGTTGGCACAGGCCTCGGCGCTGGCCTCAAGCGTTGTGTGCCCATAGGGGCAACGGGTAGGGTGGAATGGGGCCACGTGCTCAGTTCCCGGCAATAGTGGACCTGCGATGTGGCTGCGGAACGTGGCTTCTCCACCAATGCTTGCCGCGCCAAAACCTGCGCCATGGAATGCGTCCCAGAAGCTGAGCGTTTTGAACCTGCCTGTTGCGGCACGGGCGATTTTCAGGGCCACTTCATTGGCGTCCGAGCCGCCGGTGGTGAACAACACCTTGCCCAGATCACCGGGGGTGATGGCAACCAGCTTTTCGGCCAGTTCCACCGCCGGGTCATTGGTGAAGCGGCGTGGGGCAAAGGGCAGGTGGTCCAGCTGATCCTTGATCGCCTGCACCAATCGAGGATGACCATAACCGATGTGATGCACCGAATTGCCATGGAAATCCATGTATCGGCGGCCATCGAGGTCCTCGATCCAGATGCCTTCTGCCTGGGCAATCGTGCTGACGCAGGGGCTGGACAAGGATTGATGCAGAAAAACATCCGCGTCACGCTTCAGCAAAGGCGATGATTTGGGCCCAATGGACATCTTCAGCCATGCTTTGCGGGCTTCCGAAGTATTTGATTCCCCTTCGGTGTGGACAATCTGTGGCATTTCCGCTCCTCGCTGTCGCTTTGGAAAAGATGCGGACCCAGAAAGGTCCGCAAGTTCCAGGGAGAAATTTTGAGACCCCTGCCGAGAACGGAAAGGGTAGGAGTGTCAGCCTGGCCATGGCAGGGAGTATGTTTTGACGTTTGTGAAGAATTTCATCGCTTCGATGACACCTTCCTTGACGCCGTTGCCGCTGTCC
>NZ_JBQFZU010000054.1:0-11307 GCF_056542405.1 Ruegeria sp. AD11(2025) | reverse complement strand
TGGCTCCTTTCCTAGCAGTCGATGACAACTGCACTTTGGCACATTCGATGCCGGTGGAGCAGGAGCCACCCACCTCATCCGGAATGGGCCGTCCGCGTCGGTGTGCGATACCCATGGCTCAAAATCCTGCGTTCGCTGCGACGACGGCCCTTAGCCCAACAACGACATCCATTCACTGCACTAAAGGCACGGCTTTCGCTAAGCGGCAGCTTCGTCTGCCAAAGCGGTCATGCAACTGTCCTTGGTAGAAGTTAATCACCTTTCTCCGATTCCTTGATTTCCTTTGCAAATCTACCCGGCCATGGAACTGTGAATGAATCCCAGATATCCGCTTTGTTTTTCTGTTCCTTCATCTGTGCCATGACGAGCGTATCGCCATTGCTGCGTAGATTGATCAATCCATAGTGCGTGTCGGTGCTGGATACGGCACGGGCGAGCTCTGTGGAAAACAACAGTGGATGTGATCCTCTCGTATGTTTTGCAATAGCGCCGACAGCGTCAGCCATAGGGTGATCAAAAGACTTGTTATCTCCGGAAGAAAAGACATTTGCCTGAGGCATCGTTTTCTTCAGAAACTCGACGTGAAAATCTGAAGATCCATGATGGCATGCTTTGGCAACATCCACCCGAAACGGGTTGCTGCTGCCATAGTGTTTCATCAGATGTTGTTGAGCTGGGATGTTCAGATCGCCACCAAGAAGAATGGTGTGTTTGCCAAACTTGAGCTTTAGAACGATGGAATGACCATTCCGCGTGTGTGATGAGCTTGGCGCTGGATCGTCATCGGCGATGTCGTGGGCATCCGAGAATGCGACATACTCAACGCTCCCCGACTTTTTCGTCGGTACTGGTCCCAGAACCTCAACGTAAAGCTTGTCGTCGTCGTTCCGGGTATAGCCTGGCAACTCCTCGTTTCTGATCGTGATGCGCTTTGCGTTTCCAAGACGACCGTCGTCTTTAGCGTCCAGAGCAGCCTGCCAGAACTTCCGGAAAGACGACATGAGATGACCGCCGTCGACAAGGTTTTTTGCCTGAGTAAGCGTGTCGAATGACTCTGTAACCGTAAGTCGGCACTCTCCATCTATGGTTCGATTTTTTAGCTTGCCAAGATCAAAATCCGTGCCAACCGGTAGATTGTCGTCATCATAGCGAATGATGCCATTGTGATAGATCGTTCCGACTTCAAATCTTTCATCCTTGAGAATTGGAGTCAGACCGTTGAAGTGATCGTAGTCGGGATGACTAACAACCATGGCTTTAATCAGTACCTTATCACCTGCCTTCAAGATGCGGCGGTAACGGTGTTTCATGAATTTGAAGAAATTGGCGTTGGGACCTCCATCCACCAACATGATCCCTTCGGGAGATTCAATGATAGCCCCATCGCCTTGGCCTACGTCCACAAAGAATGTTTTTAGTATCGGGGTATCACGTACATCTTTCTTGCGAACCCAGCCTCCGGGCCCCTTTCCAAGGGAGTCTACTTCAAGCCAATCACCGTCTGTGTCGGTAACTTCCAGAATCGATCCCATCAGCACATGGTTGACCTTTTTGGCGTTGCTCCTTGCCGATTTTCTTATGATGGTTTCCGGCTGATCCCCATAGACAAATGTAGGCATTATAATTTCCTCCCGAAGTATGCCATTGATTACTGCATGTTTTGCATCCCAAAATTATTTTCGCCCCGGTTTCCAATATACTACGGCTATGACAACTTGTCTTTTTATGCCCTTTATGGCGCATTGCGGCGCCGGTAGAGCAGAAACCACCCGCTCCATTTTCTGAGGGCTCGGATCAGCGGTTGCGCAGATGTGCCGGGTGGGTAGGGTGCGTCCAGCGAAGGAGGGACATTCAAGCCAACTAATGAACGAACAGGTGGCCAAGTGCCGCAAGAAACTTAACTAAGGAAATAATTATGAAGAGGCCAACGGGCATTCACCGTACAAAGCGCCCATTCGGTGTCGAAGATGACGTCTGGGTCGATGACAGCGGTATGGGGTACGACATTCCGGAATCTCGCTACCGGGCAAATCGTTATGAGCCACCAATTGAGAGTTTACCCTGGCATCCAGCAGAAGACGTCGAATGAACTTCAATTCATGCGCGGGTATTGCCAAATTGTAGGTTGATGTCCGAGAAAACCGTTTGGCCGTTTGATCAGATGGCCATTTCCGTGGTGTAGTCTGCCCACAGGCTGAAAGGGTCGGCTCTGGCTTGGCGGTAGTTGGCAGCGGAGAGTTTTTGGCGACGAGAGCAAAAGATCAGGTTGATTTGACCATGGGCGGATAGAAACTTCTGAGCGTTTCGGGTCGGCCTGTGCGACACTTCGATGGCGTTGTTGAGGACTTTGTGCGCCCGTTGGTCCGAGTCCGGGGCCAAGACCTTTAACAGTCTGATTTAACTGCGTAATTTGTCGGTTATTACAACGCGAGGTTGACCGTACTGAACAATCAGCCGGTTCAGAAATTGCTTTGCCGCTCTGGCACTTCGCCTGGGTTGCACAAGAATGTCCAAAACGTTGCCGTCCGCATCGATAGCCCGCCAAAACCAGTGCTTCACACTGCGCTCGGCAAGCAGATCTTTGTCATCAGCTGTGCTCATGTTGAACCGGTGATAGACCAGACAGCGTAGGCAATAATTTCACGCGGGACGCGAAAGCCTCTTAGGTGAGGCATGGAAGCCGGTACGATCACAACTTTCGGAACGTGTGCACCCTTGAATGAGATCGTCACGATTGGCTCCGGTCAAAACACGGGACGCCACTAGCACGGGACGCCACTAGCACGAGATACTCGTCTCAGACAGAGATGCCGAAAGTTTGTGACAAAGCCCTGCGGTGGTCGCCATCACCGTCGCCATTGAAAGGTCCGGCCCGCGCACCAAAATGACCATAGCCCGGCCCATCGCCACGGTGCCCATTGGGTAGCTGCCATGTTTTGAATGCTGAGGGTCGTAAACATGGCAGCTACCACAACCGCAACAACCAACAACAAACCGACCACGACACCGGAAACCATCGTCCCGGTGGATTACAGGCAGATGACGTACTAAAAATCAATTTGGACCAGTTAGATGAGGCCGCTCACAAGGGGCACTTGCTTTTCAGATTTTTGATGTTCGTGAAAAGCGCGAGAAAACTTGGCTCTTGCACACTCAGGTTACCCAAGTGCGGAGCGTGAACAGCGAACTGGTTTTCTGCCACCAATATAGCCAAGCGCTTGAGATCAATACTGGTGCCGCATCAATATTGAACAAATCCTACATGTCGAAAGTTACACCAATTATCCACATTACCGCGCTTCTCGCCAGCTGCATGGGGTGCCTGATGATCATTTGCGGGCTCGTGGACCAACATTTTGAATTCTCGCCAATCAGTGCGCTGACCAAAAGCGGTCTGGCAATTGCGTCCACGGCATTGCTCCTCGCTATGGCCACCTCGCGACCTGAAATTACCACTATAAACCGCAACCAAGCCTACGCGTTGACTGTAGTGGTTTGGGTCGCGCTTCCGATGTTTGGTGCAGTTCCCTTATTACTTGGCATACAGCAGGCTGGAATTACGGAAGCCTATTTCGAAGCGGTTTCCGGTATGACCACAACTGGTTCAACGGTGTTTCATAATCTTGAAGTTCTGCCACCCGGGATTTTGCTGTGGAGAGGTGTACTTCAATGGCTGGGCGGGCTTGGTATCGTCATCGTTGCAATGATATTCTTGCCAATTATGCGTGTCGGTGGCATGCAGTTTTTTTTGACGGAAGGGTTTGATACTCAGGGCAAATTGCTCTCACGTACGCTGGATATAGCTAGGTCGCTGCTGGCGATTTATGTCTGTTTCACTGCGACTTGTGCGGCTGTTTACGCCGCAATGGGAATGTCGGCACTGGACGCTGTCGTTCATGCCATGACAACGATTTCAACAGGCGGGTTCTCGACGACTGATCAATCCTTCATACGGTTTGAAGGAGCGCTGGAATATGTCTGCATCATTTTCATGGTTGCCGCCAGCTTACCGCTTATACGTTTCGTTCAATTGGCGAGGGGGAGCGCCCAACCTTTATTGAATGACCCTCAAGTTAGAGGTTACCTTCTGGCAATACTTGTCCTGGTCACAGTCTTAGTAGCTTTTCGGATGGCGACGAGTGACGAGCCGTTTTCTGAGATCGTTCGTGAGTCGCTGTTTAACGTAGTTTCGGTGATATCAGGCACTGGGTACGCTAGCGAGGATATCTCTCAATGGGGTAGTTTCGCTCTATCGCTCGTATTGGTCGCTGGATTTTTGGGAGGTTGTACCGGCTCTACAGCTTGCTCGGTCAAGATATTCCGGTGGCAGGTAAGCTTGGCGGCGATTGCGATCCGGATCAAGCGAGTGCGCTATCCGAACGTTGTTAGCCAGCCAATGTATGGCAGGAAGAAGCTCTCAAAAGATGTAGTCGAGTCTGTCGGGGCATTTATGACCCTCTTTGCGGCAACAGTGTGGTTCGTAGCCACTGCGCTTTCGTTGACCGGCCTGACAATCGAGACCTCCTTCACCTCTGCCTGGACCGCAGTGGCTAATATTGGTCCCGCTTTTGGTCCAAAGGTGGAAAGCTCAGGCTCACTCGAACACTTTAGTCGAGCCGCCAAGTGGATCATGATTTTCGGAATGATCGCAGGGCGTCTGGAATTGCTTTCATTGTATGTGCTTTTCACTCGACGATTTTGGGATCAATGGTAACGGGTTGATACATCAACCCGCGTTGCATTTGCTCACAGACCAATACAATGCATCGAAAGCCCAGTTTATCTGAGGTTTTGGTACAGCAGTAGGCATATTCTGGTGGAATCGTAGCGCCCCCCTTTAGTGGGCTTTGACGTTTTAAGGGGGGCGCTACTTTGGCCGAGGAAGGCTTGCTTACGAGTGAGTGGCCCGCGTCTTCACGGAACCGATGACACCCTTTCGGAGGGGTACGAATGCTTCCTTGACCAAGTGTTTTGAGTTCTCTCGAACGATGTTTGCATTGTGAGCGGTTGAATTTTCACCGTGTTTTCACCCAGCTTACATTTTAGAAATTTTTCAACCTGTCTATCTCTCAATCCACGAGCAAGCCAATGTTGCGTCTAACTTTTTTCACAGTGTCCGTGATCTTCAGTGGCAGTTGCTCCATGAGTGGATAATTCATAGGTCATGGTTGGAAAATGGATGGCCAACGTCCAGACTTCGTCGGGTTTGATATGGATGAAAGTCACCCCGTCAAGGCCGTGTGCAACGGAGGCCGGGCCTTCTGCGCCCTGGACAATCATGCGCGCTTCCGAGAGGTCTCCGTTCTGAAATACCTGAACCTCCTCTCCAGATACATCCGATGTGCATCTGAATTCAGTTTCTTCGGCAGTGGCCGCGGATGCCGACATGATCGCTGCCAAGATTACGGCTTTATTCATCTTTGTATTTCCTCATTTTCTGGAATTGGCTTTTTTGGGTTTGAGTGATCCCGCAAGCGGATGGACCCAAAAGGTGGTATGGAGTGTTTTTCTTAATTGTACTCAAGCGGCCGCGAGGGTTCTTCCAAAGCTCACGCAAACCCTCAAACCCGGTTCGTTGTCCTCCGCAACGACCATTGCTCCATGCCGCACAGCAACAGCCTTTACGAGGGATAAGCCAAGCCCGTTTCCCGCTTCGTTTCTGGCACCGTCTGCCCTGAAGAATGCGTCAAAAACCTTGCTGATTTGAGACGGGGGAACTCCCGGTCCATTGTCTTCCACAACAAGCTCGACGCAATCGGATTTGGCCATCAGGGAGATCTTGATCCAAGAGCCTGAAGGGCAATACCGGAGTGAGTTGTTTACAAGATTGACGAGCAACTGCTTCAGCATGTTTTCATCGCCTCGGATCAGTACCGTATCGGCGTTATACTCTGCCGAGATGTGTTTTTCCTCGTCTATCGCAACTGGATAGAAAGTTTCGACAATGTCTTCGACGATTGCGCTCAGGTTCACTGTCGCAAAGTGGTCCTTGTACCCGCCAGTCTCAATACGGGAAATTCTCAGGATCGTGTCGAAGACAGCGCTGAGACGTTTCAGTTCGCTTTCCAATTCGTAAAGCGTTGGGCGCGGGTCGCCGCCATACTCGACTTCGCTATAGACCCGCTGCAATGCCAAAAACCCATGGGATAAAGGCGTCTTCAGGTCATGAGCTATCGTGACCGCGGTTGTTTGCGTGCTGATGAGCAGACTCGACAGCCGGTCGAGATGCCGGTTTATCAAACGGGAAACCCGATCAATCTGATCGTTTGCTTCTGAAATGGGCAGGCGAATGTCTGTGTCCCCTTGTGAGACAAGATCGAGGGTTCGCTCAATCCGCTGGAGTTTGCGATAGCTTTGCGAACTGACGTAGTATCCCAGCCCCATAACGGTGGCTGTCGTCGCGAGCGTCAGTAACAACAATCCTTCCCAAAGCGTCGTCAAAGCATGATTGAGTGATGTCAGGCTGCGGGCGACCACCGTGCGATAGCCAAGATAGTCGGAGACGTGAAGCAGGTAGACAGGAGCAGCCCCACCGATCGCCACGAAATCCGGATCCACCTCATGCCAGCCATTTTTGTCGGGTACCTTCGCGACAGATCCAGCAAGTGCCGAATTGTGTTTGTCAAACAGCGCGATCATGTGAAGCCCGGATCGATTGGGACTGTTCAGATGTTCAATCGCCCGCTGAACTGCGTCTGCGCCACCGTCCAAGAGTATCTCGTGAAGCAGAAGTTCTTCTTCAAGGATTTGTTGTTCGAGGTTAAGGCGGAGCCTATCTTCTAGCGCCAAGTAAGCCGCGTATCCGAAAATGGCAGTGATAATCCAGACCACCAGCGCAGCGTAACAAGCTGTCCGGAAAGGGGCACCTGAGAAAATGCTAGCGCGGTCCATGAAGACTATATCCGACATTTCGAGACGTATGCAGAAGAGGCGTGTCAAAGGGCTTGTCAATCTTTGACCTCAGCCGGCTGATATAGGTTTCGATTACGGTCGAATTCGGGTCGAAATTGTAGTCCCAGACTTGTTCCAGAAGCATGGTACGGGTCACGATCCGTCCTGAGTTTCGCATTAGAACTTCAAGAAGCGCGAACTCACGCGGCAACAATTCTATTGTCTCATTTTGTCGCTTGACGACCCTGCTGAGCAAATTCATCGAAAGGTCGTGGACGTGAAGTTCGGTCGTTGTGACCCCGGCAGAGTGGCGTTTGATAATGCTATACAATCGCGCAAGTAGTTCGGAGAAATGAAAGGGCTTCACCAGATAATCATCGGCTCCCTCAGTCAAACCCTCGACTCTATCCTGAACATCTCCGATCGATGTGAGGAACAGAACAGGGGTCTGCTTCTTGGCCGCCCGCAGAGCTTTCAGAACGGAAAGACCGTCCATTCCCGGCAACATTCGATCAAGGATGATGGCATCACAGTCATTATACAGGCAGTAGGATAGGGCATCGCGACCGTCCTCGTACCACTCCACACTGAATCCGTTGGCTTGCAGGCCTGAATAGACGAAATCAGCGGTTTTTTTGTCGTCTTCTGCTACGAGTATTTTCATTCTGTTCGCCTCCCAGACAGTCGGTGCCTGTTCCAAGAAACGTGACCGATTCAACCGTAGACAAGACCCAGCCATATCAAGATGGCCGAGTCCATTTGGCAAATGGTTGCAGACTAGAGGCTCAACGTTTCTTCGACCGCTTTGACCTGCAGTCTTGCTAGTCCCAGGTTTGCCGATTTCTTGTCCAATGCGACATACACAAAAATATTGGGATTTTTTTCCAGCGGGCGGACAAGGTGAAACTGCTTACCCAGCGTGATCAGAATGTCTTCGATGGAATCGTTGAGCTTTAGAGCTTCGATAGCCTGCAGTTTTGCGCGAACCACTTCAACATTAGCCGCGCCGGCTGTTTCGAGATCAATCTTGGAGCCGCCCTCCGTGCCGAGTATGAGGCCGGTGTCACTGTCGACGAGACATGCTCCTAACAGACCTTTTATTTCACCGAGTTTCGAAATGTCTAACGACATGATTGGCTCCTTTTTTACCTTGGAATTGTTTGCCTGACCCATACGCGGCTTCCGAGGGGCCGGGCGGTTCAGATCGTTTGCGGGTGGAATGGTGATGGTGTATTTTTGAACCAGGCCAGCCTTTTCACCGAACCTGGAAATCACAGAGGCTATGTTGCCCTTGGGTTTTGGCATTAGTTATCCAATCACTGTGATTGTGGGAGTGGCATACCCAAGCGCAGCTTCACCATTTCGGACTGCGTGAGCGCGGAGGAACAATCGGTCGAACAGTCCGTCGTCTAAGCAAGGAAGAGTTCTAGCTTGCAGCGTGTTGTGACACCTTGAACCCAACGTGACTTTTGAATTGGGTGTGCCAGGATTTTGGGAGCGCTTTTGGGCTTTTCCCAGAATACTCAATGCGGAAACTGTGGCGAGGGACAAGTATTGGGCGTGGCTGGCCGAGGCAGCAACCGCACCTTCAGAACTTATGAGGAACGCGGACCACAGATGCCCGATTTCGAAGGCCACGCTGGCCAATGTGGATATTATTAGGCTCAGCATTGCATCCCCGCCTCATTACTCAACAATCAAGCGGTGACCAGAACATTGGGGGTATTAACTGACCTTTCGGTAAACTTAAAAATCTGAAAGATTTAGGGTTTTGAAAACTGGCCTATTGATCTTTATCGATCACAACGCAAAAGGGGACGGAACTCGCATTGGTCGCTGTAGTTCGCCTTCGAGAACGGCTCATCGCGGGTGCCCGGCTTTAGGGTTGGGTGGCCGACCGCCTTGTTTGTATGGTGATGAATCCGAGTGCCGGATAAATGCAATTCACCACATTAGCGACACGTACAAAAAAGACCTCAGAGTAGGCCTCCGTTTTCCTAAACATAACGGCGGACTACTTCAGTGGGGGAGGATCAAGTCAGGGGCCAGGATCGCGTTAAGAGGTTTTCTGCCCCGTAGGCACGGCTTATCTCGGCAACGGTGAGGTAGGGCTCAATTGCCCACTTCGGTGTTGAGCCCAAATTATGTGGCAAGGAATTCACGATAAGTTGCTATTTTTGTGGCGAGTTGCCACGTCTGCGATGACCTCATTGCTTTGCACGGTGCACTGCGAACAAGGATTATGTCTGGCTTCTGGAGGACAAGGCGAAGGCAAGAAATGCGAAGCTTTTGATCAACAGTTAGATTGGCGCCACGCTCCGCTAGTTTGAATTCTAAGCCGCCTATTTCATGAATGATGTATTGCAGGGAAACGCTCTCAGCTGCCCTCGTGATTTCTTCATCTGACGGTCGTTGGCGCAGACCCAGCGTTAACGCGCGTCGCAGGCTTCCTTTCAGGATTAGTGGCTGGTCAGTGAGAACGCCGACAGATCGGCGCAGGCTTCCGGGTGTTAATCGTGCAACATCTTTGCCATCAAGTTTCAATGAAATGTCCCCAGGCGTTGCGTTTCCCAACAATGCGACTTCGATCTGGTCCATCATTGAATTGGAGATGATCGCTTGTTTCCCTGGCAGCACCTTGATCTTTGGGCCATGCATTGGCTTGATTTCAATCGAAAACGGTTTCCGTCGCAGACGGGTTTCGGAATTGCGGGCTGGGGCCAATGGGCGGCCAAGCGCGCGGGACAGATTGAAATGGGCCACCCGATACTTCGCCGCATGGTCGCTTGATGTCATCGCATTGCGAAGCGGCCGGACCATCAGCCCAAGCGCCGCCAATGCGGCTGCAATTGTTCCTGAAGACAAACCGCCATACCCGCCAATGGACAAGACTATACCGGCGGCGACAGCGGCTGACAGATCGGGAACAGCCTTTCTATATTCGCTGAGGCTGCGGAGGGTGCGGGCCGCATCTGCAACCTGCTCTGCCCGGCGATTCAGTGATTTCATCTCGATGCGCCGCCGTCCCAATGCCGAAAGCCTCGGTGCAATTGGCAGGCGTTCCGTTACATCTGCGGCTAGCAAAGAACGGCGTTTTCGCAAATTTCGATGCGCTTCCAAAAGTTTGCTCTGTGTTAGAGGAGCACAAATCGCCGAGGGGAGAACCGCGCACATCGCCACCCAGGCAAACCGATGGTCAAGATAGATCAGCACGGCCGTCGCCGCTGGCAGCAGGACAGCAGCTTGGACCAGCCTCGGCAAACCAAGACCGGGCCAGTCTTTTAACGCCGCCAGATCGCCAGTAAAGCGCAAGACGTGGTAACCCATGCGCCGTTGGTCCAGTTCAATCTGATCGCTACGGCTTGCGTGGTCGAACAGCCTCAGACGCACGTCCTTGGCATAGTCCTGGCCCAAACGTTCCGCGAGCGTCCGGAAAGCCAATTGCAGCAGCGCGCTGCACATCCCGGCGCCTCCGACGACTGCAATGGGAAGAACGGGCAGGTCCGATCCATCATGGAACGCGACAAAGGCGGTCCGCGTTGCAATGGCCACCGCTGAAAGAGCGGCGGCCTGCAAAATGGTCGCGCATAGGATCCAACCAAAAAGGCAGCGTCTAGGACCGTCAAAAAGCCCCGGAGGGGTCATGCCGCATACCGTGTTCGATCGACCCCGGCACGCACAGCCAATGTGTTCGCATATGCTGGATCGAGAAGTTGGCCTCGGGTCAGAACCTGAACACCCGTTGCGGTATGCGCTTCTTCCACTGCCATAGGGGAGCATGACAGCATCCCTGTCAGTGCGATGGGTCGAATGCCGTTTCGGCCCAACTCAGTTACACCCCCTGCGGCTGCAACCGCATCGGCACAGGCAAAAAGATACTTTGAAAACCGGTCTCGGACTGACGGATCGGCCAGAAGTGCAGCTGTTTCCCGCTGAAATATGCCATCCGCCAGTTCCATCACCGCGATGTCGCAGCCGAGGGACTCCGACTCGCCCAATAGCGTATCGATACCCGCAATGATGCGCGGCAAAGGCGCAAGATAGGTGGTGACCATACCTGCGTCTGTAAAATCGGCGACGAAGGATGCACCGGCGTCAACAAAGGAATTGTAGTCCCCGAACGCGCCAGTACCCGTGCCTTTGAGCACCGCCACCTTCCATCCAGCCTTTGTCAGGCCGTGGGCCAGGGCAGCCGTTGCGGTTGTTTTGCCCGAGTTCATCGCGGTACCGACCACGCAAATCACCGGAATCTGTGCGGGATCTAAACGCTCAGGCAAGGCGAAGTCGCCTGTATTCAGAACGGCCCCGTCTTTTGACGTGATACGCCCTAGGCTCAGGACCCATTGATTTCCGTATAGCGGCGTGATTCACGGTTCGAAAACGAGCGGTGAACATGTCTGATCTTTTCTGGCTTAC
>NZ_JBQFZU010000053.1:0-12648 GCF_056542405.1 Ruegeria sp. AD11(2025) | reverse complement strand
CGACCCGCTACGACAGGTGCCCGAAGGTCTTCCTGTCAGCCATCGCCCTCGCAGCACTCGTCATCTATTGGCTATGAGTCCTGACCCTAGGCAACCAACTCAAAAAAAGAGAAAAAAATGAAACGTTTCCTGGTATTTCTCGTTGCGGCTTTCGCCGCCCAATCCGTCGCGGCGCAAGAGCTTACCTATCACTGCAAAGTCAAAGGCCGTGACGGCTGGATTGCACCGGAATATTACTTCCGTCTGGACCCCGAAACCGGCAAGGCGCAGGTCATCAACGGGTATCATGACTGGACAGATGCCGACCTTAAAACCCGCAATAGCAACACATACCAAATGACCTGGCGGGTTACGCTCCCAAGTTCGCAAGGTCAGGCCATTCGGATGCGGTATCAGGCCAACCTCAATCAAGCCAAAAACACGGTCAAGGTGCGGGGCACTTTCGGCAACGTCAGCGCGTCGAATAAACCCTACGGCACAGGCAACTGCGCAATCGTTGAGCATGATCCAGTCTGGAGGAAACAGGGCTGATCGCCTTCTGTCACTAAATTCTGAGGGTAACCTGTGTGACAAAAAAAAACATCAACGTTCTGCATTGCTGAAGCGGTTGCTGCCATTGGTTTTCGGTGCAACGATGACAGCGCAAATGGCAATTGGCGAACCGCTGATCTTTGAATGCGCCATACAGAACCAAGAAAGCCGTGGCTGGATTGCACCGCAATACGTGTTCAGAATTGACACCCAGCACATGAAAGCAGACCACGCGACAGACTTTTACGGCTTTACACCAACCCAGGTTAGAAGAAACCGGAAAGGTCATTACCTCTTTTACTGGCAAAGCAGACCCACAGCCACGAATGGTCAGCAGTTTTGGATAGACTACTTCGCTAGGATCGACCCGGAAAGCAAATCCATCGGTCTGCGCGGCACCTTCGTTCGGCGCTGGTTGGAAAACCCTCCAAAAACATTTGGAAAGTGCAAAATCCGGCGCAGTTGAATGCTAAAAAAGCCCCGAACACTCGGGGCTTTTTCATGACTTGCAGCCGGACTAGTAGACCCCAACCTCGCTACCCGGTTGCGCCGCAACCTTCAGCAGTTTGAACGCGTAGTCGGCAGCCGAGCGGAAACAGACGACGCGGAAGCTTTCAGCGTCGTCCATCCAGAACGCGCCTGCCACCTGGGCCAGACGCGAGCGGCGGATCTGGCCGGGCTGAAACGCTTCAACTGACAGCTCAACCGGCGCGACCTTGCCCATCACCTCGCGCGCGCTTGCGCCCGAGATACGGAACACCGCACGCGCGTCTGAGACGTTGACGGCGAGCGCATGTGTGCCGCTAAGCGCATTGTTCATTGCGGCCAGTTTGGCCTCGACCTCGGCGTAAGAAACAAGCACAAGCAACTCGTCAGTGGACATCCAGCAGACGCCGGTATCGCCGTTGACCAGAGCTTCGCGCTGGCCGGGCATTTTCTGCCCGGTTGCGTCCTTGACCGCCTTTGCCAGTACCTTGTCGGACAGATCGCCCCGCAAGGTGATCATCCCCTGCAGGCCGCATTCCTCGATCTTGGCGATGCCGTCATAGCTGGCGTGGTTCAGTGCGCTTATGGGTTCAGACATTCTGCTTCTCCCCGTCTTTGTCAAAAAAGATCGGGTCTACGATCTTGGCTTTGTAGGTTTTACCATCCGTGCCCGGGAAATCGACGGTTTCGCCCATGCGGTCGGGACCGTGTTTGATCAGGCCCATGGCGATGCCCTTGCCCAGGTTGGCCGAATAGTAGGTCGAGGTCACACGCCCGATCATGTTGCGCTGGCCATTGGCGTTGACGCCGTCACCGACTGCGTAAGCGCCGTCCGGGATGACGGAACCATCCACAGTCTCAAGACCCACCAGTTTCCAGCGGTCTGGATCGGCCATATGGGTGCGCGAATGGGCGCGCTTGCCGAGGTAGTCCTCTTTCTTCTTGGACAGTGCCCAGTGCAGTCCCAGATCCTGCGGAATCACGGTGCCGTCGGTCTCGTCCCCGATCATGATAAAGCCCTTCTCGGCCCGCAGGATGTGCAGGCACTCGGTGCCGTAAGGCATGACACCGAATTCCTGACCTGCCGCGACAAGGGCATCCCAGAACGCCTGACCCTGAGATGCAGGGACCGCGATCTCATAGGACAACTCACCCGAGAACGAGATGCGGTAGGCCCGCGCATCGAACGCGCCGATCTTGCCATCGCGCCATTCCATGAAGGGCAGCGCCTCTTTCGACAGATCCATGCCGCCGCCCGCTTGCGCGTTCAACTTCTCCAGCACCTTGCGGGCGTTGGGGCCAACCACGGCAACCTGAGCGTATTGCTCGGTCACGTTGGCGACATAGACTTTCCAGTCCCACCACTCGGTCTGAAGCCACTCTTCCATGTGGCCATGGATACGCTCGGCTCCACCGGTGGTTGTGTGGCACAGCCAGGTGTCCTCATCGATACGGGCAACAACGCCGTCGTCGATCAGGAAACCGTTTTCCGAGCACATCAGACCATAGCGGCATTTGCCGACCTTCAGCGTGGACATCATGTTGGTGTACAGCATGTCCAGGAACTTACCGGCATCCGGGCCTTTGACGATCAGTTTGCCAAGCGTTGAAGCATCCAGCAGGCCGAGGTTTTCACGAGTGTTCTTTACCTCACGGTTCACGGCGTCATGCACGGATTCACCGGGGCGGACATAGGCATAAGTCCGGCGCCAGTGTCCGACCGGCTCCCAATCGGCGCCGTTCTTGTCGTGCCAGTCATGCATCGGCGTGCGGCGGATCGGCTGGAACACATCACCACGTGCCTCGCCGCCAATCGACGCCAGTGAGATGGGCGTGTAAGGAGGACGGAATGTGGTGGTTCCAACCTTGGGAATCTCCGCATCCAGTGCATCAGCGAGGATTGCCAAGCCGTTTATATTGCTCAGCTTACCCTGATCGGTCGCCATACCCAACGTGGTGTAACGCTTGGTGTGTTCGACACTCTCATAGCCTTCGCGCGCCGCCAGTTGGACGTCAGAGACTTTGACGTCGTTCTGGAAATCCAACCAGGACTTCATGCGCAATTGGACTTCGGCATTGGCAGGCATCAGCCAGACCGGCTCCATCGCGGCCTCTGCCGTGGTTTCTCCCTGCGGAGCCTTGGTGTTCTTCGGCTTGAAGCCAGCCGCCTTGGCTGCCGCCTTACCGGAAGCATGCGCGTCGGCCAGAACTTCACCCAATGCCAGCGGACCGTTCGACGCCCCAGCTGCCAGAACGAACCCTTCGCCATCTGCTCCCAGAGGTGGACGTGAGGGATCAGGGCGGAAATGGGCGTTTGCCTCATCCCAGATCAGCTTACCACCGCAATGCGACCACATGTGCACAACCGGAGACCAGCCGCCCGACATGGCAACCGCGTCGCATTCAACTTCTTCGCGAGCGCCGCCGATGCCTTCCTGATTGCACAGCGCGACCTTTTTAACGCGCTTGCCGCCCTTGACCTTGGCAATAGCTTTGCCCGGATCGACACGGATTCCGAGTTGACGCGCCTCTTCAGCCAGCGGACCCGCCGCAGTCCGCGCATCGACGATACGAAGAACGTCCACTCCGGCCTGTTGCAGGATAATCGCGGTCCGGTAGGCGTCGTCGTTGTTGGTGGCGACGATCACGCGTTCACCCGGGGTTACGCCCCAGTTCACAACGTAATCGCGCATGGCCGCGGCGAGCATCACGCCGGGCACATCGTTGCCTGCGAAAGACAGCGGACGTTCGATAGCACCGGTGGCGGTCACAACCTGCTTGGCGCGAATGCGCCACAGGCGGTGACGGGGACCTTGGACGCCCGGGGTGTGGTCGGTCAGGCGCTCATAGCCCAGCACATAGCCGTGGTCATAGACGCCTGCACCCATGCAGCGATTGCGCAGGGTGACATTGTCCATTGCTTCCAGTTCGGAAACCACTTGTTCCACGTACTTATCCACAGGCTCACCGTCGATAGTACCGCCATCAACCGGAGCACGGCCACCCCAATGCGCGGTCTGCTCGATCAGCATGACCTTGGCACCGGATTGCGCCGCAACTTTCGCGGCCTGCAGGCCAGCCACACCGCCACCGATCACCAGAACATCGGTGAAGTGGTAGAAGTGCTCATAGGTGTCCGCGTCACGGCTGTCCTTGTCGGGCGCTTTGCCCAAACCAGCGGACTGACGGATGAAGGGTTCGTAGACGTGTTTCCAGAACGGTTTCGGATGAATGAACGTCTTGTAGTAGAACCCGGCCGGCAGGAAGCGCGCGAATACAGTGTTCACCGCGCCGATGTCGAACTCGAGGTTCGGCCAATGGTTCTGCGAGATCGCCGTCAACCCGTTGAACAGCTCGGTCGTGGTGGTGCGCTGGTTCGGCTCGAACCGGTTGCCCTGCCCCAGACCGACCAAAGCGTTCGGCTCTTCGGCACCGCTGGCGACGACACCGCGCGGACGGTGGTATTTGAACGACCGGCCCACCATCATCTGATCGTTGGCCAGCAGGGCCGAGGCAAGCGTGTCGCCCTCATAGCCCTGCATCGAGGTGCCGTTGAAGGTAAAAGTGACCTGTTTCGACCGGTTAATCAGCCGGCCCTGTTTTGCGAGACGGGTGCTCATTTTGCGGACCTTTCGCAGGTGGAGGCTTCAAAGCCTCCGGCGGGAGTATTTTTGAAAAGACGGAGCATCAGGAAAACTCTCTCCATGTCCATCCCGGACGTTTGGCGGTGATGGCGTCCTTGATCTCTTGCGGCGGCTCAGTGGTTTGGGCCGAGTACGTGCCGAACACTTCCAGAGTGTTCGTGCAGCGGGCGGCGTGGAACCACTTGCCGCAGCCATTCGCATGGCGCCAGCGTTCAAAGTGAACACCTTTGGGGTTTTCACGCATGAACAGGTAATCGTGGAAATCGTCATCCGACGAGCCTGGACCGAAGCGCTTCAGATGCGCCTCACCACCAGCGGCCAGTTCGGTTTCTTCGGCATCAACGCCGCAATACGGGCAATTCAGGATCAGCATATGGTCATCCTTTTTGGCGGTCGGTCGGCACATGGGCCGACCTGAATTTTGTTAGCTGGCCACCTTGGGCAGAGCCCTTAGTGTGCCACCCCGGCGGCAACGCTCTCGTCGATGAAGCGGCCTTCTTTGAAGCGGTCCATCGAAAAGGCCTCGGTCAGCGGTGAATGGCCGGTGGCCATCAGCTGTGCCATGCCCCAACCGGACCCCGGGATTGCCTTGAAGCCACCGGTACCCCAGCCGCCGTTGATAAAGCAGCCCTGCAGCGGTGTTTTCGACAGGATGGGCGAGCGGTCGCCGGTCATGTCCACGATCCCGCCCCACTGGCGCAGCATCTTCAGGCGCGAGATCATCGGGAAGGTCTCGACCAGTGCGCGGACGGTTTCCTCGATGTGGTGGAAGCTGCCGCGCTGGGTAAAGTTGTTGAACCCGTCGGTGCCGCCGCCGATTACCATCTCGCCTTTGTCGGACTGAGACATGTATCCGTGCACGGTGTTGGCCATCACGACCACATCCATGCAGGGTTTGATCGGTTCGGACACCAGCGCCTGCAGCGCGATCGCCTCCAGCGGCAGACGGAAGCCCGCCATCTCGGCCAGCTGACCGGAATGGCCCGCGACCACGATGCCCAGCTTATCACAGTCGATGGCACCTTTGGTGGTGTCAACGCCGACAACCCGGCCGTTATCCGAACGGATGCCTTTGACTTCGCACTGCTGGATGATGTCCATACCCATAGCCGAACACGCACGTGCATAGCCCCAGGCCACGGCGTCGTGACGGGCGGTGCCACCGCGTTCCTGCCACAGCGCACCCAGTACCGGATAGCGCGGGCCGTCGATGTTGATAATCGGCACCAACTGCTTCACGCGCTCGGGGCCGATCCACTCGGTCTTGACGCCTTGCAGAGCGTTGGCGTGCGCCGTGCGCTGGTAGCCGCGAATTTCGTGCTGGGTCTGGGCCAGCATCATGACGCCGCGCGGGCTGAACATGACGTTATAGTTCAGATCTTGGCTCAAATCTTCATATAGGCCGCGCGCTTTTTCGTAGATCGCCGCCGACGGATCCTGCAGGTAGTTCGACCGGATGATGGTCGTGTTCCGGCCGGTGTTACCGCCGCCCAGCCAGCCTTTTTCGATGACGGCAACGTTCTGGATGCCGTAGTTCTTGCCAAGGTAATAGGCCGTCGCCAGACCATGCCCCCCAGCGCCAACGATTATGACGTCATAGCGTTTCTTGGGTTCGGGTGAGCGCCACGCGCGCTCCCACCCGGTGTGATAGCGCAGGGCCTCCCGCGCCACAGCAAAGGCTGAGTAGTGTTTCATGAGCGAATCCATCCGGTTCGGTGATTGGCGCAGGTATGCCGCGTGCGGACAGTTTAGCCCTGCCACACAACGCCACAATATCGAACTATTGCGACATCCGCCCGATTATTGCGACATGACGTCCTCGCGCGGCCATTTGCCCCTTTTTTCGCCCCGCCGAGAGGTCTAAGTCAGGGCAGCCATATCGGAGTAGCTATGTCGTTCCTGGTCGTCACAATTTTAACCGCGCTGCTGACGGCGCTGATCTTGGGCCTGTCTTTGCTGCGTGGTCGCAAAACACGCGAACCCGCAGCGGCATATGACTTGCGCGTTTATCGTGAACAGTTGGCTGGCGTTGACAAGGATTTGGCGCGCGGTGTGATCGGCGAGGCCGATGCCGAACGGGTCCGCACTGAAATCTCGCGTCGCATTCTGGCCGCAGACGCACAGATGCAGGCCGGAACCAAACAGGCCGGGGCACCGGTATGGGCCACCATTGCCGCCTTTGTTGTCATAGCTATGATCGTAGTGGGCGGCGGTGCTGAAATGTACCGCCAGATGGGTGCCGCCGGACTTCCGGATCAGCCTCTGTCCCTGCGCAAGGAACAGGCCGAAGCCCTGCGTGCCGACCGCCCCAGCCAGGCCGAAGCCGAAGCCGCAGCGCAACCCGCCGAGCAGCCGCAGCTGGATGAAAGTTACGCCAGTCTTTTGGTACAGTTGCGCGACACTGTTGCAGCACGCCCGGACGATCTACAAGGCCATATCCTGCTGGCGCAGCACGAGGCGAATGCAGGCAATTTTCCGGCCGCTTACAAAGCTCAGAAACGTGTGATTGAACTGTCCGGCGATGAGGTTCCGGCCGATGCATATTCGCATTTGGCCGAGATGCTGATCCTGTCCGCGGGCGGCTATGTGTCGCCTGAGGCGGAAGAGGCGCTGAAGCAGGCACTGCAGCGCGACCCGCGTCATGGTCCGGCCCAGTATTATTTGGGGCAGATGATGGTTCAGATCGGGCGCCCCGACGTTGGATACCGAGTCTGGGTCGATGCCCTGCGCGATGCTCCTGCCGGCGCACCATGGGCGGAGGCCATCCGCGCGCAACTGGACGAGCTGGCCTTCCGCGCGGGTGTATTCAACGCGCCGGACATCCCCGCCCCCGCTGCCACCGGTCCCAGTCAGGATGATGTCGATGCCGCCGCTGCGCTGACCCCGGAAGAGCGGCAAGAGATGATCAGGGGCATGGTCGATCAACTGTCTGAACGCCTTGCCAGCGAAGGTGGCTCACCCGAGGAATGGGCCCGTCTGATCGCAGCCCTAGGCGTTTTGGGCGAAGGTCAACGCGCCATCGATATCAAAAACGAGGCGATGGAAGTCTTTGCAGGTAACGCCGATGCTCTTGAACTGATCGACGCCGCCGCATTACAGGCCGGGATCGCACAATGATCCACGACGCGTTCGAGGAATTCGCAACCGCGCTGCCGCCGACGACCGCGCTTATGGGGCTGGATCTAGGGGAAAAAACCATTGGCGTGGCGGTGTCGGACCGAATGCGCGGCGTGGCCAGCCCTCTGGAAACCGTGCGGCGCAAAAAATTCACGCTGGATTCCGCCCGCCTGCTTGAAATCATCGCCGATCGCGAGATCGGTGGCGTCATCCTCGGCCTGCCGAAAAACATGGACGGAACCGAAGGCCCCCGCTGCCAATCGACCCGCGCCTTTGCCCGCAACCTGTCGCGCCTGACCGAAGTTTCGATCGGTTTCTGGGACGAGCGACTCAGCACCGTTGCGGCCGAAAAAGCGCTTTTAGAGGCGGATACGACACGAAAACGTCGCGGAGAGGTTATCGATCACGTCGCCGCAGGCTATATTCTGCAAGGAGCGCTGGATCGGCTGCGCTTTCTGTAACGGACGGAGTACGCCAATGACCGACATGGTTTGGAAAAGGAACGAGGTTGAAAGCCCGTGCGTCCAAATCTGTGTCGTACACCCGACCGAACGCATCTGCACCGGCTGCTTTCGCACGATTGATGAGATTTCGCGCTGGTCCAAAATGGACAGCACCGAACGTGCAGAAATCATGGATCAACTGCCCTCGCGCAAACCCCGTCTGGCCAAGCGCCGCGGTGGTCGTTCCGCGCGTGTGAATAACACTTAACTATTTCTGGAAATCCGTCCGGACTGAACCTGCGCCACTGCAGGCTGGTAAGAACTTCGAGGGGGACAAGTTCGAACACTTGTGTGAGTGAGTGGCAGTCCACAGCGGCGCGCTTCAGAATTTGCGTCCTTCCGAAGTGGTACGGCGGAAGAACACGCTCTGTGTAGTCATTTTTTGACCAACCAGTCAAGAATAAGGCGGCTTACCCTCACGTCAGTTTAAGCCTCCCTTTACCGTCTCATCCGGCGGCAAGCCAGGATTTGGCGTTTTCGATCTCTTCCGAGGGAAAGAACTGGGTGCGCGTCCCCAGAATATGGCTGGCCGCTTTCTGCGCGATATGCTGCCAGGTTTTGTCCCCCACGATGGCGGCGCGGTTCAACAACCCGGCGTGTTTGCGCACCAATTGGAAGTGTGACGCCAGCGCCGTAAGTCCCTGCCAGCCATCGAATTCGCGCAGATCAACCAGCAGCCGAAAACCGTTTTTGCCGACCAGCAGATTGTCCAGATCCAGCTCGGCCCGCGCATATTCCTCGGGGTCCAGCTTTCCCAGCAGGCTGACCTGAACACAGGGGCTGCCCAGGTCGATTACATGGATGGCTCCCAATGACTCGCGCATCCAGCGGCGTGCGGCCTCCAGTTCCGACAGTTCGAAGACCTGAACCGGGCATGGCAGGATCGGAGAAGCCAGACGGATACCGGTCTGCACCCAGCCCTGATCCGCAGCTACGGCAATCCGGTCGAACCCACGCCAATGGCTGAGACCCAGCTTGGTGTCCGCCCAAGCAGCGCCCAGATCGTAGCCTTTGAACTCGGGCTGAACCACGGCTAGCAGGCGCACCGTGTCATTGTCGGCCAGCGCGGACTCAATCGCGGGAACCAGAACTTCACTGTAATCTTTGCTGGTCACTTCGCCGGACAGCTCAACCTCGAGCAGCGCACCGTCGGAATTTCTGTGGACCGTAATCATCTGGCAAAGCCTCCAAACCGTAATAATGGCAGGACGTTAGGCGGATTCGATCCATTCGGCTACTCCCCCAGCGCATTCTGGGCGGAAATAGGCGATCATCCGTCCATCCGGTCCGGCCGATGCATGCGCACCCCACGGTGCCACCCCATGCAAGCAATGACGATGCAGCAGATAGGCCTCGCCAGGTTTGGCGGGCAGTTCGATGCGCGTGCAGGTATCAAACACCTCGCGCCTGGCCGCCTGATAAATGTCGGTGATATCGACCTGATGCAGGCTGTCGTCGGGATGACTGTCCAATGCACGGGCAAACGCGGCGCGCAGGACTTGGTGGCTGCCCTCCCACAACACCAGCGGTGCAGCATCCACGCTGGCGTCCGTAAGGGGAATGCCCAGTATCCAGGCATGAGGCTCATCCACTCGCCGACGACGGTCCGGCCCCATCGGGCGCAACCCATCCACATGCGCCGCGTCCCGTTTCAGGCGATACCGCGCTGCGCTTTCGCTTTCACCCCGCCGAGGCTGCGGATAGCCGGGATAGATCACCGAGACCTGCCCCTTGTGCAACGGCAGCTCTCCGTACTGTTGAGTGATGTAGTCCATGGCCTGCCCGGACAGAGCGCCTGACTGCCCGACCCGACCTTGAATGTCGTTGTCCAATGCGTCCACACCGATGAACCACGTCCCTTCACAATCCATCCATTGTGCATGGGTCGGGTCAGTGACAGAGGCGCGGGCCGCCAGCAAAGCGTGCCCCACCCAATCCGCCAGCACGGGGTCGTAGGGAAACTTGATCCAGCCCTTTTCGTGAAAATCGCTCATAATCCCAGCGCCTTTCGTAACATGTTCAGGGCGACCAGCGTCAGGAACACTGCAAAGACGCGCTTGAGCGGTTTGGGGTCCATGGCGTGGGCCAGCTTCACCCCCCAGGGCGCGGTGATCATGGTCATGGCGACGACAATAGCAAAGGCAACCAGATTGACCGCACCGATGGTCAACGGTGGGCGGTGTTCCGGTGCGATATCCAGGAACAGAAAGCCCAGAACAGAAGGAACCGCGATAATCACGCCGAACCCGGCTGCCGTGGCCACAGCGCGGTGGATCGGCGTGTTGAACAGGCTCATCAGCGGCACACCGAAACTGCCACCTCCGATCCCCATCAGCACCGACAGAAAGCCCACTGATGGGGACAGCACCGCGCGGCGGATGCCCTTGGGCATTGCATCACCCAGCCGCCACTCGGATTTTCCCAACCCAAGATAGGCCCCGATGACCATCCCAAGAATACCGAACAGCGCCTGCAGCGCCTCGGTCCGCAGCGCCGTGGCCACAAGCACGCCAATAATTGCGCCCACGGCAATGCCCGGCCCCCAGCCGCGCAGAATATCCCAGTCCACCGCGCCTTTCTTGTTATGCGCCAGCACAGAACGGATCGAGGTTACAATGATCGTCGCCAAAGACGTCGCCAGACACAGCTGCATCAGCTGTGGGCCGCCATATCCAAGCGTCTGGAACGCATAGAAAAACGCGGGTACCAGCACGATTCCACCGCCAACGCCCAGCAATCCGGCCAGCACTCCGGCCAGCGCCCCGATCACAAGCAATAGGCCCAGCATCTGGGCCAGCAACATCGTCTCGGGCATCTTTCCCCCTTACCGATCTTCGTTCCTTCAAACCTCGGCCAAAGGCGCCACGTGCTCCAGCGCCCGCAGCATCACTTCGGGGCCAGCGCCCTCATGCACTGCGCCTTCGGACAAGGCTCGCCGCCACGCCCGCGCGCCGGGACGCCCGGCGAACAGGCCCAGCATATGACGGGTGATCTGATGCAACCGCCCCCCTTCGGCAAGGTGGCTTTCGACATAGGGCACCATTTTTTGAACAACATCAGTCGGGTCAGTCGCTTGCCCTGTTCCGAAGATCACAGTGTCAGCCTCGGCAAGAATATCGGTCGGCTGGTGATAGGCGGCTCGCCCGATCATAACGCCATCCAGCCCCGCATCGAGATGCGTTCGCGCCTCATCCAGCGAAACAACGCCACCGTTGATCGAGATATGCATATCAGGAAACGCCGCCTTCATCCGGTGCACCAGATCATAGTCCAAGGGCGGAATATCCCGGTTCTCTTTCGGGCTGAGCCCCTGCAGCCATGCCTTGCGTGCGTGAATCGTCACTCGCTCGCAACCCGCGGCACGGATCTGTTCCAAAAACGCGGGCAAAACTTCTTCGGGGTTCTGTTCATCCACGCCGATGCGACATTTCACGGTTACGTCGACATCCACCGCTTCCCGCATTGCGGAGACACATTCCGCCACCCGCCCCGGCATTTTCATCAGTACCGCCCCAAACGTGCCGGATTGCACCCGATCCGAGGGGCAACCGCAATTCAGGTTGATCTCGTCATAGCCCGCATCCGCCCCAAACCGCGCCGCCTGTGCCAGTTCCTGCGCGTCGGAACCACCCAGTTGCAGCGCAACCGGGTGCTCTTGTGGGTTGTAGTCCAACAGGTGCATCGCGCCGCCCCGCACCAGCGCTGGAGCCGTTACCATTTCGGTATAGAGCAAGGTTTGTCCACTCAGCAGCCTGTGCACGTAGCGGCAGTGCCGATCGGTCCAATCCATCATCGGCGCACAACTTAAGGTTGCATTTTTAGTAATATTTTTTCTTTTATTTTCCATGACTTAACACCTTGGAAACAGTTGCCGCTTCAGACATGTCGAGTTAGTGCAAAATTGGACCGACAGCAATAGGCAGGAATAATACGTAATGGACACAAGATTTCTACTACTCGCACGCTACAACGGTTTGCCTATTATCCCATTGGAGCAGGTTCGAGATGACTTCTTTCAACACTTGTCGCTTGCCAAACTCCTAAGGAAAATCAACGACTTTCCAGTCACCCTACCGTTGGTACGAACTGATTGGAGCCAAAAGAGCCTTAGAGGTGTTCACATAGAGGACCTAGCGAATTACCTGGATGAAAGGCGAGAGAAAGCACTGCGAGAGTTCAATCAGTTTCATAGTTAAAAGGCAACGTGTCATTGACTTGGGGGCGTAGGCAAATATGGGCACCCTTGGGGCGCTCCCGAGAAACAGTAAGAAAATGTTGACTGGATTTGCACGCAAAGTGGATGTTCGGAAATAGCTTAGACTTGGTTGCGAGCGATGATTGACTGTTGAGCCTTTGCAACGTAACAC
>NZ_JBQFZU010000052.1:0-12787 GCF_056542405.1 Ruegeria sp. AD11(2025) | reverse complement strand
TTCGAGGGGATGTGAAAGATGTCGTCGCGTTGGTCAATCTCCTCGATCACCCCGGCCAGCTGTTTGCAGGGCACGGTGGTGACAAACGAGACGTCATTGGCCGCCAAATCGTCAGCGATCCTCTTGTCTATATTCATGGTTGGTTGCCTTTGTTTCGGGTGTCTTGGTTCTGAATCAGGCCGTACGGCAGACATGGACTGCGCAAGGTGCGTGGCGGACCACGCGGGCAGCCGTCGTGCCTAGGAAAAAGTCGCTGAGGCCCGGTTTGTGGGAGCCGACGACGATGCAATCGATCCCATGTTTTTCCGCGTATTCGACGATGGCACGATAGGACCGGCCCTTGACGATCTCCGTCGCCACATCGCCATAGTCTGCGGTTTTGCGGGCCAGCTGCTGGCGCGCATTTTCCAAACCTTCTCGCACGGCGTCCTCGTCAAGATAGGCTGCTGCTGAGCCGTGCGGTGCCTCATAAACATGCAGCGCGGTGATCTGGCCGCCCGGCTTGCAAAGGGTGGCAGCAGCCTTCAGCGTTGTCTCAGAGACCCCGTGATCCAGGGCCATCGGAACCAGGATTTTGTCATACATGGTTGCTCTCCTGTGTGTTGGCGCGGGCTCAGGCCCAGGGGTCGAGAATAATCTTGGGGGCCGCCACCGCGCCGGTGCGCAGGTCGTGGAAGGCCGCGGCGCCGTCCGACAGCGGCCGCTGCTCCGGCCAGTCCAGCGAGCCGAGGCGGCCGTCGAAAATCGCCTGCGCAGTGTCGCGGAAATCCTGCGCGGTATAGGTGTAGGTGCCGATGAATGTGATTTCTTGCAGCGTCATGCGGCGAACGTCCAGGCCGCCGGCATCTTCGCCTAGTCCCACATGGGCAATTACTCCGCCGGGCGCAGCTGCGGCTGAAGCAGAGGCACGGGTTGCGGCATACCCCACTGCGTCGATCACCAGAGGCACCATGCCGTCAAACTCCGCCACAGCCTGCTGGCCGCAGTGGTTGTTCAGGTAGTCCCGGCGTGCGGCGTTGGGTTCCTGGATTGTCACATCTTCCACCCCCATCGCCCTGAGTGCCAGGGCTGCGGCCAGCCCGATAGCGCCGCCGCCAATGACCAGTGCACGGGGTTCCGTTCCCGGGTGCAGCGCCTCCAGCGCCAGCCGGGCGGCATGCCAGCTGACAGCCAAGGGTTCGGTGAGTGCAGCCTTTTCCAGCGGTACATCGCCCGGCACCGACACCAGATTGCGCTCCGGTATGGCCACAAACTGGGCAAATGCACCCTCGCGCGGCGGCATCGAGATGATCTGGCGGGCGGCACATAGGTTCTCGCGCCCGGATGTGCAGGCGGCGCAGCTGCCGCAAGTCACCAGCGGGTTTATGGTCACCCGGCGTCCGGCCTGCGGACCGTCTTCGATTGCACCCGCAGCCTCATGTCCCAGGATCAGCGGTGCAGGCCTGCGGCTGTCGTGTCCCAGATAGGCATGCATGTCCGAGCCGCAGATGCCTGAGGCGCGGATGCGGATCAGATGCTCACCCGGCTGTATCGGCGGCATCGGCACATCGCGCAACGCAAGTACCTCAACTCCTTCATAAACCAAGGCTTTCATTTCGCCGTGAACCCCCCGTCAACCATCAGAACCTGCCCGGTGACATAGGCCGAGGCCTCGGAGCACAGGAACAGGAGCGGACCGTCGATATCTTGCAGCCGTCCGTTGCGGCCGATACAGGTCTGTGCCGCGTTTCGGGCAGAACGATCCTTGTCAGAGAACACTGCCTGCGTGAGTTCGGTCGGGAAGAACCCGGGACCGATGGCATTGGCAGTGATGCCGAAGGGTGACCAAGCCTCGGCCATAGCACGGGTGAGCTGGCCGACTCCGCCTTTGCTGGCGCCATAGGCGATGCCGCCGGGAAACGCCCGCGTGGTCTGCAGCGAGGCAAAGTTGACGATCCGGCCCCAGCCCCGGTCCTTCATGGCGGGAACCAACGCCTGGCTAAGGAAGAATGGTGCCGACAGGTTCAGCGCCAGTGTCTTGTCCCACTCTGCAATGGTGACCTCATCTGCTGGCTGCCGTGAGTTCACCCCCGCCGCATGGATCAGGATGTCCGGCGCGCCGAAAGGGGCCGAGACCCTATCCCGCAGTGCACCCAGTGTGCTTCTGTCTGCAACGTCGGCGGCGACATGGGCAGCGCTTGGTCCAATTTCCGCGCAGAGGCTTTGCAAGGCCTCCGCCCGGCGGGCCACCACGACCACATTGGCCCCGGCGGCGGCGAGGGCTGCCGCCGCGCGTCGCCCCAGCCCGGAACTGGCGCCCGTGATACAGGCAGTACGGCGTGCCAGGTTGAACAGTTTACTCGGATCAGCCATTGGCAGTCAGGTCAAAGGTTTCATCCGGGAAATACTTGGCCAGCCGCACGTCGGCGGCGCGGGCATGGCCCTCCATCCCTTCCAACCGCGCGATCCGCGCTGTGGCTTCCGCCACCGGCTTGGAGCCTTCGCGGGTAGCACGCTGCCAGGTTACGATCTTCATGTATTTGTGAACTGACAGCCCGCCAGTGTAGCTGGCCGCGCGGGACGTTGGCAGCACATGGTTGGTGCCCGCCGCCTTGTCGCCGTAGGAAACCGTGGTCTCCTCGCCCAGGAACAACGAACCATAGCAGGTGAGCTGCTGCAGCCACCAATCAAGGTCTTCTGCCTGGACGGTCAGATGCTCGGGCGCGTATTCATCGGAACAGGCCGCCATGTCTTCGCGGTCAGCGCAGAGAATTACCTCAGCATAGTCGCGCCAGGCGGCGGTGGCGTTTTCGCGGTTCACCTCGGGCAGGTCGTTGATGTAGCCGGGCACCAGCCGCATCACTTCCTCCGCCAGCGCACGGTCATCTGTAACCAGC
The DNA here is from genome assembly GCF_056542405.1 of Ruegeria sp. AD11(2025). Taxonomy (NCBI): domain Bacteria; kingdom Pseudomonadati; phylum Pseudomonadota; class Alphaproteobacteria; order Rhodobacterales; family Roseobacteraceae; genus Ruegeria; species Ruegeria sp. AD11(2025). The sequence continues at coordinate 9,911 of NZ_JBQFZU010000052.1, read as the reverse complement.
CAGACCGGGGAGTTGTAGCCATGCTCTGCCTGGCTCACCAGATCAGTAGCCACAATGTGTGCATCTGCTGTGCCGTCGGCCAGGATCAGGCTGTCTGTGGGGCCGGCGATCATATCGATGCCGACCCGACCGAACAGAATGCGCTTGGCCTCCGCCACAAACTGGTTGCCGGGGCCGACCAGGATATTGGCCTTGGGCAAACCAAAGAGACCAAAGGTCATTGCCGCGACCCCCTGCACGCCGCCCATCGCCATGATCTTGTCGGCGCCGCAGATATGGGCCGCATAGACGATGGCGGGCGCTACGCCGACACCGGGGCGCGGCGGGGAACAAGCGGTGATATGCTTACAACCGGCCACCTTGGCGGTGGTCACGGTCATAATGGCGCTGGCAATATGGCTGTAGCGCCCGCCCGGCACATAGCAGCCTGCAGCATCCACCGGGATTACCTTCTGACCGGTGATGAAACCGGGGGAGATTTCGGTTTCCACATCCTGCATCGTCCCTTTTTGCAGCTCGGCAAAGCGTCGCACATTGTCGTGCGAGAAGCGGATGTCAGCCTTCAGTTTCTCCGGCACCAGGGCGCATGCCGCCTTGATCTCCTCTGCGGTCAACAGAACGTTACCCTCGTATTGGTCGAATTTCGCGGCGTACTCCAAGGCCTTGGCATCGCCTCCAGACTCAATATCGTCGAGGATGCCCTGCACGATCTTATGAGTTTCAGACGCATCTGACTTGGGCGTCAGGGTAGCCTTTTTCAGATATTCACGGGTCATTTCCAGGAGGTCCTACTTGTAGATATCAGGAAGCAGCGTGATCGAGATCGCCGGGAGATAGGCGATCAGCAGCACCACGATCAGCATGGTTAACACAAAGGGAACGGCACGGGCGGCGATCTTGAGGATGGACTCGCCGGTGATGCCGGAGACGACAAAGAGGTTGAGGCCCAGCGGCGGGGTGATGAAGCCCACCCCCAGTGCGGTGATCATCATGATACAGAACTGGATTTCGTTCATGCCGATGTTGTCGGCCAGGGGCTTCAGGATCGGCGCCAGGATCACGATGTTGGGTGTCGTCTCCATCACGCAGCCGGCTGCGATCAAGATGCAGATCATCAGAAGGATCAGTAGCGTAGGATCATCGGTCAGGCCGGTGACTGCTGTTACAAAGCCTTGCGGCACGCCCATGATTGCCAGCGCCTCGGCTAACGGGGCAGAAAAGGCGATGATCGGCAGGATCACCCCGTTCACTTTTGCGGAACTGACCAGCATAGCCGGGAAATCTGCCAGTTTCAGGGTGCCCAGGATGAAACCCATCAGAATGGTCACAACAACGGCCGTTGCGCCAGCCTCGGTCGGGGTCAGGCGGCCGGAGAAAATGCCGTAGAAAATGATCCCCGGAACGATAAAGGCATACCAGCCGGATTTCAGCGCCTGGCCCAGGTTGCTCAGCCATTCGCCAAGCCCCATGTTGCCTCCGGTTTCATAGGTGTAGAGGCGGTTCATGATGATGTTGGTGATCAGGATCGACACCAGGATCGCCAGCCCCGGGATCAACGCCGCCAGAAACAAGGTGGAGGCGGAAATTCCCAGCACGAGGCCAATGATGATATAGGCGATGGAGGGCGGGATCAGGATGCCTGTGCAGGCGCCTGCCGCCACAAGCGCACAGGCGTAGGGGCGAGGATAGCCGCTTTCGACAAGGCGGTTGATCGTCATCCGGCCCACAGCCGCAGCACCTGCCGCGTCAGAGCCGGAGATCGCCGCGAACATGCCGCAGACCAGCACCGTGGCCGAACCGAAGCCGCCGCGTGTCCAGCAGGTCAGTGCCTCGGCCACATCCAGGAATTTCTTGCTGAGCCCGGTGCGCACCAGAACGTCGCCGGTCAGGATGAACAGCGGTACTGCAGTTAGTGCAAAGGCATCAATACCGGTGAACAGGCTTTCGCCGATAGCGCTCAAGGGTAGGTCCCCGGACATCACCAGCATGGTAATGGCCGCGGCCCCGATGGCGGCCCAGACCGGCACCGCGAGTGCGATCAGGGCGACGAACATGATCACCGGAATGTAGAAATCCCAGCCAAGCTCGACCGTTTGATTAAGTGAATTCCACAGCATCGCTCAGGCCTCTCAATCAAACAGCTTGTCGCCTTCAAAGACGGGGGTGCCGTCACGAAGGCTGCGCAAATCGCGCCGGAAAGACTGGAACAATCGCCAGATCATCAAGGTGAATCCCAGCGGCACGGCGGCCAGAAACCAGACCATCGATATCCTCAGACCATGGCTGACGGATCCGAACTTAGCCGAGACATGCACCGTCTCGAAGGACCAGTAGAGCGCCACCAGCGCGACAACGAACATTACCAGATCCCCGAAGATGTAGATCAGCGCCTTGGTCCGCGGGCCGAGGTAGTGCAGGATCACGTCGATACGGATATGAGCGCGCTCTTTGACCGCCGCCGCAGCGCCGATCCAGGCCAGATATATGAATGAATAGCGGACAATCTCCTCGCCCCAGATCGAAGAATAGGCAAACAGCTCGCGCCGGATCACTTCAATCGCCATTGTGACGACAAGCATTGTGTAGAACACCAGAAGCAGCCAACGTTCTGCGTTCTGGTCGATGGTTCGCAGGATGTTCATTGCCATTCCCGGTGTTCATGCACACCCTCGCGACCAGTCCAGCGGACTGTTGCGAAGGTTGTTGTTGAAGAATAGGCCCGGTGCTTTAGCGCCCGGGCCCGGTGCTGCTCAGGCGTCGTGCACGTAGTATATCCCTTGCGTGCCTGCGGCTTCTTCGAGCTTGGCGAAGTTTTCCATGGAGCCGGCGAGTTCGGTCTTGAAGGAATCCCATTCGCTAAGCTGATAACCGCCGGCCTCTTTCCACTCGCCCAGTTGGTCATCGCTAAGGGCATGGAACTCGACGCCTGCCTTGGCCAGTTCCGCCATTGCATAGGCACGGGCAGAAGGTACTTTGGCCAGATTCTGATGCGCGGTGAGCTCAGATCCCCACATCACACCTTCCTGAACATCGGCAGGCAGCGAATTGAACCACTCGAGGTTACAGGAATAGACTTGGCTATCCGGAACAGCCTGGGTGAATGTCACGTGGCTCAGGATGTCTTTGAATCCAAAGACGTAGAGTGCCCCGACAGATGGATCGAGCGCATCCGCGACGCCCTGTTTGATCGCAGAAGGCGTCTCGCCCCAAGCCACAGGTGTTGGGTTGGCGCCGACCATGCGATAATACTGCTGCAGCATTTTCGATCCCGGCACCCGGAACTTCACTCCTGCCATGTCGCCGGGCGACATCACAGCAGTGCCGCCCTTGCGCACCGCGACAACGCGAGGATCGATGTTCACATAAAACAGGGTTTTGAACCCGTTGGCTTCCACGTTGGGATGAACCTCTGCCTTCCAGAAATCTGAATTCACCAGGTTGGTGAAACGTTGGTTGGAGCCGCAGAGATAAGGCATGTTGATCAGGTCAACGGTGGAAGCAAAAGGCGCGAAATTGGACAATGAATGCTGCGCTGCCTGAATTGTGCCGCCCTGAACTTTCTGCACCAGTGCGCCGCCAGCGCCCAGCTGGCCACCAGGTGCCAGTTTGACATAGATTTTACCATTGGTAGCGTTCTGGATGTTTTCCTTCAGATCCAACTGCATGATCGGATAGCTGCGCGATGCCCCCAGGACATAGGCGGTGGCAACGGTCATGACATGATCTGCTGCACTCTCGCGCTCTTTCTCTTCCTTGGCGGTCTGAGCAGCGGCTTCTGAGGACCACAGCACACCGCCAGCACCGGCTACCACAGCCGCAGTGAATGAGCCGGTTGAGGCCAGTTTCAGAAAATTCCGGCGCTCAGCAGATTTGAGGCCATCCTTGGTATTCGTCATTGTCTTCCTCCCTTATGATCCGTCAGCTGCCGTTTTTGTTCTTTTGGTCAGCTTCGCGTTTGAGAATGGCCGCTACGAACAGGATCGAGGCGGCAAACAGAACCAGCATTTCTCCGACGTCTCCTAAGAAAGCACCGCCACCAAAGGCGCCCAACGCGACATTGGCGAAAAACACTGCAAAGATAGCAACAGCAGCCCAAAGGAACATCTCAGAACTCCGGAATCTTATCTTGAATCCATTTGTAAGCGCTTACATTGATAATGCAAGCGCTTACATCAGTGGGTGGGATCGGTGGATTTTTTAGTATGACAACAGTCAAAGACATGGCAGGCTCCGCATGGGAAAAAACCGTTCAGCTCCGACACTTAACGATGTTGCCAAAACGACGGGTGTTTCGACCGCAACCGTTTCGCGATGCCTGATTTCTCCCGACCGTGTGATCGAAACCACCCGCCCGCAAGTCTTGCAGGCGGTCGAATCACTGGGTTACACGCCGAGTATTGCAGCGAGAGTGATGGCGGCAAAACGCGGCTACACAATCGGCGCCATTCTACCACTCATAGTTCTGGTTACTGCAATAACGGCGAAGGGGAGAATTGTGGGCGAACTCTCCAAAGTCCACGACAAGTAGTTCGGAAAGTCGCGCCAAATAGTCCGAATCCCTCTGTCGCGCCACAAGAGGATGGAAGCATTCGTTAAGGATGGGCAGCATTGATTGAAGAATAGATCATCAACTAAGTAGCGAATGCTACGGCACTCAAATTAGGATGATGTGTGGGTAAAATGATGGTAAGAACGGGTCTGGAAGAAGTTTTTCTCAGCTCAAACAACATCTTATGTTGGGTGTTTGGTAGCGGAGGAGGGACTTGAACCCCCGACACGCGGATTATGATTCCGCTGCTCTAACCAACTGAGCTACTCCGCCATGAGTGAGAGGCGATTTACGGGAGGGGCCGGAGAGGGTCAAGAGGGAAATGATGGTCGAAGCCGGATTCTTTTCACCCGATCAAACCGCCTCGGATTCGCTGCGTGCGGCTTCGGCGATCCTTCGGATGAACATGGCGCAGGTCTCCGGTTTGGTGATCAGGATCATGTGACCCGCTCCGTCGATCCGTTCGTTGCTCAGGCCGAACTGCGCCATCGGATCGCCCTGTGTCTGAGCCGGCAGGATCGCGTCCTGTGTTCCGTACAGAATCCCGCCAGGAACGCTTAACTCACTGTAGCGCGCCATCTGCGCCTCAAGGCTGGCGTTGACGCCTGCAATATCCTGCGAACCGGTGATGAAGGCCGATGGTCGCAGCCCCAGTGCGCCGCCCGCGCGGTCGAGGAAGTCGGCAGGCGCAGGTTCAGGGGAAAAAACGACGTCTAGTGTGTGCGGCGCGGTTTTGGCGGCCAGCGGCACAGCCAGAGTATTGCCGATAAAACTCCGAAGCCATTCGGCACGAATTTCCAGCGGTTTGAAGACCTGAGGCGTGGATGGCAGCTTTTGCGTCAGGGGGGCCAGCAGGGCCAGCGCCCCGGTCTTTTGGGGATGGTCCAGCGCCATGGCGAGCGATACCGCCCCGCCCAGAGAATGGCCAACCAGAATTGCGTCAGTGATGCCCTTGGCGTCCAAAAGCTCCTGTATCATCCTCCCCTGTTCGGGCAGGCGTCCCAGATCGGCCGTATCCCGAGTCGAATACCCGCAGCCTGGCCGGTCAACCGCGATGACGTAGTAGTCGTCGGCCAGCATATCGACCAGCGCATAGGTGAAATGCTGCAACTGTCCGGTCAGGCCGTGGATCATGACAATTGCTTGCTTCGACGGATCGCCCCGTTCGACGTAGTGAATGCTACCGCCGTTCACGGAAACGATATCGCCAAGCTGCGAGACCCGCTTCTGCCCATCAGCAGTCAGTTTCCGGGTCCACAGGTTCATTCCGATGAAAAATGCAACGATCAACAGAAGGATAATCAGGAACGTGTTCATCTCAGCGGTCTCCGCTTTGGGGTGGTGCAAGTTGGTATTGTTCCAGCCCGGACCGGGCCATACGCTTTTCATACTCGGCAACGGTGCCCGGCCAAAGCGTTGTGTTGCGGCCCTGTCCGTCCTGATACCAAGACGTACAACCGCCGGCCTGCCAGACGCTGTCGAGGTGACGGTTGCGCATCTCCTGGGTAAAGGCCGCCTGCTTCGCTGGGGCGGGCGAGATGGTGTGCAACCCTTTTCGGTTCATCTGATCCAGTACGCGGCCGATATGAGCGACCTGAGCCTCGATCATCAGTACAACCGAGTTATGGCCCAACCCCGTATGCGGCCCCAGCAGGATAAAGAAGTTCGGAAACCCAGCGATGGCTGTACCCAGATTGGCCTGCATTCCTTCGGCCCATGCCGCGCGCAAGGTCATCCCATCTGAGCCAGTGATGTCCAGTCGTTCACCCATGTCGGTCACATGAAAACCAGTGCCCCAGATCAGAATATCCGCCTGGGTCCGGCTGCCATCAGAGGCAGTGATTTGGTTGCCGTCGATCTTGGTCACCCCGTGTGAAATCACAGTTACGTTCTCTTGCGCTAACGTTGGGTACCAGTCATTCGAACTGAGGATACGCTTGCACCCGATCCGGTAGTTCGGGGTCAGGCGTTGGCGCTCTTCTGGGTCGGTGATCGCCTTCTCAAGCGCATGGCGCCACATCTTCATGGCAAAGTTAACCATCCGCTCTTCACCGCGAAAGACGCGGTGGCGGTACTCGAAGATCATGTAGATCAGCTTGCGTCTGAGCCGGGGCAGGGCCGGCACGCGTCGATAGAGGTTACGAACCCAAGGTGCTATTGGCCCATCCGGGCGGGGCAGAACGTAGGGCGCTGTGCGCTGGAAGATGGTGATATCGCCCGCCGACTTCGCGATCTCGGGTACGAACTGAACCGCCGATGCTCCGGTGCCGATCACCGCGACACGCTTGCCGGTAAGATCCGTGTCGTGATCCCATTGGGCAGAGTGAAACTTGGGGCCGGTAAAGCTATCCGCCCCCGGAATGTTTGGAACGCTGGGTAAGTGTAGCGCGCCGACGGCCGAAACCAGAAACCGAGCCGACCAGTGCTGCCCGTGCTCGGTTTCCACTTGCCAGCGGGTGCCGTCCCAGCGGGCGGATTTCAGCTGCTGGTGAAAATGGCACAGGTCGTACAGACCCTCGTCACGGCAGACTTTCTGCAGATAAGCTTGAATTTCGGCCCCATCTGCATAGGCGCGGCTCCAGTCCGGGTTCAGGTGAGTCGCCATCGAATAGAGATGCGAAGGGATATCGCAGGCCACGCCCGGATAGGTGTTTTCACGCCATGTCCCGCCGATATCACTTGCTTTCTCAATTATCGCAATGTCGGTGATCCCGCGTTTGCGGGCCTCAAGCGCCATGATCAGCCCCGAGAACCCGGCCCCGACGATCAGCAAGTCCGCGCTGTGTTCCATGCGTCCGCCCCTCCCAAAGCGACCGAGATGGTTGGTACAGACTATAAGCCGGAAAGTGCTCGTGCACAGCCTCTCTTAAGGTCAGGGGGGGTCGGTCAGGGATTAGTCTTTGGAGTCCAAGCGGCTGCACCCTGACGGCAGTCCCGAACCGAAGGTGTGGCGCGGTGTCCAAAGTGGACGGATCATCAGTCTCGACAGGATTGGGATGCGCCCGGAAACCATGATCTGGGTGTAATCATCAAACAAAACATGAGCTGAACTAAATCCTGTGTTAGTTTTTTACTGGGTAAAGATCTGAGTTCAGTGCGCCAAAGGTGTATTTTTTGATCAGGTCTAAGAGTATATGTCGCAAAACTACAGAATATGTCGGTTCCAGCCCAATCGTCCGGAAAGCGACATTATAGGCAAGAAAATCAACAGTTGCCGCGTATAGACAGCGGATTGGGCATCCTGCCCGAATAGAAGTTTCAATGACCTGCCCGATGGAGGAGTGGTGAAAAGCCACAGCGGATCGGGTCGAAGAAAAGACCAAGATTGGAGGCTCATCTTTAGGTGGGTTCAATCCAGCTATACCGTCAACACGGAGGAAAATATGTCGGTACCCGAACCATTTACGGATGTTGAGATAGAAACGGCAGATGCCGGTTTCTACGAGAATTACAGCGTCCCCATCGCACTGATCAGCAAGGCCATCATGGTTGGGCTGGTTCTGTGGGCCCTTGTGTTTCCTGCCAATGCCAATAGCACGCTGGGCAGCCTGAACGGCAAGCTGCTTGAGGTATTCAACAGCTTCTACGTCGTCATCGTGGGGCTGTTTTTCTTTTTTCTGGCCGTTGTCGCTATCATTCCGGCCACCGGTCGCCGGATCATGGGAACGCCGGGTGAAAAGCCCGAGTTCTCGAACTTTTCCTGGTTTTCGATGATGTTTGGCGCCGGTCTGGGTGTCGGCCTGATGGTGTTTGCGACGGCTGAACCGTTAGGCCTGTGGGGGTCGAATCCCGTTGTGGTGTCCGGCGCCGTCGAGGGCAACTCGCCGGAGGCTCTGCAATCGGCCTATCGCTTCACCTACCTGCACTACGGCTTCCACGCCTGGGCGATTTATGTCGTCACCGGTCTGTCGTTGGCCTACTATGCCTATACCCGCAACATGCCGCTGACCATCCGTTCGGCGCTGACGCCTTTGTTCGGTCGTTACGTCAACGGCTTTTTCGGCCATGTGGTTGATGTTCTGGGCGTTGTCGCGACCATCCTCGGTGTCTCCGTGACCATCGGCTATGGCGTCAGCCAGTTCATTGACGGTCTTTATGCCATCACCGGGATGGAATGGATCATGGATCTGGGTGGCGAGGTTCCGACCCCGTCCAAAGTGGGTCTGATCTCGGGTCTGGTCGTCATCATGGGGCTGTCCATCATCTCGGCTGTGTCCGGCGTTGGCCGGGGCGTGAAGTACCTGTCGAACCTGAACCTTGTGCTGTCGATCATCCTGCTGGGTACTTTCGTGATTTTCGGCTCGTTCGTCTTTGCTATGACCACCTATGGCACTGCGATGGTGGATTACATCCTGCACTTCATCTCGCTGAGCTTTGGCGCTTATGGCCCGCTGTCAGCCGAGGCCTTTGCAGCGGCGCTGCCGGCCGAGGCGCAGGCGCATGCGGATGCCCTGATGGGCGGCGCGACCAATGCGTGGGGCAGTTTTGACGGCTTCAAGAGCGGTCTGGAAGGCGCTGCGGCGGAACTGGACGAGGCCACGCTGGCTGCGGCCTATGCGGCGGGTGAGCAAGGCCGCCAGTTTGGTTGGCAGGCCGGCTGGACCACCTTCTACTGGGCCTGGTGGATTGCGTTCTCGCCGTTTGTCGGCCTGTTCCTGGCGCGCATCTCGAAGGGCCGCACTGTACGTGAGTTCATCTTGGGCTGTGTGTTTGCCCCGGCGCTGGTGTGCTTTGCGTGGATGACTGTTCTGGGTGGCACCGCGATCGATCTGGAACTGGCGGGTGCAGCAGAAGGTGCGATCATTGGGGCGTCTAACACCAACAAGCTGTTCGTGACCCTGTCCCACATGATCGACGGCGGGTTGCTGTCCATGCTGAACGTGATGTGCGTGATCCTGATCATGACCTTCCTTGTAACGTCTGCGGACTCGGGCATTCTGGTGATGAACACCATCATGTCCGGCGGGAGCCAAGAGACCGGTATCAAGCACCGCATCATCTGGGGTGTGATCCTGACGGCTGTGATCGGCGCGCTGATCCTGGCAGCGGGTGAAAACAACCCGATGGACGCGCTGCGCAATGCAATGATCATCGGTGCGCTGCCCTTTACCATGGTGATGGGCCTGATGTGCATAGCGTTGGGCAAGGCGCTGTTCCGCGACAGCCAGCGCGACAAGCACGGCGTCGCGACGCAGGCCGCCGAGTAAAAACCTGCCAAAGAAAAATAAGGTGTCGCCCCGTCAGGGGCGGCGTTTTTCGTTTCGTAAGCAGTGTCGTTTCCTGCAATCAGATATCGCAATCAGTGAGGTTTGAGTTTGGCGAATCCTTCAGTTTGGCGACAAGATTGGAGATACGCCCTATG